>DATAWF010000094.1:0-17402 GCA_036267335.1 Acidobacteriaceae bacterium
GAGTTCGTATTCGGCGTCGGCTGCGGGCTCGAAATTCTGAAGAACTTTGTCAGGGCCTTCCTTCAATTGCGGCGTAGCGGGTGTGTCCTGCTCCACATTCGCAGGTCCGGCAGCCGGGGCATTCACCGGATCAGCAGGTGAAACATTGGCCGGAGCCGCGGAAGGCGCTGCTGCCGGAGTCTCCGCAGCGGGCGCGGATGCTTGTGCGAACGCCGGGGCGCTCAGCCACAGAACCAGCGCCGGCAAGATCAAGCACTTCGCGGAACATTGTTGTTTCATCTTCAAAACCTCCAGTGTTTTGCAGCGATTGGCGCTGTTTTCAGCCGGTTCAACCTTTGCGCGCGGCTGCCGCCCGTTCCGTGCGGACCCACGCAGCGTTGCGGCTCGATCCGCGCAGCAGGGAGGGAACCAGGCGGAGTTTCCAAAGAATGTAAGCCGGAGCCATCAGCAGAAGACCGAGTTCCTTTCTTGGGTCTTCTCCCGCAAATGCCGCGGTTACGACATGAATGCCGATGATGGCGAGAGCGGAGAGGGAGTAGATTCTTGCCCAGGGCAGCGGCGACGCCAAGCTCAGCAAAAACAGAACGAGCAATGCGAAAACCGCGTAGGCCAGAGGAAGAGTGATCAGATCGGCAAGCGGCTCAAACAGACGCGCGCGGCCGCTTAAGAGGCGTTTTCCCACCGGAAGCAGCAGTTGTTGCGCAGCGCGAAACCGGCCGCCTTCCCAGCGGGCGCGTTGCGAGGTCTCGCCGGTTTTCGTCTCCGGAAAACTCGCCAGAACGCTCGCCTGCTCAAGAAAATCGACTCGATAGCCGGCCAAAACCAGATGGATGTGATATTCCAAATCCTCCACCACAGACAGCGCGCGATACGGAGCAAGCAGGAATACCCTTTGGGAGATGGCGAATCCGTTGCCGAGGATGCCCGAGGAGAGGCCTAGCCGGCCGCGGCCCCGAGCACGGATGTAATTGAATCCACGGAACGCTAGTGCTGCGAGGCCGGTCTTGGCCCGCCCCGGGGCAGCTGCCATTTCGTAGCGGCACTGGACGGCGGAAGCGCCATTGTCGAAGGCTGCGCAAACTGCGGGAACCAGGTTCGCGGAGACGATCGAGTCGGCATCGACTACCAAAGCCGCGCTCGCTCCCTGGGAGAAAACATGATCGAAGCCGGCGCTCAGCGCAAAGCCTTTTCCGCGAGCCTCCGGATCGTTGTAGACCAGAACCTCCGCTCCGGCTTCCCGCGCCCGCTCGGCCGTTCGATCCGAGCAGTTGTGCGCAATCACGACGATGCGGGTCTGACTGCCGGCCGAAGCACGCAGGCTGCCCACCGTTCGTGCGATCAGCGTTTCCTCGTCGTGAGCTGGAACCAGGATGGCGAGCTTCGTTCGGCCTGCGATCTGATCGGGGCGCGGCTTTCTTCGCGGAAGAAAAAATGCCGCCGTCAGCATCGCCAGCTCGAAGGTGACCGGCAGGGTGGCCGCGACGAGGAGGACCGCGAGACTGATTGTGAGCGAGTGGATCATAGATATTTTGATAGATTTATCGGCGTCCCGGGAAAGTCCATGCGCCGGTTAGGGCGCTGCAGGCGCCCGGCCCGGCGAAACCCGGCTGCGCAGCCTTCCAAAACTGAATTCGGCCTGTTTCGCGCTCGTCCCAACTCTCTTGCACAGGCCTTGGAGAATCTCGAGCTGCACGCTGGCGGAATCGCGAGCCTCGCGGCTGACACTGCGCGCCGCAATCAGCTCGCCCGGAAGCATGCTCTCGGTCCTCTCAATCCGGTAGGCGGCATCCGCAACGCTCGCCGCGGTCGAGAAGCAGTGGTCGAGGAGCGCCGAGCGCATCACCCGCCGGACATGCGCCGGTGCGCCGGCCAGCCAAAGATGCAATCCCGAGCGGTGCATTTGCATCGACCATCGAATCAGGCTTCCCAGCGCATCGGGACCCAGGTAGGCGGTCGAAGACATATCCAGGATTGTGTGACGGCGTTCTTGATTGATCTCCGCCATCAGCTGGTCGAACTCGCCGAGCAGCGGCATGCGGATGTCGCCGCCCAGCACAACGACCAAAGAGCTTCCAATGTCGTAGGCCTGCAAGGCGGAGCTTACCGGCTTTCTCGGTTGAACGGCGCTGGTCGCAAGCTGGGAAGGCAGGTGCCTGGCCAAGCCTCTCGCGTCGTTGAGATAACGCTTGGTCAGTCGGCCTGGTTCCTGGAACAGCCGGTGCAGCCATTCGAAGCCTGCGTTCTGCATCCAGGCAGGGGCGCGGCTCGTTGTGCCCGCCAAGAAGTCGAGCGAGCCTCCGACCCCCATGCAGATCGGGACTTCCAGCCGGTCGCGGTGCATGTTCAGCCACTTTTCCTGTTTAGGGTTCCCCATCGCGACCAGCAAAATATCGGGTCTCGCCAGCTCGATCCGAGCCAGAATGTCCTCGTGGTCCATTGCGTCCAGGGAGGAGATGGGCGGAGAATAGCGGCCCACGATGCGCACTCCAGGGAAGCGCTGTTTCATCGATTCCGCTGCCCGGCGGGAGCTGTCTTCGCTCGCCCCTAGAAGGAAGATGCCGTAGCCGCCGCGAGCCGAGAGATCGGCCAGGCGGGGAACAAGGTCCACACCTGAGACCCGCTCCTTGAGCGCCACGCCCATCATGCGCGCCGCCCACACGATCGGCATGCCGTCAGGAACAACCAGATCGCAGGAGCAGAGGATCTCTTGTAGCTCAGGGTCCCGGATCGAATGCATCAAAAAATCTACGTTCGCGGTCGCCACCTGATGGAACCGGTTTTCTTGAAGCTGGTCTTCAATCAAGTCGACGGCTTCGTCCATCGTGACATTGTCGAAAGGCACGCCGAGAACTGCTACCGATGTTCGATTTAAAATCGACATTTCTGGGGCTCCAGATTCCTAAGCCAAAATTTTCTCGGGATGGAAGAGAAGCGGACATAGCTTCGCCATTTTCAGTCCCAAGCACTGAGCTCTTAAAAAACGACCAAACTTAAGAACGTGCTCTGGACAAGCGGGGAAGAACAGTTCTTCGAAACCGTCGAGCAACGCGGCTACTCCTCGCTTCGTTGCGCCAACTGTCCAACAAACGTTGATTCGTTGCTAATTTGCAATTTCTGAAACAGCCAATCGGGATCACAGTTAAGAATCTCGGCAATGGACTCTCGGACATTTCCGCTCGGCTCGCGAAAGCCATTGATGATCTTGCTCAAGTACGCTTCATCAATGCCGATCATCTTCGCCAGACGGTTCTGGCGAATTCCGGCGGTGTAGATCCGCAGTTTTAGATTTGGATAAATATCTCGATTCACGGACACGGGCTTATACCCTTTGCTTTCGTAAGAGGGCTCGGCTAACACAAAAGTTGCAGGGGGAATGACCTGGAAGTAAGCAATCGGGTGGCCATTGCTCGCAAGTCCTGACCTGACAACATTTTGTTGAATATTGCCCTCCGTGGTACCAAAGTGGCAGGAGAAATATTGTCTCTAAGTTCTCTTGAGGGGGTATGATTCCCATCAAGTGGGAATAAGCTTGCCGCCGCCTCCCCTTGTAAATTGGACGAGGAACCGTGGAAAAAAGAATCAATGGTAATCGATCTCGTAAACCAGAGTCAGTTTCTTTGGAGTGCTCTTCGAAAGCTAAGTGCACGTAATATGTATGGTATGGCCTCGAAGATTCAATCCGGGGGGTACCTCGGAAGGCAATCCCAAACGTTCTAAGCGTGCGAGCAATTTTTACATTTTGTGAGGACGAGCTGCGCCCACGGAAGCACTCGGAGCTACCGGATTCTCCGGGGCGGATGAGAAGGTGTGATGGTCGCCAATTTGAGCGAAAACGAGGCCTCCGGGGTGGACAGTCAATGTTCAGCCAAAGGTAAGCCGCGCCCCCAGGGCTATTCCGAGGAGTTCCTTCGCCGCGTCGGGAAATCTGAGGTCCCAATCCTGCTGCACGGAGAGACGGGCGCCGGCAAAGAAGTCATGGCACGGCGGCTTTGGGGCTACTCGCCCCGGGCCGGGAAGCCTTTTCTCAAGCTCAATTGTGCCGCTCTCCCTTCCGAATTGATCGAAAGCGAGCTTTTTGGATATGAGAAGGGGGCTTTCACGGGCGCCTCCATGGACAAACCGGGCAAATTCGAGCTGGCTCAGAACGGCACCATCCTGCTGGATGAAATCGGGGACATGGATATTCGGCTTCAGGCCAAGCTCTTGCAAGTTCTGCAAGATGGCGAGGTACGGCCTCTGGGGTCGAGCCGGGTCATCAACGTCAATGTCCGGATCATGGCCGCGACTCACCGGGATCTGAGGCAGGCGATCGAGAGAGGAAGTTTTCGCGAGGATCTCTACTACCGCCTCAACGTCGTCAGCCTGACAATTCCTCCCCTGCGGCAGCGCCGGGATGAAATCCTTCCCTTGGCCGCGCAATTGCTCGCGCGTCACTTGCCGGGGGATTCCGAGGCGCCCATCATCGACGCTCCCTTACGCCAGGCATTGCTCGACTATCCGTGGCCAGGCAATGTGCGCGAATTGGAGAATGCAATGCGGCGGTTTCTCGTTTACCAGGATGCGGCGATGCTGGCCCAGGAGCTGAAGCAGCGAGGGCCTGATGCCATGCAGGAAAAGGAACAGGCCAGCGACGGAGATTCGAGCAACGGCGCGAAGACCACCGCTCCGCCCGAAGCTGCCGGGATCGACCGCTTGGCGTTGGCCTCGCGCGAAGCGGAGACCCGCCTCCTACTGGAGACTCTGGAGGCGGTTCGGTGGAATCGCCGTCAGGCCGCCGCCCAGTTGCATGTCGAGTACAAGGCTTTTCTTTACAAGATGAGGAAGCACGGCATCGCCGAAGGCGTCCCGCGTAAAGAAAAAGAAGACAAAGAGAAGAGCGCCTGAATGGCTTCTGAGCGGGAATCTCCAATGAGGAGCGATGTTGCAGCCTCTTACGCGCTTGGCCTCGAGCTTGAGGCCGCCCGAATGCCGGCCGCTTCTCGCCGGCACGAATTCGCAAACGAGGTGCGGACGGCATGATTGGGAATCCTCGGCAGGACGTCGCAATCGTCGCCATTGGACGGAACGAAGCCGAGAGGCTCAAGAGCTGCCTGCGCTCGGCCGTAAGCCGGGCGCGGATGGTCGTTTACGTCGATTCCGGCTCCTCGGACGGCAGTCCGCAATTTGCCAGATCGATGAGCTGCCATGTGGTCGAGCTCGATCCGGCACGGCCCTTCACCGCCGCGCGCGCGAGAAATGAGGGCTTCAGTTGCGTGCTGGAGCACGATCCCCAAATCCCGTTCGTGCAATTTCTCGACGGCGACTGCGATCTGACCGAGGGATGGCTGGAGGAAGCCAGTTCCGCGCTGCGCGAGCACGAGGACGTAGGAGTCGTTTGCGGCCGTTTGCGCGAACGCCATCCCGACGCCACCATCTACAACAAGCTCTATAGCCTGGAGTGGCATCAGGGAGCCGGAGAAGTCCGGGCGACCGGCGGCAACTTCATGGTGCGGAGAGAGGTCTTCCAGGCGACCGGCGGTTTCCGCGCCGACGTCATTGCGGCTGAAGACAATGAGTTCTGCGTGAGAGTGCGCTTGCTCGGCTTCAGGATTCTCCAACTGAATGCTGAGATGGCCGGTCACGATGTCGCCATGACGCGATTCGGCCAGTGGTGGGTTCGAAGCAGGCGTACGGGGCACGCCTATGCCCAGGTCGCCGGTCTCCACGGCGGTAGCCAGGAGCGCTATTTTGTAAGCGACTGCAGAAAGATCTGGCTCTGGGGTTTCTGGCTGCCTCTGCTTGCTCTGCTGCTCGCATTCCCCTCCCGCGGAATCTCGCTGCTCCCTTTGGCCTTGGCGTACGCTCTGCAGTTCGTTCGCATCTATCGGACCGGGACCAAGCGCGGCTGGCCGGCGAGAGACGCTTCGCTTTATTCCTTCTTTACCGTGCTCTTCAAGTTCCCGGCGTTGTGCGGCCTGCTCGAATACCACTGGCGGCGCTGGCGGGGACAAGGCTTTGCCATCATCGAATACAAGGGAGTGCATAACCAATGACGCGGACCCCGCTCGAACAAGCAGCAGAGCCCGCCGGAGAAGTCCATTCCGTCCACCCCAACCCAGGGAAATCGCTGCGTAAAGTCGCCTTTGTCGGCGCCGGCTACATTGCCGATTGGCATGCCAAGAGCATCCGGTCGGTTTCGAACGTCGAGCTGGTGGCAGTGTGCGATCGCGTCGTGCCGAAGGCGGAGGCCTTGGCCCGCAAGTTCGGTGTGCCCCAGGTCTATGACTCCCTCGACGCCATGCTCGCCGAGGCTCGACCGGATGCTGTCCATGTTTTGCTTCCTCCCGATCGCCACTTCGAAGCGGCGCAGACCATCCTCGAAGCCGGCGCCGGCGTGTTTTTGGAAAAGCCGATGTGCAGCCGGGCGGCGGATTGCGACTCGCTTGTCCGCCTGGCGGAGGATCGGGGCCTGCGGCTTGGCGTGGGACACAACTTTCTTTTTGCCGAACCCTATGAGCGGCTTCGCCGCGATTTGCGCAGCGGCATTTTAGGCAAAATCGACCAACTGACCGTCACCTGGCACCGGCCGTTGCCCCCCATTCTCTTTGGACCTTTCGACGTCTGGATGCTGCGCGAGCCGCGCAATATTTTGCTTGAGATCGGATCGCACTCGGCGGCGCACGTGCTCGATTTGATAGGAAAGCCCCAGGGGATGCAGGTCATTCCCAGCAACCCGGTCGAGCTTCCGACGGGCAAAACCTTCTTTCGCCGCTGGCAAGTGAATGCTTTCGCAGGCTGCACCGCCATTGAAATGCGGTTCTCGTTTGTGCCGGCATTTTCCGAATACACCATTCACATCCGAGGCTCCTTGGCCTCGGCAGTGGTCGATTTCGAGCGCAACACCTATATCCTGGACCGTCATCGCCCGGCCGATCCGGACTTCGATGCTCACGCGATGTTGCGCAGCCGGGCCAAGGAGCTCAACCGCCAGGCGCGGAAGACCCTGCAGACCTATCTCGGATCCAAGATCGGTCTCAACGCGCGCGGCAATCCTTACGGCGCAAGCATCGCCAGCGCGATGGACGCCTTTTACGCCCCGGGAAACGCTGCGCTGGACCCGCGTGTGGATGGACGGCTGGGGGCCGAGGTCATCGGGTTGTGCGAACGCATGGGAGAGCTCGCGCACCTGCCGGAACCAACCGCGAAGCTTCCGCAGGCCGTCTACTCGGCGCCTGCCGCCGCGCCGCAGGTTCTCGTGCTGGGTGCCACGGGCTTCATCGGAAAAGAATTGTTACGGCAGTTGGCCGCGGCCGGCATTCCCGCCCGAGCGCTGGTTCGCAACCCCGCCAGCCTGCCCCGTACGGTGCTCGATGCCGGACTCGATTGCCAGCGAGGAGACCTGACGAGTACAGCCGACCTTGAGCGCGCCATGCAGGGGGTGCATTGCGTCTTTCATCTCGCGCGCTCCAACGTGAAAACTTGGGCGGAGTATGAGGAGCTCGAGGTGGGAGTGACCCGCCGGGTTGCCGAGTGTGCTCTCAGGGCAGGAGTGAAGCGACTGGTTTATACCGGCACCATCGCGTCGTATTATCAGGGGGCCGGCGCCAGCACCATTACCGAATCGACGCCGCTTGACCCCGGAATTGCCCGCGGCAATTTCTATGCCCGCGCCAAGACCATTTCCGAAGGACTGCTCCTGCAAATGCACAAGGAGCAGGGTCTTCCAGTGGTGATTCTCCGCCCGGGAATCGTGATTGGGCGCGGAGGAAGTCCCTTTCACTGGGGCGTAGGCATGTGGTGGCACGATGCCGTCTGCCGGACATGGGGTGGCGGCAGCCACAAGCTGCCTTTCGTGCTGGTCGGCGATGTGGTTGCAGCCTTGATCGCGGCGATCGAAAAGCCCGGAATCGAGGGCCAATCGTTTAACCTGGTTGCCGATCCCTGCCTCAGCGCCGGGGAGTACCTCGATGCATTGGATCGCTGTGGGGGAATTCGCATTCAACGCCACGCCACGCCGATTTTCAGGTTCTATTTCACGGATCTGATGAAGTGGGGTGTCAAAGTGGCGCTGCGTTATCCGGAAAGGCAGAGGCTCACCTATCGCGACTGGGAGAGCCGAACCCTGCGCGCACCGTTCGATTGCTCCGCCGCCAAGACGGTTCTAGGCTGGAAGCCTGTTTCCGCCCGCGCTGAATTCATCCGCCGCGGCATTGAAGAGCCGCTGAGAGAATTTACGGAATAGCCGCAAAACAACGCGAACACCGGCCCTACTGCAGGTGAGTGGGGAAAGGAAGCCCAAAGCCAAGCGCATTCCGGGCCGCCAACGCGATAACCAGCAGGGTAAGAAACGCCACTGTCAGCAGCACGTCCTGCCGCACGGTGCTCACGCCCTCGCGGATCGCGCTGTAAAGCGTGACAAAGTAGACCGGGATATCGGCGGCGGCCACCGCGATTACCGCGCCGACCATGCCCGCGGCGTGAAAGGCCCAGGGCAGAGCTCCATAGAGCGCAATGCAGTACGTCAGGTACCCAAAAGCGTTGTAATGTGCTTTTTGCAGTGAGAAGATCGCCGGGCTGGTGGTTGAATAAAGCATCGTGTGCCACAGACCGATTGTCAGAATGGCGACCATCCACGCGGCGCCGTGGTACGGCTTGGTATAGAAGAGCAAGACGAACTTGTCGCCCAGCAGGGTGACCAGGATCAGCAGCACGCCCCCGACCGCCAGCACCGGCAACCTGTATTTCAGCAGGATCTTGCGAAATTCCGGGCGCGATTGGTCGGAGAACCGGGCCAGGAACGGAAATCCGATGCGCGTGCAAAACTGCAAAATGATCTGCCGCGGAATGTCAGACAGCGCATAAGCGATTCCATAGACGCCCAGTATCTGGAAGGAAACCAGTTTCGCCAGGATGAGGCGGTCCGATTGCAGCGCCAGAAAGGTCAGGGCAGTTCCGATCAAGATCCAACGCCCAAAGTTGACCAGCATATGGACCGACGGCCGGTCCCAGGCAAAGCGTGGCCTGATCTCCGGCATCATGAAATAGCTCACGATCGTGCGCGCCAGCTCGGCTGCTACTCTGCCGGCCACCAGAGCCCAGATGGTGGGGTGAATCAGCGCCCATGCGAGGCTCACGGCGAACTGAACGAACTGGGTGAAAAGCTCGAGGAAGGATAAACGGCCGACCCCCATGTGGCGGCCGAGGAGAAGCAGGCTCGGAGAGCTGACGCCTGCAATCAGGCAAGTAAACCCCAGAACGGGAAGAATGGAGACAATCTGCGGCTCACGGTAGAAATGCGCTACCGGCAGCGCCAATGGGATCGTTAGGAGCCACAGCCCGGCTCCCCGGATCACCTGGATTGTCCAGCCGGTATTGATGAACGCCGGCTCGTCGCCCCTGGGGTTTTGAATGACGCTGTCCTGCACTCCGACGTGAGAGAACAGGTTCAATCCGACAATCACCGTGGTGACCAGCGCCATCAGGCCGAAATACTGGGGTAGAAAAATCCGGCTGAGAATCAGGCTGCTGAGCATTCGCAAGCTCAAGGCCACGCCATAGAAGACGACGATGTAGTACGTCCCCTTGAGAGCGCGCGACTCCAGCATGCGCGGCGCAGAATCGCCGTGTTCTTCTACCGCTACCGCCGATGTTTCGGTATCAAAGTCCATGCTTGCTTGCAAAGTGCCGTAGTTGAGCTGGCGTGAAAGATGCTTCGGGGATCAACTTCCCAGACCGTTCAGTTCAGAGTGTGCGTCAAATCTTCCAGGGGCGGCCAAGACAGAATTCATGACATCGGTGATGCCGTAAAGAATTCCCGGCGGGACGGAGGGAGCCGTCGATAGATTCTCGCGATAGACTCTCGCGCGGCACCTGTTCATGAAGCCTGCTCTCCCTGGCACCCAAATCGAAGGACTGACCCTAGGATGCGCCAGGAGGCCCTCGGGAATGGAAACCGTGAGCGACTTCAGAAAGCTGTCGATGGGCACAGACCCTGGTTGTGTTCTTCGGTATTTTCGCAGCCTAGATGAATAAATCCGGCGAGAAATCACCCATGAAATCGAAAGATATCGCCACGGGTCACTCCACAATGAACCTTGGTTTCGAAAAGGCGCGCCGGCCGGGTAAGGAACGGGAAGAAATACAACCGCCTGGAAAGCAGGCGGAACCTGTTCAGTATACCTAAGTGCGTTCGATTTCCGCTTACCACCTTTTACCACCTTTGGTGCCGAAGGTGCTCTTCAAGAACCGCGCTGGTCCTTGATAAAGTTAGACACTGATTTGGGTTAAAGACTTAGGGCCTGGTAACACTATGAGCGCGAGAGCGACGGAGGAGGATTTTCCGAGTGCGAGGAGCGAGGAGAGACGAATACCGGGCGTATTTTAGAGCAGATTTTCTGTTGCTATGCGGCGCCAAGATCCGCGAGGTGCGGCTTTTCTTGGCAAAAAGCCGCGTTTGCCGCAGTTGTTTCGGGACACGCCTACAGGAAATCTGCTGTAGCGAGGAGAGACGAAGCAATCGGCCCCGGAAATCCAAAAACGGGTCTGCCCGTCCCTTCGGGTTGCGGCGAAAAACGGGCCATGCTGTGTTGTCGTTCTTGACTGTGGAGCCGCCACAGCCCGCGAACTCCGCCTTGTCTGGCCCGGTTTTCGCTCGCAACGCGGGCCGCCCTAATAGGGTTAACAGGCCCTAGATGATTCAACGATGGTTACGGGAGGCCGGCGAGTTTCTGCGCGATACATACGATGTCGCAGTCTTCAACCGGCCCAATAAATTTCGCCGCTATAAAGGAGTTTATTCTTCCTTCGCGGCGGCACAGGCGGCAATGCCTGCCGGTCAAATTCACGGCTTTGATCATGGCAGTGTCGCCGATTTCTTCGCCGACACCCACTTCGTCTTCAATCCGAGCGATTACTCGGTACTCTTCTGGCTTTCCCGGCTTCTCGACGGCACGCGAACCATCTGTGACTTTGGTGGAGGAGTCGGGCAATGCTATTACCTCTATAAGCATTACCTCCCGGCGCTTGAAAATGTGGAATGGACAGTCTGCGAAGTCGAGGCGATGGTCGAACGCGGGAAAGAGCTTGCCCGGGTGTCCGGGCTCCCCTCCTTGCGTTTCACTACGCGTTTTGAAGACACATCCGGATGCGACATCCTATTCACCGCCGGGGCGCTGCACTATCTCGACCAAGACCTTCCCGATCTGCTGGCGAAGCACTCCGAACTGCCGAAACATATCCTCATCAACCGGGTGCCCCTTTATGAAGGTGAAAAGTTCTACACCGTGCAGAAGGGAGAGCATTCCTATGTTGCCCACAAGGTCATGAATCTGAAGGAGTTCATCGAGGGCATCGAGAGGCTCGGTTATCGCAAGGTTGACCAGTGGTACTTGCAGCGCTCAATCCGGATTCCGCTCCACCGGGAGCGCACGGTCCAGTTCTACTGGGGCTTCTATTTCCAGCGGGAAGAGTAGCCACCATGCTCGACCCGGCAGGCTCTCCGGTCTCTGAACGGTTGTGAAGAAGGTCACCTTCGCTTCCCGGCCAGCCGCGGCGGAGCAGGCTGGATGAATTGCTAGAGCATTTCTCCTACAGGTGTACCCCGAAGCTGCGACATCCTACGCGGCTTTTCACCAAGAAAAGCCGCACTTCTCAGACCTCGGTGGTGCATAGCAACAGGAGAAATGCTCCAACCCGTCGAGTCGCCCCTTTAGACCAGCCCGCGCAGGGTCCGCGAGAACGAGGGGGCTCGAAGGGTTCCGGGAGTTTCGGCCGGCTCGTCCGAAACCGGCGCGTCGCCCTCTCCAGGGGCGAGAAAGAGATTGCTCTCCAAACGGTATTGCCGCGTGTAGAGATCGTAGTAGCGGCCACGCGCCTCCAACAGCTCTTCGTGCCGCCCCCGTTCCCAGATCCTGCCGCCTTCGACCACAAGAATCTGGTCTGCGCTCCGGATTGTCGAGAGGCGATGGGCAATCACGAATGTGGTGCGGCCGCGCATGAGGTACGAGAGGCCCTCTTGAATAATCGCTTCCGATTCGGAATCGAGGCTGGACGTGGCCTCGTCGAGGATCAGGATTCGCGGATCAGCCAGGATCGCGCGAGCAATCGAGATACGCTGACGCTGCCCCCCGGAGAGCTTCACGCCCCGTTCCCCGACGATCGTTTCCCAGCCCTCCGGAAAGCCCAATGCAAATTCATCGACCCGCGCAATGCGCGCTGCTTCCATGATCTCCTCTTCCCGCGCATCGGGACGTGAGAAGCGGACGTTGTCGCGAATCGTTCCTTCAAAAAGAAAGGATTCCTGGAAGACGACGCCTAACTGGCTGCGATAACTATCGAGAGTGACGGTTGCGAGGTCGATTCCGTCGACCAGGATGCGCCCATTTCCTGGGTTGTGAAAGGCACAGACCAGGCTGATGATGGTGGATTTTCCAGATCCCGACGGCCCGACCAAAGCCGTGACGCTCCCCGGCTCCGCGGTCAACGAAATCTGTTGCAGCACAGGCTTCTCTGGCGTGTAGGCAAAATCCACCGCCTCAAACCGGATCTGCCCTGCCAAATCGGCCGGAACCAGATCAACCGTCCGTCGCGGATCGGCATCCTCTTCCGGCTCGGCCAAAATATCCATCGTCCGTTCAAAGCCGGTAACTGCTTCGGTAAGCTGAGTGCCGACGGTCACGACTTGAATAATGGGCGCGATCAGATAAGCCAGAAAAACCGTGTACTCCACGTAGTGCCCAACCGAGAGTCCTCCTCTGAAGTGCTGCCGCGCTCCCAGAAACATCACCAGCGCGCCGACCACACCGACAACCACGGTTGAAGCGACATTCATCAACCCGATCGCGGTGAGCGATTGCTTTTGGCTGGCGAGCAGGCGCCGCATTCCATCGGCGAAGATCGACGACTCCCGGTTTTCGGCCCGATAGCCTTTGATCACTCGTACGCCGTTGAACGATTCTGTCAGCCGCCCGGTCACATCGGCGAGCAACACCGAGCGGTCGCGGAAGATCGGACGCAGCGATCCGAAAACGGAACGCAGGATCAAAGCAAACGATCCCAGGACGGCAAAGGAGCACAAGGTCATGACCGGGCTCATGTACACCAGGAAGGCAAACGAAAGCGATGCCAAAAGAATGCCGCCCAGCAGCTCCACAAAGCCGGTCCCGATCAGATTCCGGATACCCTCGACGTCGGCCATGATGCGCGAGACGATGGTGCCGGAACGGTTCGCGTCGTAATAGACGACCGGTAGCCGCAAGATGTGCTTCTGAACTCTGATCCTGAGATCGGCGACCAATTCCCACGCCGCCTTCGAGATCAGCTCATAGAGGGCAAAGGTGGCGATTCCCTGCAGGAGAGTAGCGGCCAGCACTTCGAGCACAATGATCTTGAGCCGATGGGTGTCGCCGTGGCCGAAGACGTCATCGATCAACGCGCCGGTCGAATAGGGAAGAACCAGAGAGCTGGCCCGGTTGACCAGGATCAGGAAAAGCCCGAAGAGCAGGAGATACTTTCGCGTCCGGACCAGATCCCAGATGCCGGGCAAGAGCTTTCGCAGTTTGGATCCTTTTGCATCCGTTGCAGCCGTGCTTCTTCCGCGGCCCTCGTCGGGCGGAGCACTGCCTGCCTGCTGCTGCTGCTCTAAAAGGTGCTTGCTCCCCATGTCTCTTCCCGTCCGGGAGAAATGCGAACAGGCTTCAAAAGAACCCGGCGGTGGCGCCCGCTCCCTCTATTCACTATAGGGGAAGGCCCCGGCTGCGAAGGAACGGCGGCGAATTTTTAGGCAGGAGGTAATCTCCAGGTTTTACACGAAAGTTCCGCGAAGGCTGCTCTCGCAGGATCGGGTTGTTGCGGCCGTTGACTGCTCCCGCAAACCGGCTCCGTGCAGCACGGGCGCCCGGCGCATCCTCGGCCCTTCAGGCTGTCAGTCCGGCTTCATGGTGACTGGATGGGAGGTGGAGGTGATCCAGCGACTTTTTTACCCAGCGGGCGCCCCGGTAGATCTCCCCCTTGGCATGATCGATCGCAATATGCTTGCCGGGTTCCTGCGGGTGCATACCCAGCTTGCGCAGATGGTGGTTGACCCGGTAGGCGTCGGCACGGTCGTCGGAGACTCTCTTGAAATTCATGCTGACCGAGATGGAGATCTCCGGGCCATTCTGAACCCAATGGGGAAAGGCGACAGGGGTGGTGACGCCCACGCCGGGTGCGAGTTCGAATCGCCATGCGCGATTCTGCAGATCTTGCTTGTAGCGGGTGGCGTAGATGTTTCCCGACCAGAATTCTTCGAGTTCGGCCGAGGGCAGCACTTCGCGATCGTCGCCATCGAAGATGTACACCGATTTCCGGCCGTGCATCTGCATCAGCAGCGTGACTTCTCCATCGATATGGTAGGGCGTGACCCGCAACGGAGAAGTGATAAGCACGGTGAAGAGTCCGTCGCGATACCGGGAACGCACATCGATGCCCGTCAGATCGCTTAGCTCCTCGATCATCCGGCGCAGCAACTCTCCGTATTCCGGCTCTTCATTCACCCGCTTGAGCATGACAAGAGAATGGTTCTCGGCGATGCCTTCAAGGCTTTCCGCGAGGCCGCGGCCGGTAGCGCTGGGCTGCCAGCCACGTTGTGGAAGGGTATCGCCCTGCTCGACATACCATCGGTTTTGCTTGCCGGCGACGCGCTTTGCCAGTGCCAGCAGAGCGTCGAAGCGAAAGAGTTCCGAACAGTGGAGCAGATGATCGAATGGAAACGGGCTGCAGTCAAAGCGACTATGAAAGAGTTGCCGGGAAGAGGTCTCTTCGCGAAAACAAGGCAGGGAATCGGTTGGCATAGGAAGCTCCGCGCGCCGTTGGGAACCAAATTGGAAGAATGCCCGCGCCCACCCGGGTGCGGGCGAAGCACAATAATCTGGAATTATGATGCGGAATTTCGTGCCTGGGAAGGGTGAGAAATGGGAGCCGGGCGAAGCCGGCTCCCTGCTCTGCGTGGAGCGATGGATTTTGGGGTTATGCCGAGGGATGGACTTGGCCAGCCAAGGTCGGCGCGTCGGCCGGGCAAAGCGCGGAGAGTCTGAGCGAGGCCGCTATATGCGGAAAAAGCTTTTGCGATTGTTCCGCGACGCCCATGATCGCGCCGGCGGAATTCAAATAAATCCGCTTCACGACCCGGGATGGCAAGCTCCCGTTGCCAGGGCTGCAGGATTCAGCAATGAAGCCGCTCCAATTGCAAGAATGCAGCATATTCGAGCAGACAGAGATCGAAGTCGTCACCACCCGGGCAGTATGCCACCAGCGGGAAGGGACAAAGATCGCTTCGCCCGGACCAATAATTCCGCGATATTGAGTCGCCGCCGCAAACAGCGGGAATTTTTCGAGATCCGGATGATCCAGGTCATCGATCTGCGAGGTGCTGCCGGTGCCTTTGTGCGGGTAGACCGAGGGAGTATCTTGCGGCGAAAAGAGCACGAACTCTTTCTCCCCGTAGATCTCGGTGATGACTGCATTGGCATTGTCCGAGTCGTAGTGCATGAGGGGAAATTTGCCGCCGACACCGCCGATCAACAGCTTGAGAAACCCATCCGGGCGGTGGAAGCGCCGCGGCATGAGGGGACTGGCGAAGCGGCGAGGAAAGCCGTAGGTGCTCTCCGGGGTAAGGTCGGGAAGCAGCTCCGGCATGTCGCGATGGATGATTACCTTGTGCAGGTAGGGGCCGGGCTCGTCGGCGGTCGAGCGAAGCACGGCGTCGATCACCTCGCCCAAGGGGCGGTGTACGCCATAGGTGACCTCGACGGTGCGGGAGCCGAATCGATCTTTGAAAAATTCCGGTGTCCAGGTGCGAAGGGCGGCCCACTCGGGAGAAGCTCCTTGAACAATGACAGGCCGGTTCGCGACGACATAATCACGCAGGAATTCCTCGTAGGGGAGACTGCTGGCCGGCCTTCTTTCGACCGGATGGATCTTCCACTTCGGCTGGGATGCCGTCGCTGCTTCGCATTGAACTTGCCCTGGGGTCATTTCCGTTCTCCTGCCTCCCGGCGCCTCGCCGGTTGAAGGCTGTCTTGCCATGGTATCGGCTGCCTGTGCCTTGCCGTTCGATCTACGAGCCGGTGCCGCGGAGCACAACTTCTGCCGTCCGCACCAGGATCTTCAGGTCGAGCCAAAAACTCCAGTTTTCAACATACGCAAGGTCCAGCCCGACGTACCGCTCAAACGAGGGGTCCTGCCGCGCGCGAACTTGCCACAGGCCGGTCAGGCCCGGCAACACTTCCAGCCGGCGAAAGTGCTGTAGCTGATAACGCTCCACTTCGCTGGCGATCGGGGGCCGGGGACCCACCAGGCTCATGTCTCCGCGCAGCACATTCAGCAGTTGCGGCAGCTCGTCCAGGCTGTACTTGCGCAGAATCCGTCCCGCAGACGTGACCCGAGGGTCGTTTTTAATTTTAAAGAGGATACTGTCCCGCTCGTTATGCTCCCGAAGCCCATGCTGCAACGCTTCGGCATTCGCGACCATCGTCCTGAATTTGAGGCAACGAAAGATCCGGCCCTTTTTGCCCACTCGATCCGAGGAGTAAAGCACTGGCCCTTCCGAAGTGAGCTTGATCCAGGCTGCGATTGCCAGAAGCGTGGGCGAAAGCAGCGTCAACAGGAGCAAGGAGACCGAGAAATCCCAAACCCGCTTGAAGAAGTGGGCGATCGCCTTGCTGTTGCTGCGGTGCAGCGCCGCGACCGGAAAATTGCCCAGGTACTCGATCGGAGCCTCGGGAGTGAGCTGATCGTAGAAGCCGGGAATGACCAGCAGTTCCACATCGAGATCGCGTGCCGTCTCGATCATTTCGATCACATCGCAGGTAGCGCACTTTTCCGCGATGATGACTTCATCGATGAAGTGTTGGCGCACAATTTCCGCCAACTGCTGCAAGCTGCCCTTGGTGAACTCAGCCGCCTGGGGCTGGGTCTCTTTGTCCGTCGAGAGAAACCCTTTGAATGTTCTGCCCAGACGATAGTTTCCGCTGATCTGTCTCCGCACAATTTCCGCGATATGGCTGGAGCCGACAATCAGCACGTTTCGCGTGTCCAGCCCCGACTCGTACCTGCGGTAGAGAGAATAGCGCCACCACGACCGCAAGCTGCAAAGGAAGAGAGTGGTAAGGCAGAGCAAATAAGCCACGACGGCGCGGGATGCGGCCGTGTTATGCATCACGTACATGCCGCCGCACAGCAGCAATCCGGCAGTGAAGCAGGCCTGGATGGTGCGTCGCAGCTCGTGCCAAAGGCTATGCGTTTGCAGAGGGCCATAAAGCCCTTCACGGCGGCTGGCGAGCAGAAGCGTGACGGTGAAGAAAACGAGGTACCCCGGATGCAAGGGGAGAGAGCTTACCGTCCAGTCCGAAGGCGCCATGTTGAATGTCGGCGCCGTGAGCCCATCA
>DATAWF010000095.1:0-2783 GCA_036267335.1 Acidobacteriaceae bacterium
TCACTCCGGTGTTCATCGTGCGGGCTTCGATGGCCCGGATCATGCATTCCACCACCAGCGCGACGACATCGGTCCGGTCACTGTCATCGATAGGAGCGTCGCGAACGATTTTCAGGAAAGGCTGCAGCCGGCTGATCGCCACGGAGTGGGCATACAACAGCGGCTCGATCTCGTAATGAAGATAAGTGTGACGCACGTCGTCCATCCGGATCGCTCCATGCGTCGGCGAAGCGACGACGACATAATCGGTGCCGTAAACCCGGGCATTGGTCTGCGTCGGATCGAGCAGCGGTTCAACCACCACTAGAAAACGCCGGCCACTGAACCCTGAGGCCGGCATCTTTAGATAGGCGTTGGTCTGAACGATCATTCGCGTGAGCGACGTGTGCAGATTTGCGAGCAACTGGTCATACGCCGGCCGATTCTCCACCCAGATCAGGTGCAAGTCCACGTGGGCGCTAAAGTCGCGCACCAGCGGAAGAATGTCCATCACCTGCGTCGAGTCCGGCGGCATGTCGGCCTCTTCGGCGCTGGGAGAAAGATCCGGCGGCAGAGTGGTGTAGAGCGCCAGGGAGATGTATTGTGCGAGATCCTGACTGGGGTCTGCGAGCCTGTGCTGGTCGACAAAGGTGCACAACTTGTCGTGGGAATCGCGCGCCTCCGCGGAAGCGAGCAGAGCCTGATCGATTTCGCCCCGGATCTGCGTCCGCAATGGATCCGACTCGGCCAATCCGGCGTCGTATCCGCACGAATTCAACGCGGCGGCGATGTCGAAAAGCGCCTCGCTCGATTGCAGGCTGACGTCGGGGCCGCTCGGGTCAACCAGCGCCGGTTCTTTGGGGGGAGCCGGCTGTTTCTGTGGCGCCGATGCGGATGACGAAGAAGAGGAAGAGCTTGCCGATACGGGCGAATTCGATTGCTGCGAGCTCGAATACTGAGCGCGCGCGGGCCCGGCCGCGAACAAGGCAACGGCTACGAAGGCGCAGAGACTCTTTCCCGGAGGTCTCAGCCGGATGCGGCGTGGAAAAAGAAGATGCTCGCGGTTACACGGCATGAGGGAGCCTGGACTTAGTCTAGTCACCCTCTGGAGCCAGGGTCAATCACGTTCATCCCCGCACGGAAACGCCGGAAAAGGAGAGAATCGCGGTGCCCGGTGTCGGCTCGCCCAAGGTGCGCGCGGGCTCAAACACCGTCAGAAGCAGGGTGCTCACCAGTTGCGAACGAGTAGCCATGTCCGTCGGGCCAGAGACGATCTTATAGTCATACACTCGGCCCTTTCCGTCGACAAAGGCTTCCACCACGATGGGGTTGTCACGGCTGCCAATGGTTCCGGGCTCAAAGGAGCTGTAAAGAAAGTGAGGGTCGGAAGACGGACCCAGCGGCTCATCGCTCGCCGAGAGAGGTTCGGCAGACGCGAAGGACCCGACCAGAACGGAAACGGTGCCGATCAAAAGGATGGCGCTGGCCAGCCCCGCGGAAGCCTGGAGGACAAGAGGGCGCACCGAGTTTTCCCAGCGAACCCGCCAGCGGCCGAACCGCTCCTGCGGCGTGCGGCTGACTTCATGCGAGAGCGCGAGGCGCAGCCGCAAGCCCATATCTTCGGGTGTCCTGGCGGAGCCGAGCGAGCTCATAAGTGTTAGCGTCTGGCGCCACTCCTCAAATTCGGCCGAGCAGGTCCCGCACTTCTTCAGATGCAGAGCGATGTCCTGCATCGCGGATCCGGAAATCGCCCCGTCAAGATATCCCGAGAATTCACCTTGAATACGGCCGCAGTTGTTCATTGCGCCTCCTCGTTTACCAAGACACTCATTGCAGAAAGGGAGCGCGTCGGACGTTTGACCCTTGGCCCCGCAAATTCGATCAAGCGGCTCTTCAGGTGAGCACGGCCGCGCATGATCCGCGATTTCACCGTCCCGATGTGCGTATCGAGGATCTCCGCTACCTCTTCGTAAGAAAATCCTTCGATGTCGCGCAACACCACCGCGGTTCGGAAAGGCTCGGGCACGTGGGAGAGAGCTTCTTCTACCCGCGCGCGGACCTCCTCTTGCGCCGCATGGTCGAACGGAGAATCATGGGCGTCGACCAGCGTATCCTTGAGGCAAACCGGCTTTCCCTCCGGCGACCGGCCGGCTTCCGATTCAATCGTGATTTCGGAGCGCTTGTGGCGGCACCACCAGCGGCGTTGGTTGGAGGCTTCGTGGAGAGCGATGCGGTAAATCCAGGTGCGCAGGCTCGACTGGCTATTGAAGCCGCCGATGCCGCGGTACACCTTGATAAATACGTCTTGGGTCAGGTCGGCTGCGTCGGCCGGATCGGGAATCGTGCGCGCAATCACGCTGAAGATCTGCTTGTGATATTTCGCGATCAGCCAGGCGAAGGCCTCCTCTGAGCCGGATTTCAGCTCGGAGACAATTGAGTCCTCTTCCTGTATTCCAAGTAGACTGGCAATGTTTCCCAAGGCAATTCCCGAGTGCATCGGAACTTCCCCCTTACCATAACAGGAAGACGAGCGTCTGTAATCCGGCGTTTCCAGCCGCCTTCGAACTTTGGCGTCCCTCGCCGGCGTCCGCAGGTACCCGCGCGTCGAAATCTTGGGTAATCGGCGGTCTGTCATTACTTTTAGACACCGCAGCCCCATCCGCGGTTCCTTCTTTTGAGCGCTGTTGGCGGGATGAAACCTGCCGGAGTCGCTGAAAAAAATTGATTCGGGCCTGTTAACCCTATTAGGCCCTGTTCGCCCTGATAGTGCTAACAGACCCCTAATGCCCGGGTTTGCCTTTATG
>DATAWF010000096.1:0-7879 GCA_036267335.1 Acidobacteriaceae bacterium
CAAACCGCCCGGGGCCTTTAGATGCCGAGGCGCTTCACTTCCTCGTTGTAGTACTTGCGGTAGAGGATGTCCCACTCCTGGCTGCCTTCGAGGATGATCTTGCGTTGCGACGCAATCTTGGCCCGGGCTGCCTGATCGACCTTCATCTCTTCGACCAAAAGCTTTTCGAGGGCGTTGCGCGCCGCCTGGCGGATGGTGTTGCGGTCTTCGAGAAACTCGCACTCGTCGGTCTCGGCCAAGGCATCAGCGACCATGTGCGCCATTTTGTTCAGCTTGTCGCGCGAGATTCTCACAGCACCGCCTTGTATTTGCGCGCCAGCTCCATCTTGACCTTCTTGAACATCTCGGCGTAGCTGGCGCCGGTGCGGCGCATGTCTTCTTGATAGGCGTCGAGGATGACCCGCACCTCTTCGTTGATCCGGTCTTCGAGCGACAGCTCTTCGAGCAGCGCGGCATGGACACGCTCGTTTACCGCCGCCACATTTTGGGTCCGGATTACCTTGGCATCGATGAGTTGCTTGACCGTGTTGCGCGCCAGATAATTGACGTATTCCCGCGAAAAAATCATGGGTTCTGTTATCGGACTATAGCATACCGAGGCGGCCAACCCCGCGGCCAGGGACCGGGCTCACAATTGGGCCGGAAGGGTGGCAAAGGCTGCCGTTTTGACGCGAACGCCGCCCCCGGCATCCCATAAAAACGCTCCTTTCAATTCCCTCCCCGGGGCTGCCCACATCTGCGACAATAGGAGGCCAGAACATGCGCTCCGACGATCTGCACTCTCTTCAAGACGATATGGTGGCTTTCATCGAAGGTCATGGCATGCGCCGCCTGCCGGGGTTTGTGACCGAAGACCTTCCAACGGTTCAATGGGAGGACGAGAGGAACCCGGACAGTTGGAAGGACTTTGTCGAGATGGCGAAGAGCGCCGGGACGCCCTTTCTGACCATGAGCAGCATCGTGCTCGAAAAGCAGGACGTGGAAGCCCTGCACAAGCAGATTCGCGAAGAGAACTATCCCGACGAGGAGCCGCCTGAATTGCAGGAGGCCCAATACCTGGTCAATTACGTCGGCAAGTTGGGCTACATCCAGCTTGGCTTCGCCTATCAGGGCGTGATGTTTCTGCACGAGAGCGCGACCGAATGGTATGCGCGCTATCAGCACCTGCTGGAATTTGTCGAAGACTTCGGCGACCTGGTCTTCGGTGAGGACGACGAGGAAGACCACGGGTGACGGCGGCCGAAGCAGCCGCTCCTCTTCCGCCGTCCGATTCCCTGAATTCCCTTTCCCTGAACTCCCTTTCCCTTGATTCCCTGCCACTCTTCCGCTGGATCGTCGCGGAAGCGCCGGCCACCGAAGCAGACCGGCTTGCCCGCGCTGCGGGGCTGCCGCCGTTGGTGGCGCAGCTTCTTTACGCGCGCGGGGTGCGGAGCGCGGAGCAGGCGCGGCAATTCCTCCATCCGCAGATCGGCGATCTGCTCGACCCCTACACGATGCGGGGAATGACCGAAGCGGTCGCGCGGGTGCAGGCGGCGATTCGCTGCGGCGAGCCGATTTTGATTTACGGCGATTATGACGCCGACGGCACCACGGCGATCGTGCTGCTCAAAACCGCGATCGAGATGCTGGGCGGCACGGTGCGCTTTCACGTTCCGCACCGCATTCGCGACGGCTATGGCATGCAAGCGGAGGTGCTCGCGACCGCAGCCGCCGAGGGCATCCGGCTGGTCATCAGCGTCGATAGCGGCATCCGCGCCTTTGCCGCGGCGGAAGCTGCCGCAGGCCTGGGACTGGACCTGATCATCACCGATCACCACCTGCCGGAGTCTCCCCAAACCCACTCGGAAACGGCCGCCGGGCGGCTGCCGGAGGCCTTGGCCATTCTGAATCCGAACCAGCCCGACTGCGGTTATGCTTGCAAGCATCTCTGCGGCGCCGGAGTGGCCTTCAAGCTGGCGCAGGCCCTGCTCGAGGCTCATGACCTCGGGCGCGCGCGGGGCAAGATTCTGCCCTCGTTTCTCAAGCTGCTGGCCATTGCCACGGTTGCCGACGCCGTTCCCCTGCTTGGCGAAAACAGAACGATTCTGGGTATCGGAATCGAAGAGCTTCGCCGCCCGGTTCATCCCGGACTGCGCCGGCTGTTCGAACTGGCAAGATTGGGTGCACCGGGCCGGCGGCTCACCAGCACCGATCTCGCCTTCCGCATCGCGCCGCGCATCAACGCCGCCGGGCGCATGGATGTCGCCTCCGATGTCGTCGATCTGTTCACCACGCGCGATCCGGCGCGGGCGGCGGAGCTGGCAGAGAAGCTGGACCGGCTGAACGGTGAGCGACGGCTGGCCGAAGCCGCTGTGCTCGAGCAGATCGAGCGCCGGCTGCAAGAGGAGGCAGCCTTTGCCGAAGATCGCTGCCTGGTCATCGACGGTGAGGGATGGCATCGCGGCATTCTCGGAATCCTCGCCTCACGGGTGGTCGATCGCTGGCAGCGGCCGACTCTGGTGATCGCGCGGGAAAATGGCGAGGCGCACGGCTCCGGCCGCTCGATTCCGGGGTTTCATCTACTCGACGCCATCGAGAGCTGCCGCGATCTTTTTACCCGCTTCGGCGGCCATGCCCACGCGGTGGGATTTTCGCTGCCCTCGGAGCGAGTTTTGGAACTCAGGCGGCGTCTCCAGGAGTGGGCCGCGCTGACTCTCCGGCCAGATCTGCCGGGGCTGCACTGCGATGCGGTGCTGCCGCTCGACCGCATCACGCCCGCGCTTTCCCGGCACCTGCGGCAGTTGGAGCCATTCGGAATGGGGAATGAGGATCCGGTCTTCGTCGCGCACGATTTGCGGGTGGCTGCGCCTCCGCGGATCTTCAAGGAGCGGCACGTCCAGCTTCGGCTGGCCCAGGCCAACGGCTCGCCCGGCAAAGGGGCGACGCCTGCCTTCGCCGCACTGGGCTGGAACTGGGCCTCGCGAGTGCGCGCCGCCAATCTCGATACCGGGGCGGCGGTTCACCTTGCTTACAAGCTGCGCGAAAACGAGCACCCCGAATTCGGCGGCCTGGAGCTCGAGATTGTCGATCTGGCGCCCGCGGCATCTTCCCCTGCGTCCGGCGTGTCTGGCATTTAGTAGACTCGCTCCATGTCTCAGGGCTTTTTCATCACCTTCGAGGGCCTGGACGGCTCGGGCAAAAGCACGCAGTTGGCCTGCCTGGAAGCGTGGCTGCAGAAGAAGGGTTTCGCGGTGACGGTCACCCGCCAGCCGGGAGGGACGCACATCGGCGACGCGATCCGGGCGGTGCTGCTCGACTCCCGCACCGCGGGTCTCTCGCCCCTGGCGGAGCTGGGGCTCATGTTCTCCGATCGGGCGCAGTCGATCGCGGAGGTGATCCGGCCGGCGCTCGACCGCGGCGACGTGGTGCTGTGCGACCGCTTTACCGACTCGACCGAGGCTTACCAGGGCGGTGGACGCGAGCTCGGCAGCGCGGTGGTGCTCGATCTGCATGCGCGGCTGTGCGGCGGGGTGCAGCCAGAGCTGACGCTGCTGCTGCTCCCTAACCATCGCATGGCTCTCGAGCGCGCTCGCGAGCGCAACGCCCGCGCCGCGGGTGCGGCAGGCGGGGATGAAAACCGCTTTGAGAAAGAGACTGCCGCGTTCTATGGCCGGGTGCTGGGGAAATATCGCGAGATCGCAGCGCGCGAGCCGGGGCGCATCGTCTCAATCGAAGGCGAGGGCTCAATCCAGGAGATCCGCCAGCAGATCGCGGCGGTGGTCGAAGGACGCCTTCGCAATGCTCAAGTAGAGCCTTCACGATCAAGGAGCAACTGACGGTCCTACAATGGAAAGCATGATCCGCGAAAGCTTTCCCGTAGGCCCGCTCCAATGCAACTGCACCCTCCTCGGCGACGAAAGCTCCGGTGAAGCGATCGTCGTCGATCCCGGCGACGAAATTGGCGAGGTTCTTACCCGTCTGGCCCGGCACCGACTCAAGCTCAAACAGATCATCGTGACTCACGCGCACATCGACCATGTGGGCGGCGCGGCCCAGTTGAGAAAAGCGACCGGCGCGCCGGTCTACCTGAATGAGCAGGACCTATCGCTGCTCGGGAAGATGGAGATGCAGGCCGCATGGCTCGGCGTGCCGACACCCGAGACCGTTTCGCCGGATGTCTTGGCCGTGGAAGGGCTCGCGATCGGCCTCGCCGGGATTGCGGGCGAGGTGCTGCACACCCCCGGACATACGCAGGGCAGCATCTGCCTGCACTTTGCCAAGGAGAACCTGCTGCTCGCCGGCGATACGCTCTTTGCCGGCTCCATCGGCCGCACGGACCTGCCGGGCGGCGACGGCCGTCAGATCATGCTCTCGCTCCGCGACCGAATTCTCACGCTGCCGGAGACGACCCTGGTCGTTCCCGGCCACGGGCCGGAAACGACAATCGCGGTTGAGCGGGAGACGAATCCTTTTCTGAAAGGTTTGCGGTAAAAGCTGCTCACAGAAGGGGCGATCGTCGCATGAGCACGCCCGTTTCGAGATCGTTTCGAGATCGTTCGAGATCAAGGGGCCGGGATTCACTGCATCCCCGGTTCAGCAAAGCGAGCAAGAGCAGCAAGAAAACCAATCTCGCATCAGGCTGCTTTTCAATCGTTTGCGCGGCTTTTCAAAACGGCTGGATGAATGACGCGGAGGCGTTATTACAACTCTTGGTTCCCTCTGCAGGCAGGAGGAGCAACGAGAGGTTCGAGGCTGGCGCGGATCTCTTATGCTCTCTGTCGTTGAGGGAGGACGACGGTGGGGTTACGAACAGCAGATTCCCTACCGCATTTTTCCTGAGACGTGGATGTGGTCATGGTTGTTCTGTGCGGCCATTCTCCGATGGAATGGCCGCGTTCGGCTCTGTTCTCTTCTCCGGCACCATCAGGAAAAATGCTCCTGCGGGATTGACAGGAAAAAAGCAAAGGCCCAGGCCTGCGGTCGAAAATGACAGTGTTCATTGAGATGTGAGAAATCGAGGCTGATTGATGGAGTCTCAGGAGAAATACTCGAGCAGGCGGCTGATGCCGCCGGTGAACTCTTCTTCGGGAGCCAGAAGGCTCACGACGAGCCGTCCAGGTTGAGGAAAGCCGAAGAATGATCCGGGATGCACCGCTACCCCATGGCCGGTCAGGAGAGCGAGAGCGTTCTCCTCGTCAGGCAGGATCGCGGGCACATGCAGGACCGCATACCAGCCGGCCTGGAGATGGAGGCGGGTGACGGCGCCGGCTTCTGCCGGAGCATTGGGCTTGGGTTGCAGCATCGCGTCGAGGGCTGCGAGATTTCTTGCCGTACGCTCGCGGATCTGGCGCTGCAAGGCGTGACGCCCGTCGAGCCAGGCGGGCAGCGCGCCGTCGGCAGCCGCGTTGACGGAAAGAAAGGTGTCGGCGATGACCTCAAGGCGAGCGAGGGCTTCTTCCCTCGCAGGGCCGGGGCCGAAGGCCGCAATCCATGCCACCTTCATCTGCGGCAGAGCGGCAATCTTGCTCACCCCGCTCAGAACGAAGGTGAGGACATCATGGCGGTCCGCGGCGAAGCTCTCCGCGGGCGCGCCGAATCCATAATCGAGAAATACCTCGTCCACAATCAGGGCCAGACCGTGTTCACGGCAGAGCTCCTGCAGGTTTTCCCGCTCCGCCTTCGGCGTCAAGTGTCCGGTCGGGTTGTTGGGATGGACAACGAGGATGGCCCGGGGCCTCCTGGCGGCGGCTTCGCTCGCTCTCAGCCGCCGGCGCAACCCGTCGAAGTCGATCTGCCAGGCGTGATCCCAACCCGGATCGTAGAAGAGCTCATAGGGCGCGAGATGAACGTCATCGAGCTGGGCGAGAAAGTCGAACAGGGGATAGCCAGGCTGGGCAATCAGGATCTCGTCGCCAGGATCGGCGAGGAGGCGGAAGAGAAAGCTGTAAGCCTCGCTGCTGCCGGTAGTCAAAAGCAGATTCGCGGGATCGGTTTCGACATCGTGCGCGGCATAGTAGCGGCAGACCGCTTGCCGCGCCGCAATGCTGCCGCGCGGATCGGGGCTATAACCAAGCGCCCGGGGAGAGACCAAGGGCGAGAGGACCGCGGCCGGCTCATAGCGAAAGCCGCAGTGAGTCGGATTCGAAGCTGTCAGGTCGAAGAGCTTGGCTCCCGATGCACGAATACGTCCAAGCTCCCGGGCCCAGGCTGTCTCGC
Source organism: Acidobacteriaceae bacterium (assembly GCA_036267335.1). Taxonomy (GTDB): domain Bacteria; phylum Acidobacteriota; class Terriglobia; order Terriglobales; family Acidobacteriaceae; genus PALSA-350. The sequence goes on from DATAWF010000096.1 coordinate 6,196, forward strand.
GTAAATCCCACGCGGTGCGTTTTGAGAAATTCAAAGTCAACCCAGCTTCTTGTGATGCGCGGCGGTATTTCTGTCAGTGGAACCGCGGGAAAAGACGCGCGACACCGGATAATAGAAAGAACATTCCCAGTTCCCAGGAGCTCAGATCGATGTCCCTTCGCGCCGTGATCTTCGATTATGGAGAGGTTATCAGCAGAGCTGCCAACAAGGCCGTGCATCGCCAGTTGGTGGAGACGGCCGGGCTCGATCAGGAGACCTTCGACAAATGGTACTGGGCTTTGCGCCTGGACTACGATGCCGGAATTCTGAACCGCCTGACCTACTTTCAAAAGCTCGCGGAGTTTGCCGGCACGGAATTTTCTACTGCACAGATCGAGCGGCTGGGAGAGCTCGATGCTCGAATGTGGATGGACATCAACGAACCGATGCTGGCATGGGTCAGCCAGATTCAGCGGGCCGGGCTGCGTATCGCCATTCTTTCGAACATGGGCGACGGGGTGCTGAGCGCAATGCTCCGCGAGTTCCCCTGGCTCGGCCAATTCGATGCGCTGGTCTGGTCCCACGAGCTGGGGATCGTAAAGCCCGACCCGGCAATCTATCGCTACACGGTCGATGCGCTGGCGGTGCAGCCGCAGGAAGCGCTCTTCATCGACAACCTGCAGGAGAATGTCGCCGGAGCGGAGGCGATCGGACTGCATGCGATCCATTTTGAGAATATCGACCAGCTCGGCCGCGAGATCGCGCGGCGCGGCTTCAATCTTCCCCTGCCCGACGCGGTGGCGGCTGGGTAAGTAACTCCAAAAGCGAAAAACGAACTACAGGGATCCTTCGGCCCGTTTCACCCCAGCAAGCAAGCTCCTGCGATCCCGGTTCTCCCCTGCGGCTACGGGGCCTCAGAATGACGGCGGCCGGGATTTTGAGTGTGCGGCAGGTCCGTGTCGACAGACAGCGGGACCCGCTCGACGATCTCCAGGTCGAACCCCTGGAGGGCGGGAACATGGGTCGGGGTGTTCGACAGCAGGCGGATCTTGCGAATGTTCAAGTCGGCGAGGATCTGGCCGCCGAGGCCGACCTCGCGGAGAATTCGCTGGTGGTGGTGCCGGTCGTCGGAGCTCTCGCCCGGGTGGCGGGCGTCGCGGTGCAATAGAAGCCGGTGAGGAGTCACCGTACGATCGATCACGAAACCCTTGCTGGCGTTATGCAAATAGACGACCGCACCCCGGCCGGCCTGGGCGATACGCTCGAGCGAGCGCTGCAAGGCCTGGCGGCAATCGCAGAGCGTGGAGCCGAAGACATCGCCGGAAACACAATGGGCGTGGACGCGGACTAAAACGGGATCGTCGTTCCGGCTGGAGTCGACCTCGCCGCGCACCAGGGCCAGGTGGCTCTCGCCGCCGTCCACCTCGCTCTCGTAGGCGATCATGCGGAAGTCGCCGTAGCGGGTGGGCAGGACGGACTCGGCAACACGGAAGATATAGCGCTCGTTCTGGCGGCGGAAGCGAATCAGCTCCGCGACGGTCAGCATTTTGAGTCGGTGCCGGTTGCAGAAGAGGATCAGGTCGGGTACCCGGGCCATGGTGCCGTCGTCATTCATGATCTCGCATACGACGCCTGCCGGGATGAGACCCGCCATCCGGGCGAGATCGACGGAGGCCTCCGTTTGGCCGGCGCGAACCAACACCCC
>DATAWF010000097.1:0-14997 GCA_036267335.1 Acidobacteriaceae bacterium
GCCTCTGCTTACCTGGCTCAAGCGAAAGGTTGCGAAGGCGACCGGCAATCGTGCTCTCGCAGCGGATGCGGTGCAGTCGGCCACATGCGCTTATCTGGCTGCCATTACTCTGTCTGGACTAGCCGTGAATGCTCTCTTTCACATCCGTTGGATGGATTCGGTAGCCGCATTTGCGGCACTCCCCATTCTCGTGATCGAGGGGCGCAAAGCAATGCGAGGCGAGAGTTGCTGTTCCTGTTGAGTCGGGATGACTCTTGGCGGCCACATAATAGCTATGTTTCGGGAACACAGTTCTGCCAAATTGATGTCCTTCACCATCGCCCATGTTGGCCAGACTCGCAAAGTTGTTAGGGAATCACAGCAAATCGCGAGATCATGACACTTTCTCCGCTTCTCACACGGGCCTGATAGGCCGAAGGAGGAAGAGACCCCGCAGCGAACGTCGCCTCGACAAAGGTCTGGCCAGCTCTCGGCGGCGCTGCATCGGCCCGCCCTCCCCACGCGCGGCAACCACTCCGGCGGCACAACTCTCGCCTTCCTCGGCGGAGCCGGACTTTTCGGCTTCTCTCTCTTCCGCGCGCGCAGGAAGACCGGCTGGGGAGCGGCCTTCTTCAGCGCCGCCCTGGCCCTGGCGCTTACCACCTTCGCCATCGCGGGCTGCGGCAGCTCAGGCACAAAGACACCGGCAGGAACCTATCAGGTCACCGTTACAGGCACTGCCGGGAGTGACGCTCATACGGGGAATTACGCGCTGACGGTTCAGTAAATGGCGCCTCGGCTTTTGCGCACGAAATGAAAGGATTATGCATGAAAGTAGATCTGGCACGAGCTATCGTCTGGGGAGCACTAGCCGTCGGCTGTGCCTTGCAGGCGCAGCCACAGGGGTTTTCAGCGAGCGGCGCCGCGCGATACGTTCAAGCTGAGGATTGGAATGGATTGTTACGTTATGCACAAAGCTGGACACGAGCTGAGCCGAACGATCCGAATGGATGGGCATTCCTCGGTATGGACTACGGACTTCATCTCCACCAGCCTGCTCAGGCAGCGATGGCGATCCGCCGATCTCTGCAATTGAATCCAAATCAGCCCGACGGCTGGGAGGCGCTTGGCGTAGCCTGCCTGGACCTCAAACAGTATCCGGATGCGATCACCGCGATCCGGCGAGCTATTCAGTTGAATCCCAATCAATACGCCTTCTGGAATAATCTCGCAGCCGCTTATAGTGACGAGGCGGACTGGAAAGATGCCATGGGCACGCTCGATCAGGAACAGCCTCTTGCTGCCCGGCTCAAGAATGCCCAGGTATGGTATGTGCTGGGAAACGGCTATCTCCGTTTGGAAAACGCTCCAAAGGCCGTGCCGGCGTTCCAGCATTGCGTCCAGCTCCAGCCAGGTCTCGCGCCCTGTTGGACGAATCTGGGCGTGATGTTGGAATGGGGCGGCAACGATCAGGCCGCCTTGCAGGCCTATGCCCGTGCCACTGCTCTCGGCGACTCTCTGGCCGGCCAGGACGCCGGCCGCCTGAAGCAGGCAATGGCGGCGCAACAATCGGCCGCGTCGGGGGGAGGAGGCGGCATGAGCCCAGGCGGCATGCTCCATTCGTTTCGCCAGCAGGCCGTATGGGCTTCCGAAGACCGCTCGGGCACGCCACGAACGGACGTTCCTTGACCGGCCGCGTTTGATAGGTTCTGCTATATACCCGGTCCTGCCGGGATTTGCCTGACGAGCGCTCTACATACCTGTCTGATATTCGGCGTGGAGTCTCCTACGCTTCGGCAGCGGCGCGAGCGAACAATTAGAGGAACTTACCCCAATCGCCGCCCAATCGCCGCCCAATCGCCGGTAGTGTCGAAGACTTCACGCATCTCGTCGCGGCGCCGCCCAAAGCAATCCAGAGGAAAGAAATGCGTCGACAAGCGAGAGAGAATCTCTGCGCCCGGCTGCCGACCCCCGGAATTTCCCGCTCGGCCTCGCGGGATTCGGATATAGTAGCCAGCGATGTCGAAAAGGGCTTCGAGGAGAACATGTTCATGCGAAAAATCTTGGCGGTAATGGTATTCGCAGCTTTTGCCGTTTCCATCGGCCGGGCCCAGGCGCCGGCTGCGGCCAGTCCTGATCTTTCGGGAACGTGGAAGGTCGATATTGCAAAGAGCGATTTCGGACAAATGCCCCCTCCCACCGCGGAATCCGAAGTGATTACGCAAAATGGCAATGACTTCAAATTTGAAATCTCGAGCGAGAACGACTACGGCAATCGGCATTACGCCTTCAACGTAAAGGCGGATGGCACGGACACTCCATTTCCCTCGGACGCTCTTCCGCCAGACAGCCCTCTGAAGATTTTGAGCACTTCCGCGCAATGGCAGGGCTCCTCACTGGTCGTCACTCAGAAAACGAGCTTTCAGGACGATACCGGTTCCTTGAAGGCGACTTACAGCCTTTCACCCGATGGCAAGCAACTGTCCAAGGACCAGCAATTTTCCTTCTCCCAAGGCGATTTCGAAAGCAAAGTGGTTTTTGACAAGCAGTAGCCGGGCCGCCGCAGGCCGTTTCCAATCCCACTCGTCGCGGTCCACGGCTCTTTCGGAACGGACGATGGGGGCTTCACAGGCTACGAGAAAACTCCAGGAGGAGTGAGTTCTGTATCAGGGCGCGACTTTTCGGTCACCGCGACCCCAGCGGATTCTTTCTCCCTTGCGGTATCCGCTTTGCGGTCACCGCGACCCCAGCGGATTCTTTCTCCCTTGCGGTATCCGCTTTAATCGCGCTGCAAAGACTGCAAAATCAATGCGGGCTTCACAGGCTGCGGAAAAACTCAGGAGTAGTGAGTTTTGTATCAGGGCGCGACTTTAGTCGCGCCGTAAAGCCGCAAAATCAATGCGGGCTTCAGCCCCTGAGGCATGCTTTTCGTCAATTGCGCCACCCGTACCGAGTTTTTCCGCAGCCTGTAAAGCCCTCGGCCTGGCTTGGTTTGCCACGCCGCGGGAAGGATGAAATGCTGAAAGCGTGGGAATTACCGCTTTTCGCAAGAACGTCTTCCGCAAGAACGCCTTCTTGGAGCCGCTCCGCTGATGGCTCCCGCGCTCGCTGACAATCCGCCTCGCATTCGCGTGATCGGCGGCGGCCTGGCCGGTCCGGAGGCCGCGCTCGTCGCCGCCCGCCGTGGCTGCCAGGTCGACCTTTTCGAGATGCGGGCCGTTGTCGATGGAAAGCTGATTTCGACTCCGGCCCACCAGACCGCCAGCTTCGCTGAACTGGTCTGCTCCAATTCGCTCAAATCGGAGAGCGAGAATACCGCGCCGTGGCTTTTGAAACAGGAGATGCGGCGGGCCGGATCTCCGCTCCTGGCATGCGCGGACGCAAGCGCCGTGCCGGCCGGGCATGCTCTTGCCGTCGACCGGGTCGAGTTCTCCCGTTTGGTCGAAGAGGCCATCGCGCGCGAGAGCCGTATCATCGTCCATCGCCGGGAGCTGACCGGGCTTGAAGGGGAGGAGCGGACCATCGTTGCGACCGGCCCGCTCACCTCTCCCGCTCTTTGCTCCGAAATTGCCCGCTTGACCGGAAGCGGCCATCTGGCCTTTTACGACTCCATCAGCCCGATCGTCGAGGCCGACTCCATCGACATGGACCGGGTGTACTTTGCCGCCCGCTATGACAAAGGGACTGCGGATTACATCAACTGTCCGATGTCGCGGGAGGAGTACGACCGGTTTTACGACGCGCTCGTCTCTGCCGAGAGCGCCGCCAGCAAGGATTGGGAGAAGTTGGAATACTTCGAGAGCTGCTTGCCGATCGAAGAGCTCGCGCGAAGGGGCCGCGATACCCTCCGCTTCGGACCTATGAAACCTGTGGGCCTACGCGATCCCCGTAGCGGCAAAATACCCTGGGCCGTGGTGCAGCTTCGTTCGGAGAATTTGCGCGCGAATTCCTACAACCTCGTTGGTCTGCAAAACCATTTGAAATACGGCGAGCAGGCCCGGATCCTGCGGCTGATTCCCGGCCTCGAAAACGCCAGCTTCTTGCGCTATGGCCAGATTCATCGCAACACCTATATCAATTCGCCGCGGGTTCTCACGGAAACCCTCGCGCTGCGCGCTCATCCCGGAATTTTGATCGCCGGCCAGCTTTCAGGGGTCGAGGGTTATACCGAATCGATCGCCAGCGGCATGCTGGCGGGGCTGTATGCGGCCGAGGCCGCGCATGGCCGCGAGCCTCTCCCCGTTCCGCGCGGCTGCGCGCTCGGCTCTCTGGTCCACTACATCACCCATGCCGATCCGCAAGACTTTCAGCCCGCCAACATCACCTTCGACTTGCTGTTGCCGCTTGAGGAAGAACTCCGCAAGCGGGTGCGCGACAAACGGGAACGCCATCGCATGCAATGCGAGCGGGCGCTCGAAGAGTTTGAGCGATGGCGGCTGGAGTTTGCGCTTGGACTTCCCCTTCGCGATAGCCCTGCCCCTCGGGATAGAGTATTTCTCCTATAGGTGTACCCCGAAGCTGCGACATCCTACGCGGCTTTTCACCAAAAAAGCCGCACCTCTCAGACCTCGGTGGTGCATAGCAATAGGAGAAATGCTCTAGCATGGTGGAGTCATGAACCCATCTCCCCGCCCCCGTGCCGTGGTCTGCCTTTCCGGCGGGATGGACTCGGCCGTTTGCGCCGCGCTGGCCGCCCGGGACTGTGAGGCCTATGCCCTCCACTTCAGTTACGGGCAGCGAACGGAGCAGCGTGAGCTGGAGGCCGCGCGCGCGGTGGCCTCGGCGGTTGGATTCGATGGCTTTCTCGCTCTCTCGATCGACATTTTCCGCCGCATCGGCGGCTCCGCCCTTACCGATTTTTCGATTGCCGTTCCCCGGGCCGAAGATCTCGCGGAGCCGGCCAGCGCCCGGGCAGGCTCTTCGATTCCAGTCACATACGTGCCGTTTCGCAACGCGCATTTTCTTTCCGCAGCCGTGAGTTGGGCCGAGGTGCTTGGGGCGGAGCGGATCATGATTGGCGCGGTAGAGCAGGATAGCTCCGGTTACCCCGACTGCCGCCCCGCCTACTACCAGGCGTTTCAAGAACTTATCCGCACCGGCACTCGCGAAGGTCAAATCCGGGTCGAAACGCCCCTTATCCGCTTGCGGAAGAGTGAGATCGTTCGGCTCGGCCTTGAACTCGGCGCGCCATTCCATTTAACGTGGTCGTGCTATTCGAGCGACGCGGTCGCTTGCGGCCTTTGCGAGAGCTGCGTGTTGCGCCGCCGTGCCTTTGAAGAGGCCGGCAGCCGGGATCCGATTCCCTATGCTGTTGCAGAGTAGAGGTTTTCTGAGGAGAAATAGAATGCGCGTCAAAAGCAAACTCTGGCTTGCGCTGTTGTCGCTGGCCGTCGCACTTTCTCCCGCACTGGCGCGGGCGCAAGATACGGGCAAGATTCACGGCCACACTCAGGATCCGGGCAAAGTACCGATTCCCAACGCCCAGATTCAACTGAGCAATGATGGCAAAAACGTGCAATACACCTTTACCACGGACGCCAACGGCGACTACACCGGCAGCGGAATCGCTCCCGGAACGTACTTTGTCGGGCTTGGGCAGAACGGCAAAATTGTCGATCGGTTTCCCAACGTCAAGATCACGGCTGGCGGCGATACGACCCAGGATTTCGATCTCAGCAGTCCTGCATATCTGAATTCGCTTCCGCCTGAGACCCGCAAGCAGATCGAAGCAGCGGTCCAGCAGAACGCGCAGATCAGCAAAGCGAACCAGAACATTGCCCAGCTGAACGGCATGCTCAAAGATGCCAATGCCGACATTCAGCAGAAAAAATTTGACGACGCGGCCAACCTCATGCAGCAGGCCACGCAACTGAAGCCGGATGCGGCGGCTTTGTGGCTGACCTTGGGAGATGCGCAGAACGGGCAGAAGAAGTACGACGACGCGATCACGTCCTTCAAAAAAGCTCTGGATGTTGACACCGCTTCCAAGAAGCCCGTTCCTTCGCTCGAGGCCGAAGCAAACAGCGGCTTGGGCGAAGCCTATGGAAGCACCAACAAGATTCCCGACGCGCAGGCTGCATATGACAATGCGGCGAAGCTTCTGCCTGCGGACGCCGCGAGATTCTACTTCAACGAGGCGGTCATTATGAACCGCTTGGGCCAGGCCGATGCGACGGTTGCCGCAGCGGACAAGGCGATCGCCGCCGATCCCACCAAGCCGATCCCGTACTATCTGAAAGGGCAGGCGCTTATCACCAAAGCGACAGTCGATCCGAAGACGCAGAAGATCACCGCGCCTCCGGGCTGCGCCGAAGCCTATCAGAAGTATCTGGATCTCGATCCCACCGGCCAATTTGCGAATGATGCGAAGGCTGTGCTGCAGCAGATCGGCAAGAAGTAACGCGCAAACCCCTCTCGGGATTGAGCAAGTCAAATGCGGTCTTTCTCCACGAAAGGCCGCATTTGTTTTGAGCGCTCCGCGTTTGATTCCTCATTCTGGAGAAACATCTCAAGCGGAAACGGTCCCCCAGCCCGCTGTCCTTCTTCGTTGGCGTAAAGCCCTGAACTCGGCTGGCCCGCGGACCCGCGAAATAGTCCATTGGCAAAAATTGGCAATTTTTGCCAACATTCCCAAAATGCACTTTCTCGCTTTTGGCGGGGAAAACGCAGCTTGTTACTTAGCTGCCAATAACACAAACCTAACGGATTTTTTTCGGGCCACAAATCCGGACAAATGCTCACGCCGGCAGCCGGTCTTCCTGCCAAGGTTCTAATTCTGCGGAGACTGGCCGTTCTGTTTGTTGTCGTCGCCTTTGATGGCCCCGAAGATCTTGCCGAAGAATCCCTTTTTCTTCTTGTCGTCTTCCTGTTGCGAGGGGTTCGGCTGCGATGTGGGGTTGGCCGCGGGGGCATTCGGCTGACCCGCGAGTTGAGGAGGCGGTGCTGGGGGCAAGGCCGGCTGCTTGCCGATTCCTAAGAGCTTCTGGAAGACATTGCGCTGGTCGAAGTTAGGGCGGTCGCATGTATCGGTCGGAGCCGTCCCGTCGAGAAAAGCGATGGTGTAGTCATCGGGACAGGCAGCATCGGCGAGAAGGCCGGTGACTTTGTCGACCTTCACCAGACTGACGCCGGAGGGCACCGGAAATTCCTCGGTGTCGGAATATTGCGGAAGCTGGACCGCACGCTTCATGAAGTTCGCCCAGATCGGCACCGCGCCATCGGCGCCCTGAATCTTCAGATCCGTGTAATCGTCGTTGCCGACCCAGACGATGCAGAGCAGGTTGCTGGTAAAGCCGTCAAACCATGAATCGTTTTCCGTTCCTGTCTTTCCTGCCGCTGGGGCGGAGAAGCCGAGAGCGCGCACCTTGCTCGCAGTCCCGCCATTCACCACGCTTTCCATCAGCGAGAGTGTGAGATACGCCACGCGTGGATCGAGAATGGATTTCGAGTTCGGTGCATAGTCGGTGAGGACGTCGCCATTGGCATTGCGGATCGAGGCCACCATCCAAGGGTCGATCTTGACTCCGCCATTGGCGAAAACCGTATAAGCGCCTGCGGCATCGAGCGGCGTGGCGCCGTACGTGCCGAGGGCGACCGATGGCGTGGCGCGCGCCGACTTGATACCTGCATCGCGGCCTAGCTTCGCCACGTTGTCGTAGCCCACCATCTGCGCCAGCTCGATCGAGGCATTGTTGAGAGACAGCTGCAGAGCCAATCGTGCCGTCACCATCCCGTTGTACCGGTTGGTCTCGAAGTTGTGGGGTGAGTAGCCGCCTTCAAAGGTTGTGGGCTCGTTGTCGAGCTGCATCACCGCGTTGAAGACGCTCGCCGGTTGGCTGGGATCGGGGGGCGGCGGCGCAACTGGATCGGCGCTAGCCACATCCTTGGGCGCATTGGCCGGAACGTCAGACGCCGGACGGCTCAAGACCGTGCCCGCGAGGCTGCTGTTGAATGCCGCCGCAAAAACAAACGGCTTGAACGACGATCCCATGGGCCTGCTGGCGATCGCGTGATCCAGTTGGCTGGCTCCGTAGTTGCGGCCGCCCACCAGGGCCAGCACTTGGCCGGTGTGGGGATTGAGCGCAATGAGCGCCACCTGAGGGTAGACGATGGGACTCTTGTCCCCGGCCTTGACCCGGCGGGCGTGCAGCTTTTCAACCTGCTCATCCACCATCCTCATGCCTTCATCGACGGCCTGAGTTGCCGCATTCTGCAGCTCGGGATCAAGCGAGGTGTAGATGCGATATCCGTCGGCGTTGAAGTCGGTATTGCCGAACTGCTGCACCAGCCGCTCACGCACTAGATCGACGAAGTAGGGCGCCTCACCCGCATCGACGTTGGCGGGGGTCAGATGGACCGGCTCAGCCTTCGCCTGTTCTGCCTCCGCGCGGCTGAGCTTGTGGTTTTCGACCATCGCGTCGAGCACCTGGTTGCGGCGGTGCAGAGCCCGATCCTTGTGGCGGTAGGGATTCAGAAGGCTGGGATCCTGGACCAGCCCAGCCAAAAGCGCGCATTGAGCCACGTCGAGCTGGTTCACATCCTTGCCGAAGTAGGTCTGCGCCGCCTGTCCGAAGCCGTGAATGGCAAAGCTTCCCACCTGCCCCAGCGAGATCTCGTTGGCGTACATCGCGAAGATCTGCTGTTTCGTAAAGCGATGTTCGAGCTGGAAGGTAATCGCAATCTCGATCATCTTGCGTTTGAACCGCTTTTCCGGTGTGAGGAAAAAGTTCTTAGCGAGTTGCATCGTGAGGGTCGAGCCACCCTCCGCCTTCCTTCCGGAGAGGAGATCGTCGCGTAGCGCGCCCAGAAGACGGATGTAGTCGACGCCGCCATGCTCGAAAAAGCGGCGGTCTTCGATCGAGACCACCGCGTTCACCATGTTGGGTCCAAGCTCGTCGTAGGTCAGCACCTTGCGCTTGGTGCGGTCGGCGCCGAAGAGCCCGGTGATCAGCTCCGGTTCGAGTTCATACGCGCCGAGCGGCTCGCCGTCATCTCCGCTGATCTGCCGGACCAGCCCTTTGTTGAAGCTGATGACCGCGCCCTGCTGGGAGTGATACGACTGCGGGCCGGGATGGATCGCGATGCTGTTCGTGCCGTCGACGGTGTACGTTCCGATGGCGGCGTTCCCGCCTTCGCTGTATCCGGCCTCGTGCAGCTCCTCGGCAATGCCCTCCGCAGTCAGCTTTTGGCCGACGCGCACTTCCTTGGGAGCGGCATAGACCTTCGCCGTGTTCTCAAAGAGCGGCTTCTGCAGCCGGAGATCGACCACGTGTTCGTAAGTGACGTAGTAGTAGCCGAAGATAGAGCCGAAGACGGCGAAGGCCACAAACAGGACAGTCAAAACCACAAACAGAATGCTGTTGCGTATCCCGTGACCGTCGCGGTCGAGCCAGCGTGGAAGCTTAATTTTGACTGCCAAATGAAAACTCCAAAACTGCCGGCTCGGCCGGTTTGCCTGTTAGGCCGGCTGCGATGCTTCCTCGAGCAGACGGACGGCGCGGGAAATCTCCACGTCCTTGGAGGCCAGCGTGGACCGGGTGACCACCTCCACCAGCCCTTCCGCAGCCTTCTTTCCCACGTTCACGCGATAGGGAATGCCCACCAGATCGGCGTCCTTGAATTTGACCCCGGCACGCTCGTTCCGGTCATCGAGAAGCACGTCGAATCCCGCCTCATCGAGTTGCTGCGCTACCTGCTCGGCTACCGCGGCCAGAGAAGAGTCAGCCATATTCGTGACCGTTACGACCACGTCGAAAGGCGCGATGGCGCGCGGCATCCAGAAGCCGTTGCTGTCGTAGTTTTGCTCGATCGCCGAGGTTAGGATGCGCTCCATGCCGATGCCGTAGCAGCCCATGATCGGCATCACTTCCTTCCCGTTAGGATCGAGCACCCGGGCCCCCATGCTGGCTGAGTATTTGTATCCCAACTTGAAGATATGGCCAATCTCAATCGCCTTAGCGACCTTGAGCGGACTCCCGCAAGTGGGGCACCCTTCGCCTTCAACTATGTTACGGACGTCGGCCGTCAATGTTCCCAGGAAATCTTTTCCCGGGGATACGTTGCGGTAATGGTAGTCAAGCTGGTTTGCCCCGCAAATCATGTTTTTGCGGCCCTCGATCTCGCGGTCGATCACAACAGTAAGCCCGCCTGATACAGCGGTTTTCGATGGCTCTAACCCCACCGGGCCAAGGAAGCCCGCTGGAGCCTTGAAATATTGCGCGAGCTCCTCGGAGTGCATCGGCCGTAGTTCGCTTGCCCCCAGCAGATTGAGAAGCTTGGTCTCGTTGACGGTATGGTCTCCACGCAGAAAGACCGCAACCGGTTCGAGGTTGGCAGCCGGTTGGTTCGGCGCCGCGTCTTTTGCTTTTGCTTTGCGGACTGTCGCCATGTAGGCAACCGCTTTGATATCGTGCGCCGCGGAAATGCCCAAAAACTCGGCCACATCGGCGATGGCGCCTTTGCCCGGGGTGTGGACCAGCTCGGGTTTGCCCTCTCCGGTCGGGGCGAGATCCTCGACTGGCGCAAGGCGCGAGGTCGCCTTCTCGAGATTGGCCGCATAGCCGCAGGAAGCGCAACTGGCGATGATGTCCTCGCCCGCATCGCTGTAAACCATGAACTCCTGCGATTGCGAGCCCCCCATCGCTCCCGAATCGGCGTCGACCACCACGAATTTCAGGCCGCAGCGCTCAAAGATGGCCCGGTAGGCCCGATCATGCTTGCGATAGCTTTCGTCCAGGCCGGCTTCGTCCAGGTCGAAGGAGTAGCTGTCTTTCATGAGGAACTGCCGCACCCGCAGCAGCCCGGCTTTGGGCCGCGGCTCGTCGCGGAACTTGGTCTGAATCTGATACCAGATCTGCGGCAATTGCTTGTAGCTGCGAAGCTCCCGGCGCGCGATATCGGTCATGACCTCCTCATGGGTCATGCCCAGCGAAAGCCATGCGCCTTTCCTGTCTTGGAGCCGAAACATGTTCTGGCCCATGACCGTCCAGCGCCCGCTCTCCTCCCATAGCTCGCGCGGATGCAGCGCCGGCAGAAGAAACTCCTGCCCGATGCGGTCCATCTCTTCCCGGGTGATCGCCAGGATTTTGTTCAGGCTGCGCTGCCCGAGGAAAAGGTAGGAGTAGACTCCAGCGCTCAATTGCCGGATCCATCCGGCCCGGAGCAGGAGCTTGTGACTGGCAACTTCAGCGTCGGCCGGGGCCTCGCGCAAAGTAGGAATAAATAGCTTCGACCAACGATGCATTCGGAATTCTTTCTCTTGTTTGATTCTAAACGGTCAAAAGGGCAGGCGGCGGATCGCCAACTCGCTGGCTTTGCTTTTCTTTCTGTCATTCCCGGAGGGGATCTGCTGTTCAGAACGGCAAGCTGGCGCGCACGTGCTGACAACGGATCACTGACAACTTCGTCAGATCAGCTCCAGCCCCCAAAGATCGTGCAGATGGAGAATGCCCTCGATCCGCAGGGCATCATCGACGACCACCAGTGCGGTGATCTTGTTCTCCTCCATCGCCTTGAGCGCCCGCGCGGCAAGTTCGTCCCCATGGATGGTCTTGGGAGAGGAGTTCATTGCTTCTTCCGCCGTGAGGGTAAGAGCCTGGGGCCCGTCGCGTTCAAGCAAGCGGCGGAGGTCTCCGTCGCTGATAATGCCGGCAAGGATCCCGCTGTCTTCTACCGTCGTGATGCCCAGACCCTTACGGCTCATCTCGTAGATCACCGCCGGCATGGTCGTCGCGCGCCCCACTTGAGGGATCGCATCGCCGGAATGCATCAGCTCACAGACCCGGGCCAACTTCTTGCCCAGCTTGCCTCCGGGATGCAGGTCGGCAAAATCCTCAGGGCGAAAGCCTTTCCGCAGCGAGACCGCGATGGCCAGTGCATCGCCAAGAGCCAGCATGGCGGTTGTGGAGGCGGTGGGCGCGAGACCCATGGCGCAGGCTTCCCGCTCGACGCTGGTATCGAGGGCCACGTCGCTCGATCGTGCGAGCGTAGAGTCCATCGCACACGAGAAGCTGATCAGGGCATCTCCGATGCGTTTGAGGGTTGGGAGCAGCCGCAAAATCTCTTCCGTTTCGCCGCTGGAAGAGAGGGCGATCACCACGTCGCCCGCGGCGAGCATGCCTAGATCGCCATGCAAGGCTTCGGCCGGATGGAGAAAAAGCGCGGGCGTTCCGGTCGAATTGAGGGTAGCGGCGATCTTCTGGGCGATGATACCGCTTTTGCCCATGCCCGTGATCACCACCCGGCCACGGGTTTCTCCGCAGCGGGCCACCAGATCGACGGCACGCTCGAATTCCGCCGCCATCGCGCCTTCAAGCCTCGCGGCAAGCGCAAGCAGCGCGCGAGCCTCAATGCGAACCAGTTGTGCCGGAGCCGGCGCGTCCATGACAGTTGAGTCTAGAGCATTTCCTTTTCCAGTGGTCAATCCGTCCAGGGATCAATCGTGGACGCACAACCCCACGTTGTAAGTGGGGTGAAAGTCTCGCACGCTCGTTCCTTGTAAAATGGGAGTACCGGACTTGAGGAAGGTCAACTGCCTTTGAAACGCAATCAGTGGGTTGTCGCTGTCGTGCTCGCCGCCCTGGCGCTCATGCTCTGGTCCGGATACGCCAATTACAAACGGCGGAAGCGGATTGCCGCTGTCGTTCCCGCATCCATGGGGTATGTGCCAGGGAGCGGAGGCAATCAATCGGTACAGCAAGACGTCGCCGGCGATGAAGGTCTGCCCCACCTGCAAGGCCGTCTCGCCCCGGAGTTTACCCTGCAGAACGTCGAAGGTAAAAAAGTTTCGCTCGCCGACTATCGCGGCAAGGCAGTCCTGATCAATTTTTGGGCAACCTGGTGTACTCCTTGCAAAATCGAGATGCCCTGGCTGATTGCTTTGCACAATCAATATGCGCATGAGGGGTTTGAGATCCTTGGCGTCTCGGAGGACGACTCCAGCGTGACCCGCGCGCAGATTGCAAAGTTCGGCCAGCAGCAGGGGATCAACTATCCGCTGCTGGTGGGGACCGATGCTGTCTCGCGCAAATATGGAGACGTGGAGTTTCTGCCCACGTCGTATTTTGTCGGCCGCGATGGCAAAGTGGTGTCGGAAAGCGCGGGATTGGTTGCGAAGGACCAGATCGAAGCCGACATCAAGAAAGCTCTTGCCGCCGGCGGCAAAAAGGCGAAGTGAGATGCGCTTCGGCCGCACCGCACGCATGGCGGGTCTTTCCGCTGTAGCCGCGGCCGCGGGATGGCCGGTCCTCGCTCCGGCAGGGGCCACTGCGCAGCAGAATCCCGGCTTGCTCACCGACCGGCCGTTGCCGCTGCCTCGCGGCGCGGACACCCAGCAAAGCAAAACGAACATGGCGGTCGAGTTTGTTTCCCCCGCGGAGGTCAATGTCCCGGCGGGACGCGCGGCGGAGGTCGATCTCGAGTTTCACGTTGCGCAGGGCCTGCACATCAACTCCCACGCTCCCCGGGACAAGGATTTAATCGCGACCCGCCTGGCGGTGATCGAAGGGGGTGGGCTCCGCATTGCGAGCGTGGATTTTCCGCCTGGAATGGACTACTCTCCGGCCTTTGCCCCGGGTGACAAGCTCAGCGTGTATACCGGCAGCTTCACCCTGCGTGTGCATCTGTCTGCGGCTGCGGGAGAGCATGAGCTTCAAGGGGCGCTGCATTACCAGGCCTGCGACATCAACTCATGCCGGCCGCCGGAGTCTTTGCCGGTGATGGTGCGAATCATCGCCAAGTAGCGGCGGCGACGGGGATATTATCCGGCGATCGTTTTCGCGCTGCTCAGCCTGGCGACGACCCGTTCCCGCCCCAGCAAGGCCATCACAGCAAACAGGCTCGGGGCCACCGCCTGGCCGGTAAGCGCGACTCTCGCGCCGTTGATCAGAATCCCCGCTTTGACGGCCTTTTCTTCGGCGAAGGTGCGCAGCAAAGTCTCCGCCGCGGCTTCGCTGAAATCGGTGGCGCTGCCGTACCGCCCGCCGAGCTCAACCAGAAGCTCTCGTGTGGCCGCGTCCTTGAGGAATTTCGCGACCGCTTCCGGATCGTATTCATATCGATCGGCAAAGTAAGCGCGAAAGGCGCCGGCAAAGTCCTTGAGATTGCGTGCCCGCGGCTGCAACAACCGAATGGCGGCAAAAATCTCCGCCGCGGAGCGGTCCGGTCGAAATTCAGCTTTGTCCCACTCTTCTTCGATCAAGGGCAGAAGCTTTTCAGGAGAATAGCGGCGGATCCACTCCACGTTGAACCATGCCAGCTTGTCGACATCGAAGACCGCATTCGAGTGGCTGATGCCATCGAGCGAAAAGAGCTCGACGAGCTCGCTCGAACCAAAGATTTCGCGATCCTTTTCCCCCGCCTGCTTTGCGGAGTGGCCCGGCGTCCAGCCCAGCAGTGCAAGAAAGTTGCGAAAGGCTTCCGGGACGATTCCCTGGTCCCGGTAGGCCATGACGCTGGTGGTCCCGTGGCGCTTGGAGAGACGGCTTTTGTCCGGGCCGAGGATCAACGGCACATGGGCGAAGATTGGCAGAGGCTTGTCGAGCGCGCGATAGAGCAGCACCTGCTTGGGGGTATTCGAGAGGTGATCGGCGCCGCGGATGATGTGCGTCAGGCGCATCTCCAGATCGTCGGCCACCACGCTCAGGTGGTAAGTAGGAATTCCGTCGGAGCGGAGCAGGACGAAATCCTCCAGCTCGGCATTCGAGAATTCCATGGCGCCAAAGACCGCATCGTCAAAGACCGTGCTGCCCTCGGAGGGCACGGCAAAGCGAATGGCGCACGCTTCTCCCTCTTGCTGGCGTTTCACCGCCAAATCCGGATCGATCGCGCGGCAAGCCCGGTCATACATCGGCGGACGTCCCGCCGCCTCGGCCCCTCTTCGCCTCTCTTCCAGTTGCCCTTTGGTGCAAAAGCAGCGGTAGGCGCGGCCGCTCTGGAGCAGATTGCCGGCGATCGACTGATAGAGTTCCAGCCGCCGCGATTGAAAGAACGGACCCTCATCCCAGTCGAGTCCGATCCAGC
>DATAWF010000098.1:0-1675 GCA_036267335.1 Acidobacteriaceae bacterium
GCCCGGGCGGTGCTCTGCATCCCCCAGCCCCAAGTCGAGGGAATGAAGCCCGATGAATTTTGAAAATTTGGACGAAGACCGGCCGAGCTTCGTCACGCATCTCGAGTGTTCTGCCACAGGCGAACGCTACGGGGCCGGAGAAATCCACGGACTGTCGCGCGCCGGGAAACCGCTGCTGGTACGGTATGCACTCGATGCCGTGAAGGCGGCGCTGAGTAGAGAGATGCTCGTGCGGCGTCCGCCGGATTTATGGCGCTATCGCGAGCTCCTGCCCGTGCGCCACGCGAAAAACATCGTCAGCCTCGGCGAGACCATGACCCCTCTCCTCCGTATCCGCGGCAGCGGCGGTGGTGAACTGCTTGTCAAGGATGAGGGCCGCTTGCCGACCGGCTCGTTCAAAGCGCGCGGCATCGTGCTCGCTGTGTCCATGGCGAAAGAATTCGGCATCACCCGCATTGCCATGCCGACGAACGGCAATGCGGGCGCGGCCTTGGCAGCTTATGGCAGCCGTGCCGGCATGCGGACGACCGTCTTCTGTCCGGAGGACACGCCCGAGATCAACGTTCGCGAGATCGCGGCGCAGGGCGCGAAAGTCTGGCGGGTCAACGGTTTGATCGACCAATGCGGAAAGTTGGTTGCTGCAGGCCGGGAGAAGCTCGGCTGGTTCGATATGTCGACGCTGAAGGAGCCCTATCGGATCGAGGGCAAGAAGACGATGGGGCTCGAGCTCGCAGAGCAGCTTGGTTGGGACGTGCCCGACGTTATTTTTTATCCGACTGGCGGAGGTACCGGACTGATTGGAATGTGGAAGGCTTTCGCCGAGCTCGAAGCGATCGGGTTCATCGGCGCGAAACGGCCGCGCATGGTGGCGGTCCAGGCGTCGGGCTGCGCGCCCATCGTGCGAGCCTTTGAGAACGGCGACACACAGGCGACGCGATGGGAAAATGCCCATACCATCGCCTCCGGCATTCGGGTGCCGTCTGCGATCGGCGATTTTCTCATTCTCGCAGCCGTACGCGAGAGCGGCGGATATGCCGTGGCGGTTGACGACGCAGAGATCGAAACAAGCCTTTACGACGTTGCGCATGAGGATGGCCTGTTGCTTTGCCCCGAGGGTGCCGCCACCCATGCCGCGTGGCGCAAATCGCTCCGGGAGGGCCGCATTTCGGCAAGCGACCGCGTCGTACTGTTCAACTGCGCCAACGGACTGAAATATCCTCTCCCGCCAGCCGACCGGCGGCTTGACCTGAACGCCGCAATCGACTTCGAAGGCCTGTAATTTCGGGGAGCAACTATGACATCGGTTCCTGGAGCAGGGCCGTGACCGTCGACGGCCGGTACATCGCGAGCTGGCTCTTGAGCGTGCTCGCCATCCTCGCGATTCTGGTGGTGGGGCGGCCGCTCCTCGCGCCTCTTGCCTTCGCCGTCCTGATCTGGGCAATCCTGAATGCGCTGACGGAAGTGCTGGAGCGGATACATCTGCCGCGAGCGCTTGCCTGGGCCGGCTCAATCCTCCTCATTGCAGGCGGCCTTTATCTCTTCGTACAGATATTGGGAACCCAGGCCGATGCGGTGGCAGGAGAAGCACCGCATTACTTTGCGAAGCTGGAACACCTCGAACGATCGGCGGAGTCATTTCTTCACCTTGGCCGTACCAAATTCACCGATGTAATAA
>DATAWF010000099.1:0-5576 GCA_036267335.1 Acidobacteriaceae bacterium
TGCTTCGGTCGAGATGACAGGGTTGACTGAGAGTGTGAGAGATTCAGGTTAGCCGATCTCACCAACTCACAGTAAACCAACCAAGCCAAAACCCGGGCTTGAATGGGCCACCCGCGAGGCCTGGCGACATAGGACAGGATGACGGCCGGGGAAACAAACAGCAGATCTCTCCGCTGCGCATGAGGATAATCCCTCATGCTTCGGTCGAGATGACAGGGTTGACTGAGAGTGTGAGAGATTCAGGTTAGCCGATCTCACCAACTCACAGTAAACCAACCAAGCCAAAACCCGGGCTTGAATGGGCCACCCGCGAGGCCTGGCGATATAGGACAGGATGACGGCCGGGGAAACAAACAGCAGATCTCTCCGCTGCGCATGAGGATAACCCCTCATGCTTCGGTCGAGATGACAGCGTTGACCGAGAGTGTGAGAGATTCAGGTTAGCCGATCTCACCAACTCACAGTAAAAGCGAAAATGCGTTCGCTTGGCCTGCCAGCACCTATAATTTGGCCAACCGGAGTCCTTATTGTGGCCAAGCCGGATCATCCCAAACGGACCATTACGCTGCTCGGCAGCGGCGTGCTGTTGCTATTGCTCGCTCTGTTGGCTCTGAATGCCTTCAATCCGCTGCCCTGGCTCAATCCCTATGGCGCCGGTCCAATCGTCCTCTTCACGGCGCTTTCCGTTCTGGTCTTTCTTCTTCTTCTGACCGTCCTGGTCCTGCTCTTCCGCAATCTGGTTAAGCTCGTTGCCGGCCAACGCAACCGGGTCCTGGGCTCCAAAATTCGCAACCGCCTGCTGGTGGGAGCGTTCCTGCTCTCCTTCGTCCCATCGTTTTTCATGTTTCTGTTCAGCTTCGTGCTGCTGAACCGCTCGATCGAGCGCTGGTTTTCGGAGCCTGGCTCCGAGCTGCGGGAAGATTCGACGCGGGTGGCGCTGGAGCTTTCTCAGTACGCTGCCGCCAATGCGAGAGCAGAGGCCGAATCCTTAGCCAGCTCCGGAACCGTCGCCCAGGCCCTGCGCCAGCGCGACTCCGCCAGCCTGCTCGACGAGATTCGCACCCATCGAATTACGCTCGAGGGGGGCTTTGCCGCCGTCTATCACGACGGAGCTATCGTCAGCGAGTACCAATTTCCTCAGGCCAGTAGACAGATTCTGCTGCGTCCATGGATGGACAGCGATGACAGCGACACGCTTGAAAACGGCCCGCTGAGCTCCTTCGTCCTCGGAGCTGCGCGACGCAGCGACCAGCCGATCCTGGTGGTCGGCAGGGATGAGTACGTCCTGGGAGCCGCGACCTCGCAAGACGGAAGCGTGGTAGTCGTGGGACTGCCCATGCCCGCGGGGTTGAGCACAACGGTCGACCACATCCGCAGCGGGGTCCGCGACTACTGGCTCCTCTTCCGCGCCCGCAACACGATCCGGATCACTTACCTCCTGCTCCTGATCCTGCTCTCGACGCTCACTTTTTTTGCCAGCAGTTGGCTGGCGCTCTTTCTCTCGAAGCAGGTCACCCGCCCCATCGAGGCTCTGGCGGACGCGATGGACGAGATCGCGGCGGGCCATTACGGCCACCGCGTCCGGATGGAGGCCGCGGAAGAGATGGGTGAGCTGGTGAGCTCATTCAATCGCATGGCGGCCGATCTCGAAGAAAGCCGCACCCTCGCCGAAAGCTCCACCACTCAGCTTTCAGCCGCGAACCATGCCCTGGAACGCCGGCGGAGCGAGCTTGAAACCGTGCTCGAGACGATCCCGAGCGGCGTCGTTACGCTCGATTCCAGCCTGCATATCCTGCAGGCCAACCGCGCCTTCCAGCATTTGATTCGGCCGCAAAACGCGGGCGGACTCTCGGGCATGCAGCTCGAATCGATCTTTCCGCGAGAGATCTCCGACGAGCTCATTTTGTTGATCCGGCGCGCCGATCGTATGGGCATCGCCGCGACAGAGTTCGAGCTGCCCGGCGCGCGGGGCGTGCTTGCAGTAACAGTCACCGTTGCACGGCTGGAGCTCGGCAATCACCGGCAGGGCTGCATTCTTGTGCTTGAGGACGTCACGGAGTTCTTGCGCGCACAGCGCCAAGTGGCATGGAAAGAGGTAGCGCAGCGGGTCGCGCACGAGATCAAAAACCCGCTCACGCCCATCGCCCTCTCCGCCGAGCGCATCCGCAAGCACGTCGACCGGCCCACTCCGGAAACCTCGGGAATTATCCGCAAATGCAGCGAGGTGATTTTAGGCTCGGTCGAAACCCTGCGGACACTCGTGGATCAGTTTGCCGCCCTGGCGCAGTTTCCCGCGGCGCAGCCCCGGCTTTCCGATCTGAATGGCATTGTGGAAAGCGCTCTCGCTCTCTTTGCCGGGCGGCTGACAGGCATACGCATCGTCAAGCGGCTGGGCGGTAATCTTCCGCCGGTCATGGCGGATCCCGAGGCGATGAAGCGGGCGCTCGCGAACTTGATCGACAACGCGGCAGAAGCGATGCAGAGCAGCCTGTTGCGCGAGCTTACGATTGAAACTTCGGTGCTCGAAGGACATCTTATGGCTGAGATCGTCGTCGCCGATACCGGCTATGGACTCAACGACCAGATGCGTGAGCGCCTTTTTTTGCCCTACTTTTCGACCAAACAGCGTGGAACGGGCCTCGGCCTGGCGATTGCCGCCAAGATCGTGCAAGAACATCATGGCGCGATCCGCGCGGAGCAGAACAGTCCGGCGGGAGCGCGATTCATCATTGAACTTCCGTTGGCCGAAGCCAAGACCTCAGGGGACGGGCCACTGGTTGCCGCCGACCACGGAGTCGTCGCATGAGCCACGTCCTGATCGTCGACGACGAGGCCGAGATACGAGAATCGCTGGGCGAGATCCTCAAGGAAGAGGGCTACACAGTCACCGGCCTCGCGACCGCGAACGAAGCGATGCTGATGCTCCGCGATGCTCCGTACGACGTGGTGCTTTTGGATATTTGGCTGCCGGACCGCGACGGGCTGGAGGTGCTCTCGGATGTCCGCTCTCTTGCCGCCGAGAGCAAGCCGGAGGTCATCATCATCTCGGGTCATGGCACGATTGAGACCGCCGTCAGGGCCACAAAGCTCGGGGCCTTCGATTTTCTCGAAAAGCCGCTCTCGATCGATCGCACCCTGATCCTTTTGAAAAATGCGATCGAGGCCCGCCGGCTTCGGAATGAGAACCAGGAATTCAAGCGCCAGCTCGCCGCGGCCGGCCCAATCACCGGAGAAAGCGTCTCGATCAAGGCCCTGCGCCAGCAGATCAAGCTGATGGCCCCGACCAATGGCCGGGTGCTGATCTATGGCGAATCCGGCTCGGGCAAGGAGCTGATCGCGCGCGCGATCCATGCCCAGAGCTTACGCAGCGAACGAGTTTTCGTTGAGCTGAACTGCGCCGCGATCCCCGAGGACTATATCGAGAGCGAGATCTTCGGCTACCGGCACGGCGCCGTTTCCGGAGGCTCCACGGAAAAGCGCGGCACCTTTGAGCGCGCCGACGGAGGCACGCTCTTTTTCGACGAAGTCGGCGATATGAGCCTCAAGATGCAAGGCAAGGTTCTGCGCGCGCTCGATGAACAGCGCTTTACCCCCGTCGGAGCTACCCAGGCGCTGCATGTGGATGTGAGAGTGATCGCGGCAACCAACAAGGATCTCGAAGAAGAGATCGCCAAGGGCAACTTCCGCGAAGACTTTTTTTACCGTTTGAATGTGATTCCCTTCTACGTGCCGCCGCTGCGGGACCGCAAGGAAGATCTTCATTTGCTGGTACGGGAGTTCCTGCAGGACCTGGGCCGCCAATATGGCCGGCCGCGCATCGAGATCAGCGATGAAGCCATCCAGGCTCTCAAGCAATATCATTGGCCCGGCAATGTGCGCGAACTGAAGAACGTAATGGAGCGGGTGATGATCCTGAACCCGCACACGATCCGTATTGAGCGCAAGCATCTTCCCATGCTGGTTTATCGCGGCAGCAGGGGAGGCAAAGAGGAGTTCAGCACGCTGCAACAGGCGCGCGAGGCTTACGAGCGGGACTACATCTTGAGAAAAATCGATGAGTGCCACGGCAACGTGAGCCGCGCGGCGGAGGCTCTGGGCCTCGAGCGCAGCCATCTTTACCGGAAGATGAAATCTCTCGGAATCGGCGTGCGCGATTGAGGGGGCCTGGATTCCCCGAACCGGAATTCGGACCGGAATTCGCCACCGCAACGGCTATCGCTATTTTTCGCTCTCTTCGCCGGCGTTGGGTTTCTCCTCGCCAGAATCGGGATGGCGAGCGGCAATCTCTTCAAGCTGCCGTTGCCAACTAAGCGTGTCGATAAAGCGATCGGAATCGCGCCATTTTTCGCGAACGATCACGCGCAGGTCGAGATAGACCCGGCGGCCTAAAAGCGACTCGATCTCTTTGCGGGCGGCGGCGCCGATGCTTTTCAGCTTCGCGCCCCCCTTGCCGATCAAGATCGCCTTCTGCCCTGCACGCTCGCAATAGATGGCCGCGGCAATATGCGTCAGCCCGCTTGCATGCCTATCGCTTCTCTGCTCTTGCTCGAACCGGTCTTCAAACTCTTCGACCACAACAGCAGAAGCGTAAGGAACCTCTTCGCCGGTTTCGAGCAAGATGCGCTCGCGAATCAGCTCGGCGGCGAGAAAGCGCTCGGGCTGGTCGGTGAACTGATCTTTGGGAAAGTAGCGCTGCCCCTCCGGAAGATACTCTGCAAGTTTGCGCAGCAACCGGTCGAGACCATCTTTTTTGCGCGCCGAGATGGGGATCACTTCGGCGAACGGATGGAGAGAAGTAAGCTCCGCGATCAATGGCAGCAGCTTTTCCTTGGCGACCAGGTCGATCTTGTTGATGACCAGAAAGACGGGGCAATCGACTTTGCGGAGCAGGGAAAGAGCGGCGGCATCTTCGTCACGCTCGCCGGACGCCTTCGTCTTTGCCGCGCGCGTCGCATCGACCATCAGGATCACGATGTCCCGGTGCTCGAGAGCCTCGTAAACCTCCTGCATCATGCGCCGGTCAAGCCGCGTCTCCGGACGATGAATCCCGGGGGTGTCAACAAAGACGATCTGCGCCGCAGGGTTTTTCCCCTTCCGCGCCGCGACCTCGACAATGCCAAGGATACGGGTGCGGGTCGTTTGCGGCTTATTCGTAACGATGGCAATTTTCTCGCCCGTCAACGCATTGAGCAGCGTCGACTTGCCGGCATTCGGACGGCCCAGAATAGAAACAAATCCCGATCGCATGCCGCCCCTTTCGACCGCAGCCTTCTCTTCAAGTGTAGCGTGGGGCTCTGCTAGCGGCCCTGGCCTTGGAGCATTTCTCCTATTGCGATGCACCAAGGTTTGCGACGCACCGCCAAGGTCTGAGAAGTGCGGCTTTTCTTGGTAGAGCGTGTTTCATCAATAGCGGGCGATGATTGTAACCACGCACGAGACCCGCCGCCAAAGCGGGCCTCGTGCTGTGTCCCATGCAGCGGGGCCGTCTATGAAACACGCTCTAGTGTGGTGAGTCTGAAGTTCATTGAACAATTTGGCAAATTGGAGTGGAGCCCTCAGGGGCTAAAGCCCTATTG
>DATAWF010000100.1:0-2915 GCA_036267335.1 Acidobacteriaceae bacterium
CCTCATCGTCTGCGATGAGTTTCCGGCTGGCTATTCCTCGGCGAATTGCTCTCCAGCAGGGTCCGCCTCCGCTTCACCAACCGTTGATCATTTTGCGCTAAAGTCTTCTTGTCGGTCGATGGCTTTCCATCGAACGGCCAACAGTGTCTTAACTGTTTGTCTCAGCTCAGGGGGCCACCCCAACGCCCGCACGGTCGGTCTTCATACCGCCGCGCTACGTTTCTTCTTCTGCAAGACGTTGAAGAGAATGTATCCGGTCGAAGAGGTGCCGTATCCCAGGGCGCCGCGCCGATTGCCGATCATTCTGACGCGAGAAGAAGCGATCCGGCTGATCGACTCCGCCAGCAACCTGTTCCATCGCGCCATGCTGATCACGATGTATTCAACGGGCATGCGCCGGGCCGAACTGTGCCGTCTCAAAGTCGAAGATATCGACAGCACCCGCATGCTCATCCACATCCGGCAGGGCAAAGGTGGCAAAGACCGCGACGTGCCCCTGAGCCCGAAAACGCTTGAGACACTCCGCGAATACTGGCGCTGGATGAAGCCGAAGACCTACATGTTCCCCGGGACGATCAACGGCTCCCGCGCTGACAAACCTATCATGCCCAAAGTCCTGTGGGAGGCATGCCGGGAAGCCGCACAGCGAGCGGGCATCACCAAAGCCGTACGGCCGCATCTGCTGCGCCACAGCTTTGCCACACACCTTGTAGAAGGCGGGGCCGATCTTCCCACCGTTCAGGCCCTGCTCGGGCATACCGACCTCAAACCCACCTCCATCTATCTCCACCTGTCCGAGCGCCACATCAAAGCAGCCGGCACACCGCTCGACAACATGGAGCTTTCCAGTCCCGACCAGGTAAAGCGGTCGCGGAAGCTGCACAAAAAATGAAGCGGCCACCTTTCGAGGTGGCGGACATCATTCGCGCGCACGGCAACAGCTTTGTCGACAGGAACCGCTCCTGGCTGACGTGGCTGCATCTCCGCGTTCTCTTTGCCATCGAACACTGTCGCACGGCTGTGCTCGGCGGACATCTGGATCGCTGTCGTCAGTGCGGCCATGAGGCCACCTCGTTTAACTCCTGCCGTTCCAGGCATTGTCCGAAGTGCCAGACCAATGCCCGCAACCGGTGGCTCGCCGATCGCCACAAAGAACTGCTGCCTGTGAGTTACGTGCATGTCGTGTTTACCATTCCGCACGAACTCGCCTGGCTGGCCCTGCAGAACAAGAAGGTTGTCTACGATCTTCTGTTCCGCGCCAGCGCCGCAACCCTGCTGGAGATCGCAGCCGATCCCAAACATATGGGCGCGGAGATCGGTTTCCTCAGCGTGCTGCATACCTGGGGACAGACTCTGCAGATTCATCCGCATATCCATTGCGTGATCCCGTCCGGTGGCCTTTCCCCCGATCACCAGCGCTGGATTCACCCGCGCTACGGTTTCTTCCCGCCGGTGAAGGTGCTCAGTAAGGTGTTTCGCGGGAAGTTCACTGACGGCCTGAAAAGCGCGTTTTATGCAGGAGAACTCCTGTTCCCCGGCCGGATGAAAATGCTGGCCGAACGAAAAGCATTCCACGCCTTTCTCCGGCCGCTGTTTCGTAGGCGCTGGGTAGTTTATGCCAAACGGCCATTCGGAGGACCCGAACATGTCCTGCACTATCTGGCCCGCTACACTCACCGAGTCGCCATTTCCAATCACCGGATCGTGAACTTTGCCGATGGCAAAGTCACCTTCCGCTGGAAAGATTATGCGCACAAGAACAAACAACGGCTGATGACCGTTGCCGCCGAGGAGTTCCTGCGGCGGTTCTTGCTCCACACTCTTCCGCGCGGTTTTGTGCGAATCCGCTTCTGCGGCTTCCTCGCGAACCGCCGCCGCGGGAATCTGCTGCCGGTCTGCAGACAACTTCTTGCAGCTGCCGTGCCGTCGAATAACGCCATAGAGCCGGAAGCCAGGGCTTCCGGCTCCTGGCTTTGTCCCTGCTGCGGTGGCGCCATGGCATTAATCGAGAGGCTCACTCCTCAACAGATGTTGCGAAGATCTGTTGGACGGGAGAGCTTCGCTGACACGTCTTAGCAGGCCGTCATCGCCGAACCATGGGATTGCTCCGGCACGCAGGCTCGAAGTGTGTCCCGACGCCGTCAGGGGCCAAAAAATTAACCCAAACTTCGCCCAGCGGGCAACGCCAGTCCCCATTTGCCCGGAGTCACCGGCGTCAAAAACCGTCCTGGGAACCATCGACGGCAAGCGATTCGCCAAACCGGAACTCCCTGCGTCGATTGAACACCCATAGCCCTCCCGCGTCCGCCGCAAACGCGTGCGCCTTCCTTCAAACGTCTCTATCCGAAGTGATCCGGCGGTCTCAATTCCGCCGCTCCCAGGCATCCCCGCGCCGGATCACTCCAGATAGAGTCATAGCGTATTAGCGTATAGCGTATCTCGGGAGCGATCCCTCGCGGGCCCTATAAGTGCCGTCAGATTCGGACGAAGCCCAACATCGGTAAACGCTATGCGGCCGGGCAGGATCAACTGCTCGGGACGCCGGATTCGAGAAGCGAAGCCGGGCCGGAGTCCGAGATGCCGACTCTACGTCCTGGTGGTTGGCAAACGCCTGCGTCACCCGGATCTGACTGTTCAGTAATACGCATTTTGTTGACGAACTCGCCTGTGCACATGAAATCTCATTTATCGCTGAATGACATCAAAACTCTAAACGCGCCTGAAACGCAATCATCCTCGGCGAGTTATCACCCCCCAGTCCCACTCCAAGCAAGCCCGTGGGCGGCGATGTCGTGCTGGTCAGTGCGCCAAAGCCAGTCTGCGTAGACCGGTTCCCCGGTATCCCTGCTACTACCATCGAGGGCAGACTGAAGTTTGGGTGGTTGAAGACGTTGAAGAACTGCGCATCGACGCGG
>DATAWF010000101.1:0-2909 GCA_036267335.1 Acidobacteriaceae bacterium
CCCAAGATTGGGATCGAGAAGCTTGGACTTGACGTCACCGCACCTGAAGGATTGATTGGCCGCATGGAAGTCCGGCGCCTGGGTCTTTCTCTCTTCGTCGTTGAAGGAACCGACGAGTCTACGCTTCGTCGCGCCGCTGGACATATCGCCGGTACAGCGCTGCCCGGCCAGGTCGGCAATATCGGAATCGCCGCCCACCGCGACACGTTCTTCCGGCCCTTGCGGAAAGTCCGGCGCGATGACGTCATCACACTGACCACTCCCGGCGGAGAGTACCGCTACCGGGTGGTGTCCACCAAGATAGTGAGGCCTGAAGACGTCGCCGTGTTGAGTTCCGATGGCAACGAAATCCTGACGCTGGTCACGTGTTATCCGTTCTACTTCGTGGGCGCCGCTCCTAATAGATTCATCGTCCGGGCCGCAAGAATCCTCTGATCATCAGAGACGACGCTTCCGTCTCGGAAGGGTCATCCTGCGGCCCCTCCGTCAACTCCGCGGTCTATTCCGCGCGACCGAAAGCACCCGTTTTCCTGGCGCGCGTGCTGCGGCGAGAGATCGGCGCGCCTGTCGGGGAGGTAGAGGACGCCAAGCCGAGGCAGGAGACACAGGAATCGAGCCTTTCGGTTACGCACGCCGATATGATGCAGTTACCGGGGCAAGATCCCTACTCCAAGGACCGACAACTCAACCCGGCACGCTCTCCTTTCGGTCGGGCAGATGACCAATATAGAAGCATGACGCTCGGTGGCCGTACCCAGGAGAGATTAGGCTCGGGTCGGGTCCTTGGATCGGAACGGATGACGCTTCGATGAAAGGACAACTGCTGGAGCCGCTTGATGCTTCCCAAGCTACGCTGCGGCCTCGGCTGGCGCAAGTCATGCGGCGAACCGATGCAATGCTGATGCGCCAGTTGCAGGCCCGATTCTTAGACTGGTCACCGATCAACTCGGACACACGGTTGATGTATGGTTAAATATGTATGAGAAAAGTCTAGTCGCGGGACGCGCTTTGATCGTGAACGAATTGGTGTTGCTGATACACGAGTGCTCAGTAGCGCTGAGGCTGGAGACTGTAGCGGGAGTCATTGAAAACAAAGGCAAGCGGGAGTAATTCAGTGGTAGAATGCCAGCTTCCCAAGCTGGACGTCGCCGGTTCGACCCCGGTCTCCCGCTCCATCTTTTCTTGGGTTTACGAGCAGTAGCTTCAATCCGATCTCCGTTTGAACTCCGTTTACATCACCAGCAAGCTTTTTTCCAGTTGGTTCACCATGTCGAGCCTGCTTTCGACCGGCGATTGCGTGTAGACGTTCTGGTTCACATCGAGGCTATGGCCGAGCTGATCGGCGACCAGCTTCCCATCCACCCCGAGCGCCTTCATTAAAGTTGCGTGCGTTCGCCGCATCACCAGAAAATTTGCCCAACCAAGTCCAACCTTGTCGAGCAGGGGATGCATACTGCGGCGCCAGCAATTGTCCTTCGAGAGCGGCGTCAGGTTCTCCGAAGGAAAAACCCAGCCCTTCTCATCCACGGCCACGGCCCGCCAAACTTCAATCTCCTCCAGCAGCCCTTTTGAGAGAGCCGCCTTTCTGAGAGACTGATCGGTTTTGGGCGTGTCGATGACGTTCCGGTACACCCGTTGCCGGATATCCGCATACGTCGCTGTCAATTGGGGCCATCGCAAACCGAAGATCTCGCCCGGCCGCATGCCGGCCAGCACCGCGAGCTTCGCAATCAGCCGTTCCCGCCGTCCGAGAACGCTGAAACAAATCTGCACCTCCTTCATGGTCATCGCGCGGCGCACCGGCTTCGCCGCTTCCTTGGGTGTGAACAGCAGGCGCGCCGGATTGCGGTCCACCTGGCCCTCGGCTTCGGCCATATCGAAAATCTGCTTCATGTCCCACCGCAGATGATCGACGACCGAGAACGAGAGCGACTTTGCCTTTTGGTCAAGCAGGTCCTGAAGCTCGTCGCGCCGGAAGCTTTTCAGCTCCCGCGCCCCGAACTCCGTCACCAAATGAAACGTCATCCTGTTCACGTTGTTTTCCCGCGTCGAGTGTTTCCACTTCCGGCTGTAGTAGGGGAAGTAAACCAGCTCGACAAACTCGCCAAACTTCCAGGCGCGATCACCTTGTCGTTTGGCATTCTCCTCAGCAACAACGCGGGCAACTTTTTCTCTGGCCTGGCCCTTGGTCATGTCCTTGATAAGCCCGAGCACGACGCTTTGGCGCTTATCGCCGACCCACCATTGGCCCAACCACTTGCCCCGCTGTTTTTTCAGGCCTCCTGTCTGGTGCCTTTTACGCATTTGCTCTCCTTCATGCGTGTTTCCGGGCACCTCGCTCTGGCGATACCGGAATCATAGCAGGGGAGGGGGCGCGCTCGTTTTCCTCAATCCACGCGAGAAGAGCAGCGCGGCGGACCAGCTTACGGCGGCCGAGGCGTACCGCCGGTATGGCGACGCAGCCGCGCACGCGGCCGGCGACGGCAGCAGAAACGTGAGCTTTGGAAACGTGGAGGACATCCGCGACTTCGCGGAGGGTGAGTAGGTCGAAACCCGCGCTGTTCGAGTCCATAGACTTATCTCTCCCTCTCCGCCGGCTTTCTCGTCACCGGATCTCCGGGAGCCGACTTGCCGTAGTACCATCCGATGTCAACCAGAAAGCTCGCGAGGGTCCCATTTGCCGCGTGGAACGCCATCAATTGACCAAGAGGCGTCGGCGCTTGCGGCGCGCCGATCTTCATCGAAGGATTCTGGTCGTTATCTGCCATATCACCTCACGCGGACTCCGCGGGGCCATTGCCATTCAACTTATGCTCCAGAAGCTCGTTGGAATGATTAAGGAGTTCCATATATTTGTGGTGGAGGTCCTCATACTTGCGATCAGCTTCGATCAGCTCGTTGTGCTGCCT
>DATAWF010000102.1:0-14779 GCA_036267335.1 Acidobacteriaceae bacterium
AAGTAAACATTCTGCCATCCAGAGAACTCTCTGCCGGAGCCTCTCATCTGAGCGAGCACAAAGCCCTTTGCCTTTGCCGGCAGCGCATCCAGGCCATTCTCGTCCTCGAGGAGCCAACCATCGATGTGGCCAGGCAGCCGCCAAAAGTTTTCAGGAACAATGCCTGCAATGAGGACTGGCCGGCCGGCGATGGTGACCGTGCGCCCTATCACGCCGCGCTCGCCGTAAAAAGTCCGCTGCCAGGTCTGCCAGCTTAGCAGCAGTTTCGGCGGGTGGGGGCCTGGTTCTTCCTCAACGACGCTCGACGGAAGCGGAAGGTCCAGCAGCTCGAAAAGATTGTCGCTCGCGCGCGCGACCGACAGTGCCACCGTCTCTCCCGGTTCGATCCCCACCTTCTGAGTCTCTGGCCGATAGAAAGCCACTTCGCGAAAGACATTTCCGCCGTTGGCTCTCCACGACTCATAATCTGCCAGGCGAATGCCCGGAAGGGTTTTACCGGCGTATCCGCCGCTCGATACGATCGCCAGGTTCGCCGCATCGCGGTAGGGGAGCGGCCGCAGAGAGCGGCTTGCGCCGGGGAGGCAGAGGCACGCCAACATGCTCACCGCCGCCAGCCCCGCCAGCAAGAGCCCGCATCGGGCTGCCGATCCGGCGCAGAGAAGCAGACGCCGGGTCCGGCGCGGGCGGTCGCGCCGCAGGCAGTAGGCATCGGGAAATGCGCCTAGAGTAAAGGCTGTTGCCTCTTCACAGCCGCGCAAGGCGGCATCCGGTTTGCCGTGCGCGTGGCAGACCTGCCAAAGCTCCGCCTGCCACTCCGCCAGCCATTCCCGCCGCTGCCGCCCCGGCACCATCCACGAGGCGAGCCGAAGCAGCAAACGAGAAACCGGAAGAGAGTGGATCAGACGGCCGATCGTCATGCCTTTTTACCTCGCCCGTTTCTCATGCATTTCTAATTTCTGAAGACGGGATCATCTTCTCCAGCAGGGGATAGCGTCTGTACATCGCCTCCAGGGTGGCTTTGCCGCTACGCGTGATCTTGTAGTACTTCCGCGGAGGACGCTGCTCGGCCTCGGCGATCGATGCCTGTTCCCATTTGGAGGCGATCAATCCGTCGCGTTCCAGCCGCCGCATCGCGGGATAAACGGTTCCGCTGGGCAGCCCCGTCATCTCCATCACGCTGAAACCATAGATGTAGCCGGCATGGATGGCCTGAAGGATCATAGCCGCGGTATGGGAGAGTTTGGCGTCAACTGCCATGGGAGGCATTCTAGTGTGTAGCATTCTGCTTGCGTCAATATAGAGAGTATGCTACATAGGTAAATGTGAAGCAAGCTTCGGCGCTGTTGGAGATTCAGGGTCTGAAGAAGAGCTATCGCGGAATCCCCGCGATCGATGGCGTGAGCTTTCGCCTGCAGGCGGGCGAAATCGTCGGCTTTCTGGGGCCGAACGGCGCCGGCAAGTCGACCACCGTGAAGATCCTTACGGGCATGCTGCGGCAGGGCGAAGGCCGGGTGCTCTTTGCGGGCAAAGACGTCCGTGACGACATGGTGAAATTTCGCGCCGTCCTCGGTTATGTGCCGGAGGAGGCGCATCTCTATACCTACTTGTCGGGCCTCGAGTATCTCCAACTCGTGGGCAGGCTGCGCGGGTTGGGGGAGCGCACCCTCGAAACCAAGGCCAAGCAGTTGTTGCGGCTCTTGTCGCTCGATTCGTGGCAGTACTCGCCCATCTCCGCATACTCCAAGGGAATGAAACAGAGGGTGCTCATTGCCGCGGCTCTCATGCACGATCCGCAGCTGCTTATCTTCGACGAACCTCTTTCCGGTCTGGATGTGCTTTCGGCACGGCTCTTCAAAGATTTGTTGGAAGAACTGGCGAAGGAGGGGAAGGCGATCCTCTATATCTCGCACGTGCTCGAGGTGGTCGAGCAGATTTGCAGCCGGGTCATTGTGATCGACAAAGGAAAGGTTCTCGCCGATGCTCCTCCTTCGGAACTTGCCAGGTTGATGAAGCTTGGAAATCTGGAAAGCGTTTTCGCGGAGCTTGTGCGGCAGCAAGACACCAAAGCCACCGCCCACGAACTGGTCGAGGTGATGAAAAGTGCGAGATCTTAATCCGCTGCGTCTCTTCACTCGGCCCGAAAATCAAGTTTTGTCTCTTCAAGTGCAGGCTCGAATGGAGGCTGTGCGCCACAGGGACGAAAGCCAGATTCAGCTTCTCATCCGGCATTTCCTGGAACGGTTTTTGAACAACGAAATGGTTTCGGCTGACGAGGAGGGAGGCGCGCGCCTGTTGCTGGTTGCCTGCACGGTTGCACTGCCGAACTTCTTCGTCGCCGTGTATCTTTGGGCGCTGTATCACATCCTTTTCAGGGTGCGGCCCTACTGGGACCGGGTGGGCGATCACTATTTTTTTGTTGCCTATTCGTTGGCGGCCATGGGGATCATCACTGTTTTCGAATGGGATCTCTTCTTTCCCGACCTGCTTGACCTCTTTGTGCTGTCGAGCCTGCCGATTCCCCGCCGCAGACTCTTTTTGGCGCGGATTGCGGCGATCTCGATCTTTACCGCCGGCTTTCTCTTCATTGCCAATGTCTTCTCCACGGTGGCCCTTGTCGGAATCGATCCCCCCAGCCTGCTCCGCTTTCTAGCTGCCCATATCTTGGCCGTGAGCGCGAGTGGCATCTTTGCCGCGGCATTCATCCTCGCCCTTCAGGGGATTCTTCTTGCCGTTTTCGGCGCGGGTTTTTTTCGCCGGATCTCGCTCGCGCTGCAGGGCCTCATCATCACTGTTTTGCTGGTGCTGCTGTGCCTGTCTCCCGTGCTGGCTGAGATTCTTCCCGCTCTTGTGCGCTCCGGCAGCAGATGGCTCTTCTACTTTCCTCCCTATTGGTTTCTTGGGATTTACCAGCGGATGATGGAAGGGCCGGCAGCGCTGCCGCTCTACGCAAAGCTCGCTGGAAGGGGCTGCGTCGCAACCCTGCTCGCTCTCGGTCTGGCCCTGCTCTCTTACCCGCTGGCTTACTGGCGCAGGACCCGCCAGTTGATTGAGGGCCCCGGCGCACACAAAGCCCAAAGCTGGGCCGCCGTCCAGTCCAGCCGCCTCTTTCATACGGCGTTCTGCCGGATTTCGGAACGCCGCGCCGTTTGTCACTTCGTCGGCCAAACGCTCGTGCGGGTCCAGCGCTATCGGATCTATTTCGTCATGTATGGCGGGCTCGGTCTCTCCCTCGTGATCGCAGGCATTTTGCGATTGCAAGTCGAGAGGGGGCACATTCGCGCCGCCTTTGCCGCCGATGGCATACGCGCCGCGATCCCCATCGTTGTCTTTTGGACAATTGCCGGACTACGGATCGCCTTCCTCTCTCCGGGCGATTCACGGGCAGCCTGGATCTTTCGCAGCATTCATGGCAAGCCTGCTTTGGACCACTTGCTCGCCGCCAAGCACTGGGCCCTCGCCTGGGCTGTCGCTGCGGCCGTTGCCACTCTGGCGGCTCTGCGGATGATCGAACCCCCCGAATTGCGCACCATGCAGGCCTTCGCAGCTCAAGTGCTCGTGGCTGGCGGCCTCTGTTTGCTGCTGGCCGATCTCTTCTTTCTCAACGTAACGACCATTCCGTTCACCAGAGCGCACGATCCGGAGAGAACGAATTTGGCCATCGTGTTGCTCAAATACGCCGCGTCGGTTCTGTTGCTGGTTCTCTTCGCGCCCTACTACGAATCATGGATCGGGGCGAATGTGCCCCATATGCTGGCGGCGGTCGCCTTCGCGGCGGCGGCCCATCTGCTGCTGCGCGCGTGGCATAGGCAGATTGTCAGAGAGCATCTCACCCTGCTCGATCTCGAGGAACACGAAGAGGGATTTCCTCTGAGGCTTTGGCTGGGCTCCTGAGGAGCGCGGGATGCGCCACTCCCAACCAACGGATCAACGCACCAGTGGACCACCGCTGAGTGAATTTTTCTCGAGAAAAATCCACCTGTTGAGACCTCAAAAGTTCACAGTGTTTCCGAAAATGCTTTGAATGCTCTATTTTGCCGTGGTGCCGCCTGGCCGCGTGGTTGAACGCAATGCGAGCCACCCCAGCAACGCGATGACCGCGATCAGTGCTACCCAGAGGAGCGCTGGATGCTTCTCGGTGAATGGCCGATCGTCGGGGCGGGGCCGGTATGCGAGATTCATTTCCTCCGCGCCCAAGGCGATCACCGGGGCGCCGGCTTGCGGCGCAAAGAGCTTTGCATAGTCGTATCGGGGAGCACCCAGAATCGGATCGCCATAGAAGAGGATGTAAGCTCCGGTTGCCGCCGAATCGAAACAGAGATCGCGCTTCAGCATCTCAAGGCGGACGGATTCGATAGTCAAAGGTGGATCGTCGCCGTTGTCGATGGCGACGATCCATTTTTCCGGCAGCCACGAGTTCGGTTGCGAGACCCCGATGGCGAGGTCCTCCTCGTCAATGCGATGTCCGTCCTGCATGCGATGGAGGCGCAGAAGGGTTCCGGAGAGCGTGGACTGTGAGTCAGGTCCATTTTCGTCGGTGGGCGGCCCACTTGAGACAGGCTCCACGCTGATGCTTACGTCACGGCTGAAATTGGCCGGCGTTGCACCGCGAGTGAATGCGATGCGGTCGACCGGAACGCCGGCTGGAGTTTCAAATTCAAAAATGGAAGAGTGGCCTTTTTGCTGAACGTTGGAGGCGGCAGCGATTGTTTCATATTCGGGCTCGCCTTCGGGCAGGCGGCCAACAGAGAGACCGGTCACTTCCGAAGGAGAGATAGAACCTGCGATGTGGAAGTACAGGAATCGAAAATTGGAATGCGGCAAATGAAGGACGGTGCTGCGGCCAAGCTTCTGACGGGTCAAATCGAAAATCGTGAAGGAGCCAAGCTTGGTTGCGGGGCTGCCGGTCTGCGTCTGGCTGCCGAAGACGGTTACGGTCGAGAGAAAGTTTTGTGCCATGAGATCGAGCTCGAGGTCGTCATAGGCGCCATCGGGCATCGCTGCATCGAATACGGTTTCGCCGCCACGGCTTCCCAAATTGAGCGGAGGGATTCGCTTCGTTCCAACTGGCGGCGGAATCTCCATGTGGATCGCATAAGGCGTCTCCGTGCCGCCGTGATAGAGACGAAGATCGGCGAGCTGAGGAGCGGCATGCGCGTAGAGTTCGCCATCCAGGGCCACGCATGTCTGGCCGGTGTGCGGATGGGGATCGAGCAGCGGCCGGGAATAGCGAAAGTATCGCAAGTCGGAAGCCGGAGCCGCCAAGGCGAGAAGGAGAAGAGCGGCGCCAATTTTCATAGGGTTTTTTCCTCTGAGCCGCGCAGGTTAAGCCAATCCCGTTGGTAGAGAAAGCTGACCGCCAACAACAGCGCACCGAGCCCAAGGAAGCTTAGAATCCGGTAACCCTGACTCAATTGGCTCACGTCCACAAGAAAGACCTTGCCAATGGTGATCGCCAGCAGCAACAGGGCCTGCCAGCGCAGGAAGGGTGAGCGCCGCCAGAAGCCAAACGCGAGAAGAATCGCGCCGAAAATCATAAAAAATGCCGAATAGGTGAATTGCGCGTAAATCCGGTAGTCGTGGAGCTGGCGCCAATCGCCCCGCCATGCGAGATACCACCAATAGTTGTGAATTTCCCAGCCGGCAGCGATCAGGATCAGCGCGTTGACAATTAGGACGGAGGCCAGTGCGAAACCATGCCAGGAAAGGACGGCATGCTCGTCCTCGCGCCCGGGCTGTTGGGCCGCGATCCATGCCGCGAAGGAAAATGCGGCGATGCCGGCACAGTAAGTCCCAAAGCGTTGGTTGAAGAAGGGTGTAATCGATGCCGGCGGATTGACGAGAATGAGGGACCCGAGGCCCAA
Source organism: Acidobacteriaceae bacterium (assembly GCA_036267335.1). GTDB lineage: Bacteria > Acidobacteriota > Terriglobia > Terriglobales > Acidobacteriaceae > PALSA-350. The sequence goes on from DATAWF010000102.1 coordinate 5,862, forward strand.
AGCCAGGCCCAGGAGCGCCAGGATCGAGAGCAGCCGCAGTCTTACCCGGGCAGCGAGCCAAAGCAGGAGCGCGCCTTCACTCAGCCAGCCGATCGTCAGCCAGCGGCCGTGAGCTTCGAGGGGAATGGCGATCGTCAGGAAGACGACGGCGGCAGTGAGGTGGAGCGAAGAGAGCACCGTGGGGCTGCCGCGCCAGACTCCGCGCGAGGGAAGACGAAGCAGGAGGAGATAGAAAGCGGCGAACGCGACGGCTATCCACGGGCCGGCCCATGTCGAGTTGGTGGAATCGAGGATTCCATAGAAGCCGAGAAAGCCCAGGCCTGCGTTCAGAAGCGGAAGAGCAACCAGCGCCAGACCGTCCCAGCGTGAGTGAAATGCGAGGCTCGGGTCGATCTCCGTGTTGCCGAGACGAATGAGACGTGGGGCAAAAGCGAAGATCAGAAAGAAGCACGCCAGAAAAAACGCAGTCCGCTCGGATTGAGCGGCGGAATAGTATTCCAGCCACCACCCGGCGAAGAATAGGACGGTTCCCGTAAAGGCGCCAAAGAGCAGACGCGACCAGGGACGCAGCGCGACCAGAGCCAGGACCGCAAGATCCAACAAGAACAGATAGCAGAAGAGGGAGATCTCGTTGTTCGCTCCGGTCGAGAGCAGAAGGGGAGTGCTGAGGCCTCCGGCGATGGCATAGACCGCGAGCAATTCCGCATCCCGGATCCAGGCTAAAAAGCCATTGAAGGCAGTGACGGCAATCATGGCTGCAAAGGCCACAGGTGCGGGAATGAGATGGAAGAGGGAGAAAGCGGCCCAGAGAGAAAGATAGAGGATACCGCTGCCCACAGCCTTGAGAGAGTAGCCAAAGCCGCGATACCCGCGCCGATCGAAGCGCTCTGACCAGGCGATGATGGCGGCGCCTGCGATCAGCCCGATCAGGATGCGTCCTAAAGGGCCGATCCAATGATTGTCGATTGCCAGCTTGAGAAACCAGGCCATGCCGATCAGAACGGCAAGAATGCCGATGCGGTTGAACCAATGGGAGCCGATGCGGTTTTCAAGGGAATGGCTGTCGTGCGCGGCGGCCGCCGTTTCGAACGCGGCAAAGCGAGGCGCAGGAATGGGCGCGGCCACGGCCTGATGCGGGGCGCTTTCGGGTACGGGCGCTTGCGCCGCGGCGGCGGAGTGCGCCGGCGCATGGACCGCTTCCGGCGAGAAATCGGGGAGAGCGATTCCGCGGCTGAGGAAAGTCTCTTCCAAGCGGCGCACGCGGGCACGTAACTCGGCGAGCTGTTCAGGCAAGCCGCCGGACAAGCTTGGGTCCATTCACATCACCGTATCCGTCCGCTGCCGGGGCAGCCGGCATGGCCTCCGCGCCGGAATGAGCGCGTGAATTCTCCGGCGTCCAGGCGGCAAACCATCCTATGCGAAAGCAGCGTGAGGATGCTACCGGCAGCGTGAGTGGAGAGCGTTCCCTAAGAAGATCAACAGGCAGGTCTGTAAGGGACCGCGGGTGGCCATTCAAGCCCGGTTTTGGCTTGAGTGTGGCATTTGCCTTTGCTTTTCTTTCTGTCATTCCCGTAGGAATCTGCTGTTCGCTTTGGAAGGGCACAGCTTTAGCTGTGCCGTAAGAGTCACTAGATTTCGGTCGGCTTTAGCCGCCGAGGGAATCTTGGGCCTGCTCCCGCTCTGTCATCTCGACCGGAGGCGGCGCGAATAGCATTTCTCCTGATGGTGTGGGAGCGGAGAACAGAGCCCAACGCAGCTATTCCATCGAACCGGGGTCCCCAGCAAGCTAGCTTGCTGGGGTGGAAAGAATGGCTGCTCGTAGCGGGCGTAACCACTCCACGGTGTCAGGAGAAATGCGTTAGCGGAGAGATCTGCTGTTTGTATCCCCGACCCTCGTCCCCACTTTCTCAGGGCCTCGCGCGACCGCCGTCATCCTTGAGAACCGCGGGTGGCCCATTCAAGCCCGGTTTTGGCTTGAGTGGGGCATTTGCATTTGCTTTTCTTTCCGTCATTCCCGTAGGGAATCTGCTGTTCGCAACCTCACCGTCATCCCCGCTCAACGACAGAGAGTGTGAGAAATCCGCTCTAGCGTTCCGCGGAGCTCGGCAGACGCCACTTGAGAATCGGCAGCAGGCTGGAGTAGTCATCGGTCCACGCGCGGAGGCCCGCTTTCAGGGGAATGAGGCGCGCTGTGGCGGCGGCCTCCGGCCGGTCAAAAAAATCTGCGCGATCCGTAACCAGGACCCAGGTGGCGCGGAACTCGCCGCGCGTGTCGTTCGCCGAGGTATCGACGACGCGCGCCTGCATGCCGCTCGCCTGGGCGAGAGCGGCAATCTCGGACGGAAGATCGAGATATTGATTGGAGACGTGGAAGGCGAGAATGCCTCCTGGGGCGAGATGGCGACGGTAGATCTGCATGGCCTGAGTGGTGAGCAGGTGGACGGGGATTGCGTCGCCGGAAAAGGCGTCGATGGCGAGCACGTCGAAGTGCTGCGGCGGCTCGGCAGCAAGGGAAAGCCGTGCGTCGCCGAGGGCGAAGGTGATCTGCGCCTGCGATTCACGCAGATAGGTAAAGAGATGTTGCGCGATCGGCAAGACCGCCGGATTGATTTCGTAGAAGCGAATGCGATCGCCGGGCCGGCCGTAGGCGGCGATTGTGCCTGCGCCGAGGCCGACCACACCGACGTTGCGGGGGCCGCTACCGCAGCAGGAACGGAGGGCGAGGCCGATGCCGGAGTCAGTCGCGTAGTAGGTCGTGGGCGTGCGGCGGAATTCCGGCGCGAGCCATTGCGTGCCGTGCTGGATCGTGCCGTGGAGCAAGGTGCGTACCGTGAGGGCCTGGGGCGGCAGGTGTGACTCCTTCACCCGCAGCGTGCCGTAGAAGTTACGCTCCTCGAGCAGCGCATTCTGGGCGTAGGCGATGCGCAGCATGATAACCAGCGCGAGCAAACCCGCGGTAGCTGCGGACCAGAGCATGCGCTGGCGCCACCCGGTCTTCCAGGTAGCGGCCAGGGCGAGCGCGGCGGTGGATAGAAAGGCCAGGGCGAAATCATAGTTCGCGTGGAAAAGCAGCGGGCACAGAATGCCGATAAAGAATGTGCCGGCGGCGCCGCCGGCGGCAATGAGCAGATAGAAGAGCGTACCTTCCGAAGGCCGGGCGGGGCGGAGCGCGTAGGTTTCGGCATGGCAGAAGTAGCAGGCGAAGAAGAGCTCAGCGAGAAAGAAGCCGATGTTGAGGAGGATGGGAGAACTGACATCGGGCTTCGACAGCATCAGGCCGAGGCCGGCGAGCAGCACCACCAGCATGCGGGCGACGATCCATTGGCGGTACAAGCCTGGAAACTCGAAGGCGAGGATCAAGGTGATCAGGTAGACGGCGAGAGGCAGGATCCACAACAGGGGGATGGCGGCGATGTTTTGGCTGAAGTGACTGGTAACGGCGCAGAGTTCGACGGCCGCGGCGGCGGGGAGAAGAAACCAAAGAATCCGCGCGCGCGTGGAAGACCGCGGAAGCGGATCGGTGGGCGTGTCTTTGGGCTGGGGCCCCGTCCAGGGGCCGACTGAGCGCACGCCCCAGGCGAGGCCAGCGCAGAGCGCGGCATAGAGCACGAAGCCCCAGCTCCAAGCCATGCGCTGGTGGCTGAGCGTGACGTGCGGTTCGATCAGCCAGGGATAGAGCAGCAGAGCGAGCAACGATCCGGCGTTCGACAACGCAAAGAGGCGCCAAGGGATGCGGCTCTGCTGTTGGCGGGCCCACCAATCCTGGAGCAGCGGACTGGTCGAGGCGAGCAGCAGAAACGGCAATCCGATGGTCAGCGAAAGGGCCGCGAAGATCGCGGTGACTGGATGACCCGCGGCTCGGCTGAGATCCGGCCGGCTGGCGCCGGCGAGTTGGATCGCCGCCGCGGCGAGCAGTCCGATGTGCAGGGGCGTGCGCATAGAGATAGCCGAAGAGCAGCACCGTCTGGAAGAAGACAAGGCAAGTGATCCAGACCGCGGACGATCCGCCAAGCGCGGGCAGCAGCCGCTTGGCCGCCATGGGCTCGACGGCAAAGAGCAGAAAGGAACCTAGAAAGATTGCGGCGCTGTAGAGAGTGCGGACCGGACGAGAGGCAGCGGGCATCGGCAATAAAACAAAATATCACGCGAAGGGAAAGGCAGCACGGAAGAGGGCCAGACGTGCCGATTCGTATGGGCGGTCCTTCCCACCTGGATTTATTTTCGCTTGCCATCCTCAGAATTCCCGCGCTACTTTTACCGACACTTGTCATAGTGAAAAAGACTGGAGTATTAGAGGTAGCCGCGAAACGCTTGAGCAAGCTGGAATTCCAGATCATGGAAACGCTTTGGACAAAAGGCGAGGCTTCCATCCGGGAGATGCAGGAGGCTTTTCCTGAAAAGAAGCGGCCCGGCTACACGACGGTGCAGACGATGGTTTACCGGTCGGAGACCAAGAAAGTGGTGCGCCGTGTCCGCAAGCTTGGCAACTTCCATATCTTTGCGCCGCTGGTCTCGCGCGAAGCCGCACAGCGGAAGATCCTGGACGAGATGCTGGCGGTTTTCGGCGGCCAGTCCCGTCCGGTGGTAGCGCATTTGATCGAAGCCGGCAAACTGAACCTGGAAGACATCGAGTATGCGGAGAAAACGCTGAGGCAGCTCAAGAAAGGGGGGAAAGAGTGATGGCAAAGGATCTGCTCTCCGCCGCTGGCAGCCTCTGCGGCGCTGGATGCCCCGGGCCAGGATCTTACAATGGAAACGCGGCCGGTTCCGCTCGATGGCATTCAAACCGGCTGGATTCGCCTATATCAAATCAGGTGATGTTTTATGAGCGCTCTTGAGAACACTCCTCGGATCACACCGTTCCTGTGGTTTGACGCGAATGCCGAAGAGGCAGTCGATTTTTATCTCTCGGTCTTCAAAAACTCCCGCCGGCTGGGCGAGCTGCGCTCCACGGTTCAGACGACGGTGCCGAAAGACGATGTGCTGACAATCACCTTCGAGCTCGACGGGCAGAGATTCATAGCGTTGAATGGCGGACCGCATTTCAAGTTCAACGAATCGGTTTCATTTTCGGTCCGCTGCGACTCGCAGCAGGAGATCGACGAGTATTGGGCAAAGCTCTCAGCCGGAGGAAAGGAAAGCGAGTGTGGCTGGCTGACGGATAAATTTGGCCTCTCCTGGCAGATTGTTCCCGCGCGCGTGGCTGAGCTCCTCAAGAACGGGAAAGCGATGCAGGCAATGATGAAGATGAAGAAGCTGAATATCGCGGAGCTGGAGAGCGCGGGGCAATCCTAAGTGTCTCGGTAACTCACGTCTAAGGTGAGGAGCGCGAGCGGCTGGGATGAAGCGCGGGTGGCCTATTCAAGCCTGGTTTTGGCTTGAGTGGGTCATTTTGCATTTGCCTTTCTTTCTGTCATTCCCGTAGGGAATCTGCTGTTCTGCCGCATTTCTGAACCCCACGCTGCCGTCATCCTGAGGTTCCGTAACCGCAGGCGAGACCGGGGCCCCAGCAAGCGTGTTTACTGGGGTGGGAGGAGCCTCCCTGGAATTCTTCTCCACCAAACTGAAGCCAAACCGCTGACAACGGAAAACTGACAACTGACAACTGACCACCTTCTCCCGCAGTTCGCTGAGTTGCTAACCGCCAACTTGCCGGCTCGCTGCATAAAGCTCAGAAGCTGTAGCGCAAACCGCATTCGATGCGGCGTCCATTGTCGGCGGCATACGGCACACCGAACAATGGCGATCCCAGCACGCCGCCGACTTGTGTCACATTCAAGTGGTTCAACGCATTTGCAGAGCGAAGGTTGACCGCAAGCGTCTGCGGATGGGCCGCCTTTGCGTCGCGGGTCAGAGAAAAGCTTCGTTGCAGGTTTCCGTTGAGGTACACGGTCCATGGCATCGCGCCCTTGTTGCGCGGCAGCGTTCCCAGCCCGCCACTCAAGACGAGTTGGCCGAAAGGGGTAGCGATGGCATCCGGGTCGCCCGGCGAAGCATATTGCGGCCGGTCGTTGAAGTCGCCGTCACCATTGTTGTCGAATCCTGTGGTGATGTTATAGCGCGAGTCGCCGGCGGCGTTCAGAGTCCCGCTGAGCTCCAGCTTGAAGGGAAGCTTCACGGTGGAGTTCCCAAAAATATGCCACAGCCCCTGGCCGTCTCTTCGGGCGAACTCCCCGGCATCGGAATGAGAACTCTGGGGCGTGAAGAATAGGTTGTTGTCCGTGTCGTCGAAGAGATTCACACGGATCGCGCCTAGAAAGAGTTGAAGATGCTTCAGCGTGTGCTGTTCTAACGTGGCCAACTCGAGGTTGGCGCCGCCCTGGCCGCTGTTCTGCACCTCGAGAATGTTCAGATTCGCAGGTCCGGGCCTGGGTCCGGTGGGCGAGTCGTTCAGCGGCGAATTGATATTCTCGCTGCGCGCGTAGTTCCAGATGCGCGCGGTAAAGAAATCGGCGGAAAGGTTCCAGCCGCCCGGCAATGCTTTGGTGGTGCCGATGTTTTCGATTGAGAAATTGGCGTTGGTCAGATGTGGGGAGACCGTGCGCAGGCTTCGGATCGGCGTGCCATCGCCTAAGGGATTTCCGTAGACGGGGTTGTATACCGTGCTGGTTACGCGGGCCACGCCGTCCATGCGGCGTATTTCGGCAACGTCGCTCGTGTTGTAATCCGAGACAAACAACCCGGCATGCGCGTGCAGCTCCCAGGTGGATTTCTCGCCCGGGGACCAACTGAGGCCGGCGCGCGGCGTAATTCCATTCAATGTTTCCGGATCGTTCTGCACCGCGTAGCGCAGGCCCATGACGAGATGCAGATTGGGCCGCAGCTTCCAATCGTCCTGGGCAAAGAGTGCCGCCGTCACCTGAGTAAAGTCAACCTGGGGCGAGCCGGCTACATTGCTGAATGCGGTAGCGGAGCCTCCGGCCAGCCCCAACTGGGCTCGCCGGTACTGCTCGAGGCCGGTGATGATCTCAGTCTCGCCGGCGATGGGATTGCCGTTGGCATCGAGCACCGGCGCCGGGCCGCCGCCGAAGGTGTAAGTTCCGTTGAAGTTCGTCGTCAGGTTCTGGTGCTCGTTGTCGATCACGGTTTGCACGCCGAATTTCAGCAGGTGCTTGCTGGTGCTGAGAACAACATCCTCATCGGCCTCGATGGCAAATTCGTGTAACCGCTGGGCTCCGAGCGTGGAGCCGCCGCCGGTAAAGGCTCCCGCTACCTGCACCTGCGGTGCGGTCGAGAGGGGATCGTCGTTTTCGCCGTCCCACTTCAAGCTGAGCCTGGCTTCGTGCATCAGCTTTGCGGACGCGGTGGTGACGTTGGTGAGGCGCAACACATGTTCATATTGCTGGCTTCCGTAGCCGGTTTCGGCGAGCGACGTTCCACCCACGCCGACGTTCTTGAGGCTGTTCACATTGGCGCTGTAACTGGCGGTCAACGTATTCTTCGCGCCAACCTGCCAGCCCACGCGGGCGGTGCCGACCCACAGACGCTGCGGAGTGGCGACGTTCGAAACCGTAGGCGTCACATTGCCGGCGCTGTCGAGCGTAATGGCATTCACAACCGCGAAATTGTCGATGCTGCGGTGTTCGAGCGCCATCGTAAAATCCGATGATTTCTTGCGCACTGGCCCGCTTAGATCAAAACCGTAGGTCTGCTTGCCCAGCGGCGCTCTGCTTGTGGAGAAGGGGTCGCGTGCGTTCATCCAGGGACTGCCGTTGGTCATGAACAATGAGCCGTGGTAGATATCTTGTCCAGGCTTGGTGTAGACCTCGACGCGGCCACCCTCGCCGATAGGCGGCTCGCGATACTCGGCGGAAAAGAGATCGGGATTGACGTTGATATAGGCAATCGCGCTTTTGGGTGGGAGCTTGCTCGAATCCTGAAAGCCATCGACGGAGATGGTGGTATTTGCCGGATTTCCGCCGCTGGCCGCAGCGAACTGTTGCAGTTGCAAGAGCAGATCGTCGGGATCGTCTGCCAGCGCCGCTAACTGATTGCCGGAGATGGTATGGCCACCGCCCGCCGCCATCGGGCTGGCTGCCGCGCCCACCTGGACCGTCGTCTGCACGGTTGCGGGTTGCAAGGTGACGGTCAGCGGGATCTGGCTTAAGGGCAGGGTCACGTCCAGATCGGATGTGGCAAAGGTTTTCGCGCTGATCCGCAAGTGGTGCTTTCCGGCGGCGACGCATGGGAACTCGAACGAACCACGGGAAGTGCTCTCCGTAGCCGCGCTGCCATCGAGGGTGATTTGCGCGCCGGGGACGATGGCTGCTGTTGAATCGATCACGACTCCCGCCAACCGTACCCCGTCGCAACGGGTTTGCGCACCGGCAGGGCCGGCAATTGCCGTGGCGATGCAAAATGCGGCGAAAAACAATTTCATGGTTGGACCGGATGTTGAGGGCGGTACGGCTTGGAAGGCCGGAGATCTTCCGTCTGCGAAGAAATCGCGGCCGCAATCTCACAACCCTCAACCCTCAATCGCTGATACGCGCGTAGAGTTCCCCGGGTTCCCGAACGGATTCGAAATGCCGGTGGATGGAGGGTGGCCCAACTGAAGGCTCACAGCCGCTCGTCCGCCCCGCGGGGCTCAGCGGCAGCCAGGATAGCTTGACGATGAATCGGGTCTACGGTTTATCGCGAGCGGAAATCGCACGCGCGGTTGAGGCAGTTCTTCAAGCCGACACGCTTTCCGTTCAAAATGAACAGGAAGTATTCGTCGCATCGGTGGCGCTCAAGCAGGGCAAAGGCTCATTTTCCGATGCCTCATTTTCCCAAGCATTGATCGCTGCTCTTAGCACGTGGGCCGGCTGCGAGAAAACTCTTACCTTCGATCGGAAGGCCGCGCAGTTGGCTGAATTCGAGCTGCCTTCTGGCAAGGAGAGGAAGCCTGTAGGGAAGAGGACGTCATTCTGAGCGCC
>DATAWF010000103.1:0-48751 GCA_036267335.1 Acidobacteriaceae bacterium
CGACGCTCACCTGACGAAGAAGAGACGATACGGCACAGGTCGTGAAAGAGCGACGACCGCTTTTGAAGGGGCATGGCTTCAGCCATGCCGTGATTGTTTCAAATATGTCCGGCTCTAGCCGCCGAGGGAAATGCACATTCCTGAAATCGAACCCGGGGTGCCCCATTCTTTTGCGCGCCTTTGCCTTTCGCGCAAAAGGGTGGGAAACCGCGAATGCGAATGCGCAACCGCCGTCATCCTGGAGGACCTCCGAGCGCAGACGAGGAGCCGAAGGAATTGAGCATACTTAGGTCTTTGCGTTACAAACAAACCGCAGAAACACGCTCAAGCAGAACGTTGTGCGTGCCATCGCCTTCATAGTTGCCGATAAGCCCAACTTCTCGGTACTTATCCGATCCTGCGATCGCATTGGCGATAATGCGCTAATTGGCCGGTCCATGTCGTGTATTAGTTCAGTTTCAATTCCATGTAGACGTCGACGCGGGCGTAGGGAGACGGAACTACCTGAGCCGGGTCGAGGTGCCGAAAGCCTAGCGACTCGCATAGTTGGATCGCAGACTTTAATACATGGTTTGTCTCGAGATATAGTCTGCGCGCGCGCAAGCGCCTCGCGTCTTCAATCGCAGCGTGTAGCAGGCGGCGGCCAACGCCCCTTCCCTGACGCCCACTGGCCACAGCCATCTTGGCTACTTCGAATTCATCTTCGCTGATCCGAAGGAGAGCGCAGCAGCCGACGCTCTGGCCATCGATGGTTGCCATCAGTATCATCCCACCCCGCCCGATCACGCTCCTTTGCGGATCTGAAAGCGTCGCTTCATCTTTGGCCTCCAGCTTGAAATAGCGTTTGATCCACTCTTCATTGAGGGTCCTGAATGCGGCTCCATCGGTCGAGTTAAACGGCCGAATGAGCACGCCATCCGTGTAGCGGCCCGCGCTCTGCGGACGCATTTTTTGTTGTGCGAGCTCGAGTTCCCGTGAGCGTTGAGCGTAACCGGGTGGATCGAGGTTGCAGTTGCGAAAATATTCGACAATCCGCGGGAGATAAACGGAAACCGGAGTGTACGTCATCCCGAGTTCCGACCGGCTGCGCTTGTTGGTCAGGCTCGACATCCAGGGGTCACTGAATGGAGAGCAGTCGGGAAGAAGACCGGCGGCTTCCAACTCACGGCGCGGAGCCGGCTCCAAAACGAGTCTTCCGTGGGATTCGTGGTCCGCCAGGAGTTCGAGAAATTGACGCAAGCTCAAGGTCTCATCCTGGGAGATATTGAAGGCGCATCCGACTGGGAGCGCGCGATGAAGACTGGCCAGGATCGCGGTTACTACGTCCTCGCCGTACACGTGGCGAAGGGGAAGCCCGTCACCGTCGGGGATCAGCAGCGGTCCGCCATCCCGAAGCCTGCAAAGGTATCCATGGATGCGATGGAAATGGTCCCGTTCGCTATTGACCATCGGCAATCGCAGAACCGTAACGGGAAAGCCACTCTCTGCAGCCGAGAGGAAGACGTCTTCCGCGGCACGCTTATCTATACCGTACTGCCAGTTCTCGTGATCGACTTGGTGCTCACGGGGTGGTTCCGCGATCAGGGGGCCGGAATAGTCCTCTTCGCAAAACGGGAGTGTAAGGAACTGACGTACCAAATAGACTTGCCCAGTGCTCAAGAAAACGTAACGGCTAACTCGTCCACTAAACAAATGCACGGCCGCTTTCGCATCACGGCTGTTGTATAGCGTGGTGTCGACTACCGCCTCGAAATCACGCCCAGCAAGCGCCCGCTCCAGGCTAGGAAAGTCGGAACGGTCCCCATGTAAAACCTCGACGCCACGAGGTAACTCCGTTCGAGTTACACCGCGATGGAAGACCGTGACCGAATGGCCGCGCGACATCAACGAATGCACGATCGATGGGCCAAGGTTGCGGGTACCCCCAATAATCAAAACTCGCATAGGTCAAGATACCCCAAAGTACCAAAGGGCTCTCTTGGAGGCTGGCCGACGGTCCACTTCAGAATGAATAGGCTTAATTGATGCCCACAACGCAACTCATTCGTTGAGAGCGGTTTGCGCTACATGATCAGGATAGGTCCTCATGAACGCGCATCTCGCGATCGATGCGCGTTGTGGCCTTGCGGTATCGCAGACAGCCTCCGGAAATGGCGTCGAGTCAAAGCCAGGAAAGCCAAAATGCCGGCTTTCCTAACTCAGCGCCACCACCACCGCATCTCGCGCCGGAACCTCGGCGGAAACCCGACCTCCATTCACCGTAACCGGACGCTGTCCCCATAAATCTTCTCCCGAACGAAAACTGGACGCGAGCGACGCCGTGACCTTGCGGCTAGTTTGCGTCTGGTTGACCAGCCACAGATAGGAGCCTGTCCCGTCTTTTCTCTGGTGCAGCCTGGCTTGAACTGCGGTGTCGTCGATTCTGACAATCGGCGTAACGCCCGCCATCTGAAGAAAGCTCGCAAAGAGATCTTTTGTCGCCGCTGCATGATGCGCAGAATAGCCGGCGCCGGGAAAGGAGCCGATGAGCAGCGTCCGCCCTTTCCCGAAGGTATGGGCGACGGCGGCGATCGCGCCATTCGGGTAATGGCCCGCCGCCTCGCCTCCTTTGAGCTCGTATTCCTGGTGGAAGTAGCGGCCATAAATCTTGCTGCCCTGGACTTCGAGCGTCATATCGTCCGAGATGTCGGGCATGAACTCAACCTCGCTCTGCCGCGCGCCGAAAAGATCGTCGAGGGCATAAGCCGGCTGGCTTGGGGAGATGTGGCCGCCGTCGCCAAAATAGGCTGGGAGCCCCTCGCAGATCAGAATGCCGCCGTCGCTGACATACTTGCGTAACTTAGCGGCGGTCTCGCTCTTGAGCATGACCGGGTAAGCCAGATAGACCAGCTTGTATTCGCCGAGATTGTCCAGCGCGACAAAATCCGGCTGAATGTTCGAGTCAAAGAAGGCCCGGTAGGCGCCGCGAACCGATTCCGCATAGTACGTTGTGCGTTCCTGCTGCACGTAGCTGAAGATCTCGGATTCAGGAACAAAGACCAGCCCCACATCTCCCTTCACCGGCTGCGCGCTCCACAGATCGGGATGGGCGTTGGCCCAGCGCGCGATCTTGCCCGCCATGTCCGATCGCGGCGTCTCCGATCCATCCATTGCCATCGGGCCGAAGGCGCCGAAGAGGGGGCCGTCGAGCAGCGGCCGCCAGCGGCAGAACAAGATTCCTTTCGCTCCTGCTGCACAGGAGACGAGATTCCACAGGCGAACGTCCTCCGGAGTTGGAATGCGGCCGTCGTCCCGCGGCCGCCCGATCACCTGAGGCTGCATCCAGAGCGGGCCGCCCTGCGCTTCGGCATGCCAGAAAGGCTTGCCGCGCGCTCCTGCGCGTACCAGGTCCATGGCCTGAAACTGCTGCCATGGCTGCTCGCCTTTACGGGCGGCGATCCAGGTGACTCCCCAGACGTCGACTTTGGAAGCGGAGCGCCACTCGTTGTGCGCGCCTGTGGGCAGATCGTCGAGCGTGCCGGCGACGCCATGCGCCGTAACCAGATGCTTCGGGTCCAGCTTGCGTACCAGGCCGACTCGCCAATCCTGCAGGCTGTAAGCGTTGTCGATACGGAACTCCAGCCAATCCAGGCTGTCGGGATAACCGGAGAAGGAGTGCGGCGGCTCGACGTCGGCCCAGGTTTCATAGCTGTAGCGCCGCCAGGCCTCGGCCGCGCGCGTGAGCGACCCGTAGCGCCCGCGCAGCCATTCCCGCAACTTGTCCTTCGTGCCCTCGCAATAGCAGTACATCCGTTGGCCGCCGCCGCCGTTCATCGTGTTTTCGTTCCACAGGTCGTAGGCGAAGACGGCGGGATGATTGCGGTAGCGCTCGACAAGCGTCGTGAGAAAGCTCTCCGCCGCGGCGCGCGCGTCCGGATTGTCGAGGCACAGGCCGGGAAAGCCGCCGGTGGCGCAGCTCTCGGAAACGGTGCTATTGGCAGGCGTGCCGCCGCCGTCGAGATAGCGCGCATGGGCGTACTTACGAAAGGCCCACTCCGGAGCGCAGTTGTCCATCGCGGCGACCACGACGGAGATGCCGTTCTGAGCAGCGGCATCCATCACACGGTCGTAATCGGCCCAATCGTACTTGCCGGGAGCGACCTCGACCGCCGCCCATAGAAACCAATGGCGAAAGATGTTTGCGCCAATACGCGCCGCCACCTGGTGATCGTGAGCCCAATCTTGCGGGGGAGGATTGGATTTGCGGAAGTAGACTCCGCCGTAGGGAAAGACCAGGCCGTGAGAGCCCGCGGGCTGCGGCACCGGGGCCTGTTTTGCCGGGTCCAGACCCAGCGACGGTTGCGATGCCTGTGTCATTGCCGTGGCTGTTGCCAGGGCGGAGCTGCGAAGAAAATCTCTGCGTGTGATGTCCATGGTCGGCCGCCGCGCGCTCCCGAAGAACGCTGAGAATCGGGCGAGTCTTGCCCGGCAGACAGTGTACCCGGGAACACCGAGCGGCGGTCAGGCGTTCATCAAGGTTTCAGGTCCCACACCCGCGATGCGGACAAAAAGAGTGGGCCGCGGATTGTCCACGGCCCATCGGCTTCGCCCGTTTTCGACCAGCCGGATCATGCCTCTTGCCGCGGCGGAGGCGCAGGCGTTTCATCCGCGCTCGGCCCCCAGGTGCAGGGAACGGGAATGTCGAGCAAGCGGAGATAGACGCTGAATTGGCCGCGATGCTGATACCAATGGTTCAGCATGATATCCCGCAGGAACTGCTTCCGCGGCACTGCCAATACCACCTGCTCTCCGGCGTGGAGCCGCCACGTGTCGTTCATCGCGGTGTCATCGAAGGACGGAAGCACCGCCTGGACGGTAGCGACACTCTCCCCGAGAGTCGTCAACACTTCGGCACATGTGGACGGTTGGAAGAGGCGGAATTTCGGCGCCTGGGCATTGGGGTTTTGTATGGCGCGCACCACGTTGCCTGGAACGGCGGCAAGATGATACGCCAGTTGTCCGGCCGTCATGGATTTCTCGTGCGGCTTCCAGGTCAATTTGTCTTCCGGCAGGCGCTCCAGAAACCTCTTCGTTGCGGCGGCCTGGGGCTCAAATTCGGCCAGCACCAATTGTGCAATCGTCATCTCGTCCATCTCCTGCTTTTTCCACGGGGCCGTTTGCCTGCGCCTTACCGGGAATGCGCCCGTTCCGCACGCTGCTTCGCCCGTTCGTGAACATAGCTCCAGCCTTCTTTCACGCGGCCGTGTCCTTCCGGGAGCGGGCCGAAGGCTGTGTGCCGGAATTGGAGCAGCGTTCCACCCGGCTCTTCGCTCAAGCGGTATTGAACGTTGTTCACGACCGGCGCGGACATGAACAGCGGGCCTGAAATTTCGAGCAGCGTGGGTCGCTTGGTGGCCTGGACCGTGCCCCAGTAGTGGCCATTGTCTCCGCCCAGATCGCGAAACCAGCGGCCGCCGGGCCGCGGCTCCATCTTCATGGGCATCGGCGTTCCGTCCAGATGCTCGTTGGCGGAGGTCAACTGCTCGAGCAGGGCGGTAAATGTGGTTTCAAGCGGCGCTTGGACATGAATCTCCTGCGTGATGCTCAACGTGAGCTCTTCGATGCTCGTTGCTATGGCCGGCATGATTTCTCCTTAGTTCGATTCGGTCTTTGCATTGGCCGCCCGTGCCATTTGCTCGGCGCGTTCCTTCACTCGCAAGAGCTGGCGGCTCCAGTAACGTTCAAAAACAGAGGCCCACTCGTGCAGCGGCTGGATGCCTTCGGCCTGTGTCCGGTAGAACTTGTGCCGCCCGTTGCGCCGTACGCGCACCAGACCCACGTCGCGCAAGACGCGCAGGTGCTTCGACACGGCTGGCTGCTCGAGTCGCAGCCGCGTCACAATCTCGGTAACCGGCCGCTCACCGTCGAGCAGGAAGATGAGAATCTCCCTCCGCCGCGGTTCTGCGACGGCATTGAAGACGTCGGAAGTGGTAGCCGCCCGCGCCATGATCTCCAAAATATATTCCCATATGGGAATGTGTCAAGACGCGCAGAGAAAAAAGAGGCGCAGAGAAAAAAGGGGAGGTAGAGACACCACTGCGAGCGCCAAGTCTGGAACGAAGAGGCAGCAGCATGGCTCCCGCCGCGAATGCCGTCGATGCTACTTCACGATGGCGTTGTAGCCGTCCGAAATTAGCTTTTGCCGCATCTCCTGTGCCTGGGCGCGAGTCGCATAGGGACCCACCTGAACGCGCAGCAGATGATCCTGGGGCTCGCTGCGGATCACGGCATTGTAGCCATGCTGGCGCAGGGCATTGACCAGCACTTGAGCATCTTCCTGATGCGCGACTGCGGCCACTTGCACCATCGTGTCACCGGAGCCGGGCTGCACCTGGGCCGGCGTAGGGGCCGCGGCAGTGGCGGGGGTGGCGACCGTAGCCGGAGAATTGGTCGCCGGATAACCGGCCGGTTTTGGAGTGGCTGCCGAGGGTTTTCTGCCGCTATTGGGCTTCACTTGAGGAGGGGGCGTTTCGTCGATCGGCAAGTCGATCGACGGCGCTTGAGCGGCCGATGCCGCCGGCGCAGGCGGCATCGTTGCGGCCTGAGGCTGAGCGGAGACGACGGCAGGGGTTGCTGCTGTCGCGGGTGCGGGCGAAGTCTCGCTCGGAGCCGGCTTGGCCGTTTGCGCAACCGTCTCTTGCGCAACCGTCTCTTGCGCAACCGTCTTTGGAGCCTCGGAATTCTCGGCGGTGGTGCTAGCCGCCGGCTCCGGAGAAGGAGCGCTCCGCCGGCCCACCGAATACCCCAGGCCGAAAAAGACGCCGCAAATCAGCACCAGACCCACAAACATGCCCAGCAGCGAGGCGGCGCTCAAATTGATCTCGGTATGCTCGCTGTTCTTTTCCTCGACCTCGTCGGCGTCTAAGAGTGACCTCATGTGTGCTCTCCGGATTTAGGCTCCGCAGGCTTTGGGGAAGAAGCGGGTACCGGAAGATCGCCCAGCCGGTTGAAGAGAGTCATCATCTCCAGGGGCAGTGGGAAAACAATCGTTGTGTTCTTTTCAACCCCGATGTCGGTCAGGGTCTGCAGATAGCGCAGCTGAAGAGTCATGGGTTGTGTCGCGAGCAGGGCGGCGGCGTCTACCAGCCTTTGCGCGGCGCTGTATTCGCCTTCGGCGTGAATCACCTTGGCGCGCTTCTCGCGCTCCGCTTCCGCCTGCTTGGCCATGGCCCGCAGCATCGATTCCGGCAGGTCCACCTGTTTTACTTCGACATTGACGACTTTGACGCCCCAAGGGGCAGTGTGCTGGTCGATGATGGTCTGGATTCTTTGGTTAAGGGCCTCGCGGTGCGAGAGCAGCTCGTCCAGCTCTACCTCGCCCAGCACCGAGCGCAGCGTAGTCTGTGCGAACTGCGAGGTCTGGTAGACGTAGTTCATCACTTCGATCACGGCTCGCGACGGATCGATCACCCGCAGCGTGATTACCGCGTTGACTTTGAGCGTGACATTGTCGCGGGTGATGATGTCCTGCGGCGGCACTTCGAGCACTTCCTGCCGCAGGGAGACGCGAACCATCTGGTCGAAGGGGCGGAAGATCAGAATCACGCCCGGACCCTTGGGAGAGGGAAGCACGCGGCCGAGGCGGAAAACGACTCCCCGCTCATACTCTCTGAGAATTTTGATGGAGTTCAGCAGGTAGAAGACAACAACCGCAATCACAATCAACCCGGGGATACCGATACCCGTCATGGCAGCCTCGCTCAGGTCGGATTGTATCGCAACGCGGCAACCCTCACACCGCGAAGCGGCGCCGCTGCAACTTTTAGGGCATCCGCTCCACCAATAGGGTCAATTCGCGCAGGCCAAGAACGCGCACATGCTCGCCCCGCGCGGCCGGCGTCTGGGATTCCGCCTGCCAGAGCTCTCCGTTGAGCATCACCATCCCTTCGGGTTCGAGCCGCTTGGTCACAACTGCGATCTGGCCGATCAGCGCCTCCCCTCCCAGCTTGCGTTTGCCATGCCGCGCCCGGATCGCCAGCCGCAGCAGAAATGCGGTAATCAACCCGAACGATCCGCTCAGGGCCAGTGCCGTTCCCCAGTGGACACGCATTTCCGGGATGGGGCCGTTCACCAGGGTCAGCGTTCCAAAAACCATCGCCACGATGCCCGCAATGGCCAACACTCCGTGGGTCGCGAACTTCGCTTCGAGCAGCAGCAGAACAAAGGCGGCAAGAATCAGAAACGCCGAGGTATAGCGGACCGGAAGCTGGTTCAAGGCAAAAAGCGCGAGCAAAACCAGCACCACGCCGAGAGCGCCGGGCACCACGGCGCCGGGCATGTGGAACTCGAGATAAATCAGCAGACCGCCGACAACCAGGATCAGGACTGCCAGGTTGGGATCGGTAAGCCGGTCGAGCAGAGTCTCCCGCAGGGTGGGGTCCACCACGACCACCGCCGCGCCCATGGTGTGCAGAGTGACCTTGCTGCCATCCAACCGGGTGACGGCGCGCCCATCCAGCATCTTCAACAGCGAGGCGCGGTCGGGGGCGATCAGGTCGATCAATCCCAACTGTTGGGCCTCGCGGTCGCTATACGACTTCGACTGACGTACAGCATCTTCGGCGGCCTGCACATTGCGCCCGCGGCGCGAGGTGTAGGAGCGGAGAAAGGCCGCCGCATCGTTCTCGAGCTTCTGCTTCATGGTGTCGCTGATCGCCGCGCCTTCGACCACGGGATGCGATGCGCCGGCATTGGTGCCTGGGGCCATGGCCGCCACGTCGGCCGCCTCCAGGATGAAGAAGCCGGCGGATCCCGCACGGCTTCCTGTTGGTGCGACATAGACGATCACCGGGACGGGCGAAGCTAATATCGCTCCCACAATCTCTCGTGTGGAGTCGAGAAGGCCGCCGGGCGTGTTCATCTCGATCAGAACTGCCTGGGCGTTTTGTGTTTTGGCGAGATTGAGTCCGCGCTCGAGATAATCCCTGCTGATGGGCTGAACGGTATCGTCGAAGCGCAGGACGATAACTTCCGCCCCCGCAGCGGCCGCGGTTGCGGGCCGCCAGCATAAGAACAGCAGGCACGCCGCGCATGCCGCAATCCAAGGCCATCGTCTCATCCGGCTTCCTCCCGGCGCGCTGTGGTGGAGGCGCGCCCGTCTCGTCCCGGGATGGAATAGAAATTCTACGGAATCTGCTGTCCTTTGGCTTCCAACTGCTGCCGCAATTCCCGCGCCGCGGAATTTTGCGGCTCGATCGCCAGCGCGTGGCTCACGCTGCCGGCCGCGGCGGGAAGCTGGCCCGCCGCTAGATCGAGCTGGGCAAGAACCAGATATGCCGTGATGTTGGGGTGCAGCGCAAGCGAGTGCGTCGCTTCATCGCGCGCTCCGGCCGCGTCGCCGCCGCGTTCCCGCACTGCGGCCAGGCCGGCGTGAGCGTTGGCGTTTTGCGGGTCGATCGCCAGCGCCGCTTGGAACTCGCGCTCCGCCTCCAAGATCAATCCCTGGTACAGAAAGCGCGTGCCTTCCTCGGTGAGCCGCTCTGCGTGCTCCGGCGCGGGCAGTGCGGAGAGACGCTGCGCGTCGAGCTCTTCCAATTCGAGCGCCGCCTGCCGGAAGGCCGCTTCATTGAACGTGCGTTTTACCCGTTCGAGGGGAGCGGCGTCGTCGCCTTGGGGCGCCGCGTTCGAAGCGGCAGACGGCGGAGGATGCATTGGATGGTTGCGGAGAGACGCGGCGAAAGCCTGCGCTTCCTGGTCCTGCGGGCGCAGCTTGAGCGCTTCGGTAATGGCGTCCATAGCTCCCGCGGTGTCGTTCTTTCGCTTGAGCGAAACCGCCAGGTTGAATTGATAATCGGCGTCGGTCGGGTCGGCCGCGGCCGCCTGCCGGAACAAGGCTGAGCCGTCCTGTCCGCGGCGGCTGGCGGCAACGCCTTCGTCATTGACCACTTCCGGCAGGGGGAGCTGTTTGCTGACAAAGGCGAAAGCGTCCTCGGCCTTTTCATAGGCGCCGGTGTAGAGATACGACAGGCCGCGATAGAAGTCCGCCTCCCGCGCATTCGGGTCGTCGGCGGGAAGGCGGCCGAAGGTGGTGGCGGCAGGATCATATTGCTGGTCGGAGAAATACGCCATTCCCAGGGCGAAAATCGCCGGAGCATAGTTGGGGTCGAGCCGCAGGGACTCCTTCAGGCGATCCAAACGCTCCGGCGTTCCCGGCGCGATCAATCCGCGGATGTAGCTCTCGAAAGCGTTCACCTGAAGGTTGGAATCGGCCGCAACAAAAGTCTTCAGCGAGACACGGATGTTCGGATCGAGCTGGCGCGTGAGCTGCCAGGCGAGAGTATTGACGGCCTCCAGCAGATCGGAGATGCCGGTCTCTTCACGCAGCGGGGCAGACATATGCAGCGTGGCCATGTTGAGAATCTGCGCCGTGAGATCGAAGCGCTGGCCGGAGGTCGAGAAGGAGCCAACGATCAGGGCATCGGCGTCCAGTGTCTGCGCCAGACGAATGGCGCTCGCGCGCGAGGGCTGAAAAGTCTGCGGAAGCCCAAGATGGTCAAAAGCGTAGAGCCGGTCATCGCGGCTGATCGGCATCATGCCCGCGGATGCCAGCCGGCGATTGATGAGCTCCGGGACCGCCTCGCCGATCCAATCCAAATTGGCCTGGCCGGAGTCGTTTTCGAAGGGCAGCACAAGGAGCAATTCTCCCGGCCCTGCGCCCGCCGGCGGCTGCGCTCCCGTTTGCAACGCCGCCGCATCTTGGGCCGCTGGCCCGGCAGCCGGGGCAGCGGACTGGCCGGCAAGAAGAACTGGCGGGCAAAGAAGGCAGACGATGAGAACGGATAGGCGGAATGGGGGTAAGGCACGCACCTAGGTGATTATAGTGGCGGCCTTTTTTGCTCCTGGGGCGCAGCCTGCGACGCTAGGGCCTGCTCGCCCTAAGAGTGTGATCAGGCCCTGGCAAACGGTCCTGCTGCAAGCCCGCGGTTTGCGGGCGGTTCAGGTGCAGCACCGCAGCCCACTCGTTATTCCGCTCCACCCACCACACGATGCTTCCGTCGAGCCGGTGGGCGATCTCCTGCGGATCGAGATCCTTGTGGAAGCCGAAGAAGCGGATGTCGAAAGATTCGTTGCGTCCGCCGAGGCTCATCCACTGGTTAGGAGGATCGTACTTGGTGGAGAACGCGAAGCAGACCGTGGCATCGCTTCCTGAGGCCGCCGCCTTCTGGATCGATGCGAGGGAAAAGTCCTCCATCTTCACCACCGGAACCGGCTTGCGCACATAACCCAGTTCCGGCTTCGTCAGCTCGTCGGTCGCCGGCCATGCCGTAAGGACCGTGCTGCCCGGGTCGTTGGTCACAATTTGATGGATTGCCTGCTGATGCAGCCGAATCACGTCCGCGTAGTTGAGGTTGTCTTCGGGCGCGAATTTGTAAGGAGGATTGATCCACAGGCCCAGCAGGAACGCGGCCGCGGATAGCCCCACCAGGGCCCACCAGTAGGGCACGCGGCGGCGCATCGTGGAGGCGCAAAGCAGCAGGACCAGAGGATAGAGCGGCAGCAGGTAGCGGGTGAGAAGGGCTCCGCCGACCACGGAAAAGAAGATCCCATTGGTGATCAGGACGGTATAGAGCGCGGCCTGGTCGGGCCATGCGATGCCCCGGCTGGGGCTGCCGTCGCGCTCCGGCAAAGGAAGCAGCATGAGAGCGCCCAGCGCGCAAAAGACCGGGACAAACATATTCATATGCCCGGTGAGCTGAAGAAGGCGATGGGCGAGCGCGAGCCCAATCCGCAGGGGGCTCAACGTCGAGATGGCGTTATAGCGCACGAACTCCGGGTTGCCGAAAAAGTAGCCGGTACGCCAGCGGTGATAGCCGTACCAGGCCGCGAGCGGAAAAATCGGCGCCAGGAGGCAGAGCGCCAGGCGGAGATGCGGCTTCCGGTTCTCGCGCGGAATCGCCCGCAGCAGCCTGTAGCCCAGCCAAAGCGCCAGCGCGACCGGAGTCACGATCGCAGTTTCTTTCGACAAGGCGGCTAGCGAAAAGCAGACGGCCGCAGCGATCGCGTCCCTTCGCCCGCGGGGTTCGCGCGCCGGTTGGCTCGGCTCGGGCGCAGCATCGTGCAGCGCGGCGAAGAAAAACGCCAGCCCCCACAGAGTGCCTGCCGCTGCGAACATATCGGCGTGCGCCAGGGTGCTTTGCGCAAACCAGACGGGATAAATCGCGGTGAGGAGCGTAACCGCCGCCGCGATTTGCGGACGGCGGCTGACGATCCGGCTAAGTTCGTAGACACCCAGGAGCGCAATCGCCGTCACCAGGCACATCGCTACCCGGGTCACTGCCGGTAGAAATCCTGAGGCTTTCCACCACATCGCCAGATAAATCGAAGGGATCGGCGGGTGCGCATTGGAAAGCGTGGAGGAAGGAATCAGCGAGCCGGTGCGGAAAAAATCGTAGGCCGCGGGGATGTAGTAGCCCGCTTCATCCCAGTAATACGGCAGCCGCAGCAGTGAGAGATGCGTCAGGTAGACCCCGACAAAGAGCAGCGGAAAGATCGCCCACGCCGGGAAAGGACGGTCGAGACGAGGCTCCAGTGGACCCCGCCTTGGGAACAGTCCGCGCAATCGATCCATTCCTCCCCGCGCCATGCCCGATGGCGCATCCGCGTTTCCGGGTGATTTCTTCATCCAGCGACGGCGTTGCTGGATTTCTCCTTGAACACTGTCATCTCGACTGTAGGCTTTTCTTTCTGTCATCCTCGTAGGGAATCTGCTGTTGGCATCTCTTGCCGTTGACTCGCTTTCCTTCTGTCATCTCGACCGAAGGCGGGGCGTAGGCGCCGCCGCAGTGGAGAGATCTGCAGTTTGCTAACCCGCCGACTTGCTAACTTGCTGACTCGCTCCTTCAACGACAGAGAGTGTGAGAAATGCTTTAGTGCACCGGGCCGTTGGGAGCCTGGCTCTTCGGCTCGAGCGCAATCGTGCCGAAAGTTTGTTCGTATTGCGCCAGGTTCTGGCCCAGGACGCCCCACAAGGCCTTGGCCTGCTGCGGGCTCAGATAAATGCCTTGGAAGGTTTGGATTGTGATCTGGTCGTTGCTCTCCTGGTGAACCGTTCCGAAGCTAAGACGAAAATCCCAGACGCTGATTTGGACCTGGACGCTATTCGAATAGCTCTCGCGGTAATCGGGAGTGAGCGCCAGATTGACTTTGGGTGATGGAGAGTGCTGGCTCATCGTCCCTATAGGGTACAGCGGAGCGGAAAGGGCATGCTCAGCAAGCAGAACGTGGCGCGCTGAAAATCTGTGCGAACAACGAGCTTTCACCCTCGGGATGGAGGCCATGCCTGTCAGCCGGATGCGGTAGGAGACCGGGAAGTTTGGTGCGGGAGAAGGGACTCGAACCCCCACGGATTTCTCCGCTTGGACCTAAACCAAGTGCGTCTGCCATTTCGCCACTCCCGCGCCACGGCATCGGCAGCCTGCGTAAGCGCATGCCTAGGGAATCGTAGCCTACCCGCGAAGGGGGGTGCAATGCCGCCGCCGCAGCATGGATGGAATGCATTTCGAGCCGTTGCCCTATGAGAAAATCAGGTCTTGCCACTCGCGACCGAGCAGCTTCGCGTCCTGATCGTCCGATTGGGCGCCATGGGCGATATCCTGCACGCCCTGCCGGCAGTAACCGCTCTGCGGCAGGCGCATCCCCAATGGTTTCTCGGCTGGGCGGTCGAGCCGCGCTGGCAGCCGCTCTTTCGTGACTCGCAAGGCACAATGCCCCTCGTCGATTGCATTCATCTCGCCAGCGCCAGGCAGTGGGCGCGCGCGCCATTTTCCCCCACGACGATAGCGGAAATTCGCGCGCTCAGAAGAGAGATTCGTGCGCAGCGGTATGACGTCTCCATCGACATGCAGGGCGCCGTGCGCTCTGCACTGCTGGCTCGAATGGCGTCCACGCCGCGCATCGTAGGAGAAGATTGCCCGCGTGAGCATGCGGCCCGCTGGCTGTTTCGTGAACGCATTCCGGCTCAAGGCGCGCACGTGATCGAGCAGGCGATGGAGGTCGCAAATGCCATTGCCGGCGAAAACCTCCAGCCGGTGCCGCCGTTGCTTCCCTCCGATCCCGAATCGGAGGCGTGGGCGCAGAAGCTGCTGCAATCGGAGCCAGGCGGCGGCAATCGACATCTCGTTCTGCTGAGCCCGGGCGCGGGCTGGGGAGCCAAGCGCTGGCCGCCCGAGCGTTATGGAGAAGTGGCAGCCCAGCTGCAAGCAGCCGGCTGGCGCGTGCTGGTGAACGCCGGCCCCGGCGAAAAGCAGATCGCTGCAGCCGTGGTGGCCGCCAGCCAGGGCGCAGCCGAAACGCCGGAGTTTACGTTGCCCCGGCTCATTGCCGTCACACGCCATGCCCGCCTGTTCGTTGCCGGTGACACTGGCCCGCTGCATCTTGCCTGTGCCCTCGGTGTCCCCGTCGTGGGAATTTATGGACCTACCGACCCCAGGCGCAACGGCCCCTTCGGCGTGCCCTTTCGGGTGCTGCGCCATCCCGAAAGCAAACGCGATCACACCCGAAGCGCGGAGCCTGAGGCCGGGCTGCTTACCATCACCCCGGCCCAGGTCTTTGCCGCGGCGATGGAATTGCTGGGAGACGGAGCATAACCCGTGAGCAGCGAGTCTCAGCCCAAAGTTCAGTCCACGACCTCCCTCAACCGCCGCTGGAGCCAGGTGGCCCGGCGCATTCGCGTCCCTCTGGGGTTTCTCTTTGCGGCCTTCTTTCTCTGGCAGGCTCATCCCACCGCCGGCTCTCTCCTGCTCAGCCTGCTGCTCGTTGTGCCCGGAGCCGTGTTGCGCGCCTACGCCTCCGGCTACGTGACGAAGAATGCGGCGCTCACGGTCACCGGCCCATATGGCTACACGCGAAATCCGCTCTACCTGGGATCGATAGTGATGGCCTTTGGATTTGCCGCAGCATCGCGCAGTTGGTGGGTCACGGGTTTGCTGGCATTTTTGTTCGCGGTCATCTATATCCCGACGATCCTTTCCGAGGAGGCCTATCTGCGCTCGGTTTTTTCCGATTTCGACGCCTATGCCCGGCGCGTGCCCCGGCTGTTGCCTCGTCTCACGCCGGCGCGTGCCCCCGGCATGGCTCCGGGAAGCTTTTCCAAGGCGCTCTATCTGAAGCATCGCGAGTACAATTCCCTTTTGGGGGCGGTCGTTCTCTATGCCGCTCTGGCCGCAAAGCTTCTGTTTCGCCATTGATGCCGCGAAGCGCGCGTAGCGCGCATCAGAAAAATGAAAGACACTGCATTCGAGTGAGCCGCATTTGACTCCATACCTGTACCTGCATCGAGCTTGCGGCATGGCGATGACTATGCCTGAGGGAAAATTCAAGTGTTTGGGCCGCAAGCTCGCATCGGCCGGCGCAATCACGTTGTTGCTCTTGCTCGGCGGATTGCCGGCGCAAGCCCAAGCCCCGCCGCCGCTGTTGCCCCCCTCGCCCGCTTTTTCTTTTCCCGTCAAACAGACCCTGAGCTATGCCGTCGACTGGCGCGTCTTTCCCGCCGGAATTGCCAGCTTCCATCTGGAGCAGGCCGGGGGAATGGAGCGGATCGTAGCGACCGGGCAGTCGATCGGGGCGGTGAATCTGCTCTTCCGCGTGAATGATCGATACGAGTCCTATTTGAACCGGCAAACAGGATGCTCCACCAGTTTCAACAAGATGCTGCAAGAGGGCAGGCGGCAGATCGATAGCACGCTGCGCTTTCTCGCCAATCCCGCCCGGCAGGTGCTGGACGAAAAAAATCTGGTGAAGGGTGCGGCGAAGCACCAGGAGGCGCCGATTCCGCCTTGCGTTACCGACCTGATGTCGGCCATTTTTTATGGCGGTTCGCAGCCGATTGGGCCCGGACAGAGCTTTCACATGCCGGTGGCCGATGGCATGCGCGTGATCGATGTGACCATGCAGGCTGAGGCCCGCGAACAGATAGTGACCCAGGCAGGAACCTTTCAAACCATTCGCGTGCAGCCGACCGCCGATGCCGGCGTCGTCAAGAACCGCGGCAATATCTGGATCTGGTACACCGACGACGCACGCCGCATGCCCGTGCAGATGCGTGCGCGGCTCTTCTGGGGAACCATCACCTTGCGCCTGACAAAGGTCGAGAACAAATAAAGAGGGGCCTACCGGCGTCTCGATTTCCAGCGGCACTCTCTACTGAATGCGGAAACGCTCGCGCATAATCCGCTGCAGCCGCGGTTTGTAGATCAGGTTGTAGGCCAGTTCCTTGTCGGGAAACATCGCGAGCGCTGCCTTCTTGCAATCGGCAACCATTTCCGCGGCCTCGTCCACAGTCAGGCTCGCATCCTGGCAGATGACCGATGTGACCATGTCCATCATGATCTGCAGGCGGCGAAGCCTGCGCCTTTCGTCGAGCTCTTCCTCCGGGGTCTGAACAGTAGGTTCCGCGGAGCTGCCGGAAGCTGGCTCTCCGCCCTTCTCGGTCTCATCGCGCAGTGTCATCGAATCGCCCTCGTCGTGCCCGCGGCATAGTACACGCCGCATTTGCGAGCCATGCTGCCCGTTACAACCAACAATCCCACCCCGTAAAGATGCCGTTCCCCAGGGAAAGGGTGCTGGAGCATGAGCCCCGAAGCAGGTGCGTCTGCGCAGCTCCCAGGAAAAAGCTGCACACGACCGCTCCTGGATACGAACCCAAGGATACGAACCCAAGCAACGCAAGAAAGCCTCAAGCCTTCGACTGCGCAATCAGCCGCAAGCCCGCTCCTTCGGGATCGTTTCGCACGTGAGATGGAGCGTCGAAATCCATTGTGGCACGGGTGGCTGCGGTATAAGCCGGCCAATGCGGCAGCCCGGCATGGTTGGGATTGCCGGTGCGCGCAAAGCTCGCCCATGCTCCGCCCATTTGTCTCGAAAGGGCGAGACCTTCAGCCGAGCCCGCGCAGTAGTGGTCGCAAAGTTCGGCATTGTCGAACGCAAAGGAGATCTCAGCGGCATGAAAGGGGCCGGGCCGGTTGTCGAGCGCCGGCGTCCGCCAGGAATAGAGATAGGCATAGGCCGGGGCTGCGCCCAGCGCCGCCTTTCTCTCTGCTTGGGTGAAGGCTGGGATGCGGGCAACCGAAGCGGCGATCGTGGCATAGAGCCCAAAAGGGGTAGCTCGCGGATACTCCTGCCGGTAGGCGGCAACGATCGCACTTGCATCTGCGCCGAAGGCCCCGCTGATCGAACGGTTGAGCTCTGCGGCGGTCATCGCCTCCGCGTCAGGATGGTCGATCCCCGCGACGAACTCGTGAAGATTCGTACCCGTGAGCAGAGGAACGTCCGCGGAGACCGCCGGCGCTACGGGATCGAAAGGGTGATGGGGCAGGATGCTGCCATCGACCGTCGGACCCCAGCCATCTTCCCCAAAAATTGTGTGCAGAGGCCGCTGAGATTGCGGCAGCTTCTTCATCGCCGCGACAGCAGCAGCCGTGAGCCGGTCCGGGGAAAGATTTTGGATCTCGCTGAGCTGCGAGGAGGAGAGATTCAACTCCGCCAGCAGCAGCCCGGCAACCTTGTTGGAATAGTCAGGGGAAAGTGCTCTGAGGAAAGGGCCGCTTTGCACGATGGCGCGGTGAAACAGTCCTTTTGCTCCAGGCATGGCCATGAGCGCGAGTACCTTTCCGCCGCCACCCGATTGGCCGAAGATCGTCACATTTTCCGGATCGCCGCCGAAGTTCGAAATGTTGTCCCGCACCCACGCGAGCACGGCCACAAGATCCAGCAGACCCACATTGGCGGATGCCGAGTACTGCTCTCCTCCCACTCCGGCAAGGTTCAGGTAGCCGTACACGTTCAGGCGGTGATTGTGATTGACCACGACGGCATCGTGGTTGCGCGCCAGGCTCTCTCCCTCGTAAGAAAGCAAATCGTGGCCGCTGCCGACCGAGTATCCTCCGCCGTGCATGTAGACCATGACCGGGCGCTTGTGCGAGCCGCGTATCTCAGGAGTCCACAAATTCAGGCGCAGGCAGTCCTCGTCCGGCACTTGCATCGCGGAACCGCGATGGAGAAGAAAGACATCCTCATCGCCGTAGCGCCCCGGATCGGAAGACGGGCACACCCATCCGTATTGCAATGCGTTGCGCACTCCCGGCCACGGCTCCGGCTTGACTGGCGGCATAAAGCGCCGCGAGCCGGAGGTTGGCGCGCCGTACGGCACGCCCTTGTAGATAAAAATGCCGTTGCGCTGGTAGCCGCGAATCTTTCCCGCTGTGGTTTCGACCACCGTCACGGCGTCGGATGAGATGACTTTGGCCAGTCCGCAAGCGGCCGCTGACGAGGGCAGATCGTTTTTTGGATCCGATGCCGAGAGGGCCTCCATCTTCGCGGGTGCGGCGATCGCGCCCGCGAGTCCCGTGCCCAGCGCCGCAATGCCCCCTGAAGCTGCCATGCGCAGAAAAGCGCGCCGTTGGGGAGAGCTGTTGGAGTTCGCTCGATCAAGTGCCTTGCCGGTCTGCTTCATGCTCCCGCTTTCTTGCCGCCCTGCGTCTTGACAAGGCCTGAGGCGGATCAGTAGCCTTCACCACTGTGCAACGAGCGTTGCAGCGGATGCAACATCCACCGGTTCGATCCCCACTTTCTTTCACCCCCAGCCCCACTGCCCGCGGTGATCTCAATTGCCGGTTCGGATGCCTGGGACGCCACTCTGAAGAGACAAACGCGATGAAATTTGTGATTTCTGCCGTGATCGTCCTCGCCTTGATCGTTTTCGTCGGCGCGCGAGCCGGATTGGCCCAGACCGCTCCCAGCTCCGCCCCCACGACGGATTCGAGCTCCATCGATGCCCAGGGTACCGCCCACATCACGCGCGTCGTGCCCCTTCCGCAGACCGTCAGTCCGGAGGCGCGGAAATATCTATCCCGTTCTCCCGCCAACAATGGGGAGAATCAGACCATCGCGCAGAAGCGCGCGGCCACCGACGCTGGCCAGGCCCATGACGCCGCAGCCAATCGCGCGTTGTATCCGGTGAATATTTCCTCATCGTCGATCGGGGGAATCCCTGTTCGCATCATCACTCCGGCTGATGGCGTGCCCGCGGAAAAAGCAGACCGCGTGCTGATCAATCTGCATGGCGGAGGATTCACGACCGACTCGGGCTCTCTGACCGAGTCGATTCCGATCGCTCACCTCACCCGCACCAAAGTGGTCGCCGTGCTTTACCGTCTCGCTCCGGAGCATCCCTTTCCCGCGGCCGTCGACGATTCCATTGCTGTCTATAAAGAGCTGCTTCGCACCTACAAGCCGCAGCACATCGTGATCTACGGCGCGTCCGCCGGAGGCATTTTGACCGCGGAGGTTGCGGTAAAAATCAAGCAGCTTGGCCTGCCGATGCCGGCCGCGCTGGGCATCTTTACCGGAACCGGCGACTTCAGCAAGTTGGGGGACTCGCAGTCGATGTACTCCGTCACCGGCATCGTCGGCACGCCGGACGCCATGAAGAAAGGGCAATGGATCGGCGACTACGTCGGATCGGCCAATCCCAAAGACCCCGTGCTCTCTCCGATCTACGCCGATTTGCACGGTATGCCCCCAACCCTGTTTCTTACCAGCACTCGCGATATGATGCTGAGCGGTACCACAATCTTGCACCGGGCCTTCTTGCGCGCCGGAGACGATGCGCAGCTCGTCGTCTTCGAGGCCTTGAACCACGGCTTCTGGTATGACGCCGACCTGCCCGAGAGCAAAGAGGCCGACCTGCTGATTGCGCACTTCTTTGATACGCACTTGGCATCGAAGTAGAGAGACACGCACCGGCGGAATCGTGCCTTTCTGCCGCGCCGCGGGAGTCTTCGAGGGAACTGGATGAAGAGACGGGCAGAGTGGCTGACCTTCGGTATTTTCGTTGTAACGGTGCTCGCGGTTCTCTACGTCCTCCTCAGGCGCGGGCTGCACGGTCAATCCTGGGCCCTGGCGCTTGCCCTGCTCGTGATCCTCGCATTGCGCATCGCGATGTTCGCTTGGAACCTGCGGCGCCAACGCAAATCGCTCGAAGGCCAATAGCCGAAAAATCTCGCGGTGGCCCATTCAAGCTCAGTTTTGGCTTGAGTGGGGCATTTTGTCAGCCCGCGAACCTGTCATCTCGACCGAAGGCGGCGCAGCGGCGCCGCCGTAGCGGAGAGATCTGCATTTGCTTTTCTTGCTGTCATTCCCGTGGAGCATTTCTCCTGATGGTGTGACGTAGCGAGCAGATCTCAACGCATTTTCCTGATGTTGTGGAGTGGGGTGCAGACCTCACAGAACAACCGTGACCACGCCCACGCGTCAGGAGAAATGCGGGAACGCGGCCATTCCATCGAACCGGGGTCCCCGGCAAGCTAGTGTGCTGTCTCAGAAGTTCGTTCAAGGAATGTTCTTTGGTTTTGTATCAGGGCGCGACTTTGCGGTCACCGCGACCCCAGCGGATTCTTTCTCCCTTGCCGTATCCGCTTCAGTCGTGCCGTAAAGATCGCCAAAACAGATGGGCTTTCAGCCCCTGGGGGCTGTTCTTCGAACCCCTCCAATTCGCCAAATTATGCAATGAACTTCAGACTCACCACACTGGCTTGCTGGCGTGGAAAGAATGGCCGCACAGAACAACCGTGACCACGCCCACGCGTCAGGAGAAATGCTCTAATTGAGAGGCCATGTCCAAGCAACAATTCCAGACCGAAGTAAGCCAGCTTCTCCAGCTGATTGTTCATTCCCTCTACTCTCACCCGGAAATTTTCCTGCGTGAGCTGATCTCCAACTCTTCCGATGCCCTCGATAAGCTCCGCCATCTCACCCTGGTCGATGAGAAGTACAAGGCCCTTGTCGGGAATGGCATCGCCTCGCCGCGCATCGACCTCGAGCTCGACGAAGCCAACAAGACGCTCACCGTCTCCGACACCGGTATCGGCATGAACGAGGAAGACCTCATCTCGCATCTCGGCACCATCGCCCGCTCCGGCACCAAAAACTTCCTCACCCAGCTTTCCGGCGACGCCCGCAAAGACTCCAACCTCATTGGCCAGTTCGGTGTCGGTTTCTACTCCGTCTTCATGGTCGCCGGCAGCGTCGAGGTCATCTCCCGCAAGGCGGGCGAAGAGAAGACCTACAAGTGGACCAGCGACGGCCAGAGCGGCTTCGACATCGAAGAGGTGTCCGGCGCCGAAGCGCGGGAGACTGCCGGAACCACCGTTCTTGTCCATTTCAATGAAGAGGGAGCGCAGTACGCCAACGGTTGGCGTCTGCAGGAGATTGTCAGAAAGTATTCGAATCACATCGCCTTTCCCATCTTTCTCACCTACGACAAGAATGAGTGGAATGCTGAGAAGAAGGAGTCCGTCAAGACCCGCACCACCGAGCAGGTCAACGCTGCCAGCGCGATGTGGCAGCGGTCTAAATCCGAGCTCAAGGAGGAGGACTACAAGGAGTTCTACAAGTCCATCGCCGGCGACTGGGAAGACCCTCTCTTCTGGTTTCACACCCGCGCCGAAGGCACTCTCGAGTACACCACCCTCTTCTACATTCCCGCGAAGGCTCCGCTCGATCTCTATCAGGCCGACTACAAGGGCGGCGTCAAGCTTTACGTCAAGCGCGTCTTCATCATGGACGACTCCCGCGAGCTGCTGCCGCAATACCTCCGCTTCGTGCGCGGCGTCATCGACTCCGAAGATCTCCCGCTCAACGTCTCCCGCGAGATCCTGCAGCAGAACAAAGTACTCGCCAGCATCAAGACCGCCAGCGTCAAAAAAATCCTCTCCGAGCTGAAGACGATCTCGACCAATGATCCTGAAAAGTACTCGCAGTTCATCGCCGAGTACAACCGCCCTCTCAAAGAGGGTCTCTACGGCGACTACGCCAATCGCGAGACGTTGCTGGAGCTGATCCGCCTGAAATCCACGAAGGTGGAGGGGCTGACCTCGCTCGCCGAGGCCAAGGCGCGCATGCAGCCGGAGCAGAAGGCGCTCTACTACATCACCGGCGGCTCCGAGAGCATGCTTCGCCACTCGCCCCTGCTTGAGATCTACAAGAAGAAGGGCGTCGAGGTTCTCATCCTCGACGACGACATCGATGAGATCGTCTTCTCGGCCGTTCCCAAATACGGCGACATCGATCTCAAGGCCGTCAACAAGTCCTCGACATCCGAAGACCTCAAGGACGAATCGGCGCCCGAGAGGGCGGAAGAGCTCAAGCCTTTGCTCGAGAAGATCAAGGCTACTCTCGGCGAGGCCGTCAAAGAGGTGCGCGCTTCATCGCGCCTTGCCGGCAGCCCCTCCGTCATCGTTTCGGACGAGGACGAGCCCTCAGCGCGAATGCGCCAGATGATGCAGGCCATGGGCCAGAAGAACCTCCCCGAGTTGCAGCCCACGCTCGAGATCAATCCGGATCATGAGATTATCCGGAAACTGCTCGCCGATCCCGGCAATAGCAAGGTAGAAGATGCTGCCTGGCTCCTCTTCGATCAGGCGCTTCTCCTTGAAGGTGTTCCGCTGAACGACCCCGCTACCTTTGTCCAGCGGTTGAACCGGGTGTTGAACCAATCGATCTGAATCAGGACACAAACCGCACACCGAAGCGCCTCCCGAACGGGAGGCGTTTCTGCATGGGTGGCATTGCCGGTCTTGTTGCGAAGAAGCGGTTGGCACATCTCGGCGGTTACGATTTCAGCGCCTTTCCTCGCTCCAGCGAAGATTCGCAACCCTTCAGGTCCTTCGATTTGCCGGCCTCTTCCCGGGGGAGACAATCTTTCGCTATTCCGGGTCGCCGCGCGGACAAGTCTCGCCTTCGAGGCGGGAATTTGCCGAAAATCGGCGGGATGATTTCGTTTCCGCAGCCATCAAAATTTATATGCGGCCCAGCCGGTTGAGGACCGTGTTGCCGTGTGCTAGACTCGGCAACCTCATAAGACGCGGGCCTGAGCATCTCGCCAAACAGCAGCGCCTCGCCGGTGCATTTTTTTCAAGCACAGTGCGGTTCTGAACGAACGCCGGAGCGAGAATCGAGGCGCCGGAATCGGAAGTGGAGGAAAACCGGGATGAACGGTTCATTGAGGGCCTATCGCGGAGAAGACATTCGCAACGTTGCGATGGTGGGACACTCGCACTGCGGCAAGACCTCCTTAATCTCGGCTCTTCTCCATGCCGCCAAAATGACCGACCGCCTGGGCCGGGTCGATGACGGAACCGCCGTCACCGCATATGACGATGAGGAAGTAGCGCGGCGCACAACGATGCAAAATGCTTTGGCTTTCGCCGAGTGGAACGGCACCAAAGTAAACCTGGTCGACACTCCAGGCTTCCATATGTTCGTGCACGAAGCCCGGGCCGCGCTGTTGCCGGTGGAAAGCGTGGCGGTGGTGATCAACGCCGCGTCAGGCGTCGAAACCATCACCCAGCGGGTCTGGAAGTTTGCCGAAGAGTTCAATCTGCCGCGGATCTTTGTCGTCAATCAGATGGACCATCCACGCGGGGATGCGGAGTCCGTGCTCACCGCTCTGCGGGCGGCTTTCGGCCGCCAGGTCGTGCCGGTGCAGCTGCCGATCCTGGAAGGCAACGGGCAAGGTCCGGTTTTTCGTGGAGTCGTCGATCTCGTGACCATGGATGCCTATCTCTATGAGCCGGATGGAACCGGCATCGGGCGGATTTCGGAGATACCTTCCCGCCTCAGAGAAGCTGCCAAAGCAGGGCACGAAGCACTGGTGGAGCTGGTTGCGGAAGGCAAAGACGAGCTGATGGAAGAGTTCTTCCGCAAGGGTACTCTTCCTGAAGAACACCTGATTCCCGCTCTTCATGACGCGATTCGTGAAGACAAAATCTTTCCCGTGCTGTTTGCGAGTGGCCTCAGGAACGTGGCGGCGGACAGGCTGCTCGATTTCCTGCGCGTTTACGCTCCGCCGCCAGTCGAGCGGGTTCCTGTGGCCGCGCGCGGCTCCGTCCAACTGTCGGCCAATGAGCGCGCAGCCGCTGGACACGCGGACCTGGCCGGTCAAGCCCTGCCCGAAGACCCGCCCATCGGCGGGCTTGCGGAGATGGTCTTGCGCAAGGTCGATGATGCCGAGCCGCTCTCGCTCTACGTGTTCAAGACGATGTCCGATCCTTTTTCCGGCAGGATCTCCTTTTTCAAAGTATTTTCCGGGGTGGTGAAAAACGATGCCACAATTTCGAACTACACTCACCACACCACCGAGCGGCTTGCCCACCTGGCCGTAATGCAGGGTCGCACCGCTGTCGCCGTGCCGGAGCTGCACGCTGGCGATTTAGGCGCGGTGGCCAAGCTGAAAGATACCCTTACCGGCGACACCTTGGGCGAGAAAGGCCACGATATCTACTTCGACCCGGTAAGCGTCCCCGAGCCGGCAATGACGTATGCGATCGAGCCGAAGAGCCGGGCCGATGAGGACAAGCTCGCCCCCGCCGTACACAAGCTGATGGAGGAGGATCTGATGGTCCGCTTCTATCGCGATGGCCAGACGAATGAATTTCTCATCGCCGGCGCGGGCCAGCCCCATATCGAATCGATCGTCCAGAAGCTAAGAAGGCGCTATCACACCGAAGTTACGTTGAAAGCGCCCAAGATTCCCTACCGCGAGACGATCCGTGTCCGCGCCGAGGCGCAAGGCAGACACAAGAAGCAGACCGGCGGCCACGGACAGTATGGCGATTGCAAGATCCGTATCGAGCCCCTGCCCCGCGGATCGGGCTTCGAGTTCGTCAACGAGATTTTTGGCGGCGCAATCCCGCGCGGCTTTATCCCCGCCGTCGAAAAGGGAATTCAGGAAGCGGCGGCGCGCGGCTGGCTGGCCGGGTTTCCCGTCGTCGACTTTCGCGTCGTGCTTCTCGACGGCAGCTACCACGAGGTCGACTCCAACGAGCTTTCCTTCAAAATGGCGGGGCGGCTGGCCTTCCGCAAATGCATGGAAGAGACCAGGCCCGTGCTCCTTGAGCCGATCATGCGAGTCGAGGTGGAAGCTCCGGAAGATTTTGCGGGAGCCCTGATGGGGGACCTGAATGGCCGGCGCGGCCGGGTGCAAGGGATGGACGCCCGAAACGGCGCTGCCGTCATCAAAGCGGAGGCTCCCATGGCGGAGATGTTGAGCTACGGCACCATCTTGACTGCGCTCACCCAAGGTCGGGGCAGCTTCCACATGGAAATGGATCATTACGACGTGATGCCGCAGGCGGCGGCAGAAAAGGTCGTTGCGTCGGCGCACAAAGAAGCAGTTCCCGAAGACGAGGGATAAACCAAACCGCCCCGCAACCAGCCCCCGGGCCTGCCACCCGTTACGCCGATCGCGGTGCTGCGCTCTGCATCATCGCCGTTCGGCCCCCGCCCCCCTGACGTTTTTCTTGCCGATGGCGCTCCCCTCCGCCGCGCAAAGGCCGCTCCGATCCAAGCGCCCGCGGCCGCAGGTTGATGGGAAGAAAGACGGTGAAAACGGAGCCGTGCTTTTCTCCCGTGCTCGAGCGTAGCAACAGGTCTCCGCCGTATCCTCGCACGATCAATTGCGTGACCCACAGGCCCAACCCCGTTCCCTCCTGCCCCTTGGTGGTGAAAAGCGGCTCTCCTGCCCGCCGCCGCACTTCGGCGGACATTCCGCTTCCGGTGTCGGCGACCGTGATGCGCAGTCCCGTGATCTTTGGGTCGGTCCAAAGCCGGGACTTGCGGATGCGGAGAAAGAGCTTATCCATCGGCGAACAGGCCTCGATGGCGTTTCCGATTAGATTTGAGAAGACCTGGCGCATCGCTCCCGGAAAGATCAATACTTCGTCGTCGTTTTCAAATTGACGAACAACGGTCACGTGTTTGACCAGGAGGCGCCGGTTGTAGAGAACAAGAACCTCTTCGAGAAGGCTGCTCATCCGCACCGGAATCGGATCGGGGGATTCCCGGTAAAAATTCAACGTCTGCTTGGAGATTTGGATGGCGCGGTTCAGCTCCTGTTGAGCCATGGCCAAATACCCTGTCGCAGCGGATGAGAGCGAAGGATCGCGCTGCATCAGAAAAAGCAGATTGGCTACCGACTCCAGGGGGTTGTTGATCTCGTGGGCGATCGAGCCGACCAGTCTCCCAATCGTGAGGAGCTTCTGATTTTCCCGCATTCCGTGAGAAATCTGCCGAATCTCTTCGGTGGAAGGTCGAGCGGCGGAGTCGATCTTTCCCACCAAGCGCGCCAACACCAGCGGCAGGCGCTCCAGGTCGGTAGTGTGAAGATATTCCGTCCCGCCCTTTCTCATCAGCCGGATTGCGGGCGGCTTATGTCCGCTGTCCAGCATGACGATCGGAATTCGCCGGCCCATCTGGCCTGTGGCGTCCAGCACATCGTCCAAACTGAGACCGCTCGCACGGTCGTTCTCGATCAAAATGGCGTCGGCGCCGGAATGCGCCAGCTTGCGAAAGAACTCTCTGCGGCTGCTCACCCGCTGCAAGCGATAGCGAGGAGCTTCAGCGCCGCCCGAAGGCGATTGCGTGCCAAGGTGGTTTTCTAAAGAGTCCAGCAAGCCGGAATCTTCACTCACAACCAGAATTTGAACTGCCGCGGAGCTCGACGGTGGCATGACGGTTCCTCCCAGGTGAAATTCGCTTCGGACCGCCCTATCTCTCTTGGCGGGCATCAGAGACGATCCTTCCGATCCTGCGCGACTTTCCCGTGGCCTCCGGCGCGGGGGCGCCCGCCCCCCGTCGCCAGCAAAAGTAGAGCCGCCATGCCGGAATGAGCTAGCCACACCGGTTACGATGGCTGCTTGCAATGGAGTTGTTGCCTCCGCACATTACTCTGTGTTCCTCCGGTAACACCCGCACGGCGGCGGAAACAGACGTTTCTTCCGCTAACGATAGAATCACAATGTAAACGGCTATGTCCCCAATCAGTTGCCGGAGCCGGCCCTGAATCTCTCCTCATTTTTTTGGCAACCAGCGGCGTGGGTTTTGATCTAAAGGGAAAGACCGCGAGAAGCTGCGATACAAAGGAAAGGAAACGACACCCCAGAATGACGATTTGGGCGCGGCATGGCCTGGCCTTCGGCGCGGCAGTCTTGCTCTCTACCGGAGCCCTGCTGGCGCAGACCGCCAACCGCAGCTCGGCGCAGAGCGCCTACTACGGCAGCGTAAGCGCGGGAGCGGCGACCAACCAAGTGCTGAAGCTTTCCCTCGACGATGCGATCCGCATGGGGATTCAGCACAACCTTGCTCTGGTGGAAGCACACGCCCAGCAAGCGCAGGCCCACGGTCAATCGCTCCAGAGCCTCCAGTCCTTGCTGCCCACCATCACCGCCCAGGCCGATACGGGCGCGCACCAGTTCAATCTCGCATCCGAGGGGTTTTCCCCCGGCGTGCTTCGAGAAATTGCTCCGCTCTTTCCCCAAACCAATTTTTCGAATGTCTCGCTGATTGTCAAAGTCGATAGCACCGACGCGATGCTGAATTATTCGCAAACCCTCTTCAGCCTCTCGACCATCGATCAATACCGCGCCGCCAAGGCCCATGAGGTGAGTGCCTACTACGCAACCCAGTCCTCTCGCGGGCTTGTGGTTCTGACTGTCGGCAACTCCTATCTGGAAACGCTCGCGGCTGGCGCACAAGTAGGCAACGCTCAGGCCCTTCTCCAGGCTGACAAGCTGAGCCTCGATCAGGCCGTTGCCCAGCATCAGGCCGGGACCGCGGCGAACGTCGATGAGCTGCGGGCGAGAGTTGCGTTTGAATCTCAGCAGCAAACCGTGATTGCAGCCCAGGACACATTCGAAAAGGAAAAAATCGCTCTCAATCGGGAGATAGGCCTCTCCGCCGCACAGCAAATTCAACTTACCGATGCAGCTCCTTATTCCGAGCTTGCCGCGATGCAGATCGACCAGGCCCGGGCGATGGCTTACCAGAACCGGCAGGATTATCAAGGGCTTCTCGCGCAGATTCGTTCCGCGGAACTTCAGGATCGTGCCGCGAAATGGGAACGCCTGCCGACTCTGAGTTTTGGGGGCAACTACGGCGTCACCGGCTTGACCCATGGGCTCTATCACGGAACCTTCGCGGCCATCGGCACCCTCCGCGTGCCGCTCTTTGAAGAAGCCCGCTTCCGCGGCGACCGCGAGGTCGCAGCCGCAAACCTGACGGAGCTCAACGATCAGATGGCGAGTCTCAAGCAGCGGATCGACCAGCAGCTTCGTGACAGCATGCTCGATATGGAGTCGACCGGGCAGTTGGTGCGCGTGGCGCAAAGCAACGTCGATCTGGCTCAGCAAGCGCTCGACCAGACCAGACAAAGGTTCACCGCGGGGATAGACGATAATTTGCCTGTGGTCGAGGCCGAGGCTACTCTTGCGGCCGCCGAGTCGAATCTGGTGGATACCACCGTCGAGTACAACGAAGCAAAGCTAGGGCTGGCGCGCAACCTGGGCATCGTCGACACTCAGTACCGCAATTTCCTCCACAGCGCAAAATAACCGCGTCTCGATTTCGCCTGAGTGCAACCTCGCGGGTGGCCGGGTGCCCCATGTTCGTCCGCCGCAGGCGGACGTTACATGGGCCAAAAAAGCAGTATTCCTAGTCTTGGTTTTCCGTCTCTTCGGCAGTTGGCGCGCCGGAAATAGAACGCCAGCCTTCGCCCGTCGTCGTCCTCGCCGCAGGCGAGGAGCCGAAGGATCGCTGTAGCCCCTGTCCATCGAAATAGAACCCAACCTGCAACAACTGACCACTGACCACTGAGAACTGACCACTGACAACTGACAACTGGCAACTCGATCCTAAACAAGTGCCACTTCTCCGGTTGCAATGTCGTAGACAGCGGCCGCTACCTTGAGCTTCCCTTGCCGCATCAGTCCAGCCAGCACCGGCGATGATTCCATGAGGATGGCCGCTTGCAGCTTCGCGTTGATGCGAATTGCGGCCTCGCAGTCCTGTCCAGCCTGATCGACCGCGGGCTGAAGGTAAGGGAAGAGAGAACCGATCATTCCCGGGACCGGCGCTCCATCCAGAGCCGCCTTCACCGCGCCACAGCGGACATGGCCCATCACCAAAATGACTTTGGCCCCGAGCACCAGCGCGCCGAATTCCAAGCTGCCCAGAATCTCCGGCGTGACGATATTGCCGGCCACACGAGTCACAAAAATATGACCGATACTTTGATCGAAAACCAACTCTACCGGCACCCGCGAATCGGCGCAGGAGAGAACGCAGGCAAAAGGCTCCTGCATCATGGCCGCCCGCTCTTTCAAAGCGGCGAGATCGTGTTCACGCCAATTGCCCTCTCCGCTGACAAAGCGGCGATTCCCGGCCAGCAAAGCTTCGAGCGCCGCTTCCGGGCTCAAAGCCCCCCTTGCAGGATCGGCCGGATCCTCAATTCTCACTTCTGTCGTCAACCTGTTATGCCTCACCAAGGACTTTTTTCCGCCACACACTCATTTTTTGAAAGAGCAAAGCGGGAGCGATATTTCGCCTCCCGGTTTGGTTTGCTCAGGGGCGGCTCACCCGGCAGGATATAACAGAACAAGAGCTTTATGCTTCCACGAAAAACCGGCACGGCGTCTTTTGGCTTTCGCGATTTCCGGCTTTATCAGCTCGCCCGCATGATTGTGATTCTGGGCGCGGAGGCGCAGGCGGTAGCCGTCGCTTGGCAGGTCTATCAGATCACCCACCGCGCAATCGACCTTGGCTACACCGGGCTCGCGCTCTTTCTTCCCGGTCTTCTTTTTTTGCTGCCGTCGGGGCATGTGGCCGATCGCTATGACCGGCGTCACGTCATCCTGGTCTGTTACACGCTGCAGATTGTTTGCTCCTCCGCGCTGCTCTTTCTAGCCCTGCACGGAGTGCATCGGGTATTCCCCATCCTTGCGGTGCTCTTCGTGGTCGGTACAGGCCGCGCCTTCAGCGGCCCCGCCAGCTCAGCCCTGCTGCCGCATCTGGTTCCGGAAGAACATTTCGTCAACGCCGTGACTTGGGGCGCCACCGTTTTCCAGATCGCCAACATTACCGGGCCCGCGTTGGGAGGGCTGCTTTACACTTTGCCGCTGCACGGCAAATGGGCCGGCGCGCCCATCGTTTTCGCTGTCACTCTCCTGACGTTGATTTGCTTTGTTGTTTTGGTGTCGTCCCTCGACGTACGGCCCGGGCGGATGGAGCATCGCTCCATTTCGACCGATGTGATCCTGGCGGGTTTTCGCTACGTTTGGGATACCAAGCTTCTGCTCGGTTCCATTTCGCTCGATCTATTCGTCGTGCTTCTCGGCGGAGCGGTGGCGCTGATGCCCATCTTCGCTCGCGACGTCCTCCACACCGGGCCTGAGGGACTCGGCATTTTGCGGGCGGCGCCGGCCCTGGGCGCGCTGGCAGTCTCGGTCTGGCTGGCCTTCCGTCCTCTCGCTCGCCGCGCTGGCGCCAAGATGTTTGTCGCGGTCGCGATCTTTGGCGCGGCCACGATTGTCTTCGGCCTCTCGCGGAACCTTCTGCTTTCCCTGGCCGCGCTCACAATCGTGGGCGCGTCCGACATGGTGAGCGTCGTCATTCGTTCTTCAATGCTGCAACTGGCGACCCCTGTGTCGATGCGGGGAAGAGTCAGCGCGGTAAGCTCGCTTTTCATCACCGGGTCGAACGAATTGGGAGAGTTCGAGAGCGGTTTGACCGCCCAATGGTGGGGAGCCGTGCGTGCCGTCGTTATCGGCGGCATCGGCGCTCTGGCAGTCACCGGCGCGTGGAGCACTCTCTTTCCGGGTCTGCGGCATGTCGATGAGCTGACGGCAGACGCCCTCACCAAAGCTGAGGAGCCGCAGGCTTCCCAGGAAGGCGAGTCGGTGGCCGTGCCAGGCTACGACGAAACTCAGCCATAGCACAGCCCGCCAGGCTGCTCAGCCCGTGTTGCGCAGGCCGGCGGAGATTCCGTTGATGCTCGCGGCAATCGCCCGGTTGATGGCCTCGGAATTGTCGCCCGCGCGCTTTCTGCGCAAAAGGTCCACCTGAATCAAGCTCATAGGGTCGACGTAAGGGTTGCGCAGACGAATCGAGCGAGCCAATACCGGATTGGTTTCGAGCAGCTCCGATTGGCCGGTCACCGCCAGCACCCCCCGGCGGGTTCGGTGGAACTCCGCTTCCAGCTTGTTGAAGACGCGATCCCGCAGCTCCGGCTCTTTTACCAGCGAAGCATAGAGCCGCGCGATCCCGAAGTCCGATTTCGCCAGCGCCATTTCCACGTTCCGGATCAGATCGATAAAAAGAGGGAACTCCTTCGCCATCGTTCTCAGAGTGGACTGGCCACCGGGCTTTTCAACAAACTTCTCGATTGCATGGCCGACGGCAAACCAGGCCGGCACCATCTGGCGGCTCTGGGTCCAGCCAAAGACCCACGGAATTGCGCGGAGGTCGGCAAGCGCCGCGCGGCCGCCGCGGCGTGACGGGCGCGAGCCGATCTTGGCATTTTCAAGCTCCGCTACCGGCGTTCCTTGCTCGAAGTATTCGAGAACATCGGGATCCTCGAGAATCTCCGCCCGGTAGAAGGCGAAGGAGACGCGGGAAAGCTCCTCGAAGGCGGACTCCCATTCGGGCAGAAGAACGCCTGTCAGGTGCCCTTGCGGATCGCGGGAGTTGGGCCGGGCAAGCGAATCGAGCGAGGCGGCGATCATCAACTCGAGATTGCGCTCGGCCAGAACCACGTCCGAGTACTTCCAGTTGAGCACCTCGCCCTGCTCGGTGATGCGGATCTGGCCGTCGAATGCTCCGTTCGGTTGGGCATAGATGGCGCGGTGCGTCGGTCCGCCGCCGCGGCCCACCGTTCCTCCGCGCCCATGGAATAGCCGGAGTCGGATGCCGCATTCCCGCGCCACCTCATGCAGTGCGCGGTGGGCGCGGAAGATCTCCCAGGTGCTGGTCAGCATGCCGCCGTCTTTGTTGGAGTCGGAATAGCCGAGCATGACTTCCTGCGTATTCGACCAGGACTCGATCAGCTTGCGATAGCTGGGCGACTGCCATAGCTCGCGGCAGATGGCGGGCGCGTTGCGCAAATCTTCGATGGATTCGAAGAGGGGCACGGGCATAAGTCCGGGGTCGTCCCCCGGTTCGCTCCCCCGGCCTTCGACCCGCACGCCCCCGAGACGCGCCAGCCAGAGAACGTTGAGCACGTCTTCGGCGCTCGCCGCTCCGCTGATCACATATTGGCGGATCGCCTCCGGCGAACAGGTCGATTTGAGATCCGCGATCGTGCGGAAGGTTTCGATGATCTCCGCCGATGGAGCGGTGAGCGAAGGGGGAACGGAAAACGATCCGCCTTCCGCCGCGTTCCATGAAGAAGCTTCTTGGACCGCCGCCTTCAACAATCGCGCATGCTGCCGGATGTCGAGCGTCTGCAGATGCAGCCCGTAGGTTCGAGCGTCCATGATAAGCGGGTCGATCAGAGAACGGGCAATGCGCGGTCCCCGGTTTTCGACCAGGCTGGCGCGTACCAGTTCAAGGTCTTCCAGAAGCTCTCGCGCCGAGCAGTACGGCCGCAGCCGTGCAAGCGCCGGATCGCGAAGCGAGGCCGCGGCGTCGCTCATCGCCAGCAGTCGGGCGCGAATGCAGCTCAGAAAACGCCGGTAGATCTCAAACTCGTAGCGTTCGCCGAAGGCCTGGGCTCCGGTCGCGCCCAGTTCCGCGACATAGGCCGCAAGCCGGTCCGTCAACGCCGTGCTCACGGGCGCCTGCCGTTCGGAGCTGCTGAGCAGCTCGATGACAAAGTCGATTTGCCGCTGATAGTGCGCCAGCAGGTGTTCGCGCGCTCCCTTCAGTGCTTCGCGCGTCACCTCCGGCGTGACGAAGGGATTGCCGTCCCGGTCGCCGCCGATCCACGAGCCGAAGGAGAGCAGGACCGGCAGGTCGGCGAGCCCCAGCGAGACCCCATATTCGGCTTCAAAGGCTGCCGCAATCTCGGCGTAGAGGCCGGGCAGGGTCTCGAACAGAGCTGCCTCGTAATAGTCCAACCCCATCTTGACTTCATCCGCCACGCGCGGACGGCGGCTGCGAATCTCATCCGTTTCCCACAGCGCGGTGATCTCCGCGGCGATGGCCTCTTCCAGACGCTCCAGCTCCTCGTCGGAGAGGGGAATGCGGTCGAGCTGCTCGAGCAATTCGCTGATGCGCCGCCGCTTGAACATCACGGAGCGGCGAGCGACTTCGGTGGGGTGAGCCGTGAACACCGGGATGACGGTGACGCGGCGTAGAAGCTCGAGCGCCTGCTCCGCCGTGGTTCCTACCTTGTGCATCGCCCGCAGCGTGCCGCGCAGAGACCCGCGCTGTCTCTCCGCTTCCCCGGCAAGCTGCATCGACAGACGCCGGCGCTTGCGGTGGTTGGTCTCGGCAAGGTTGATCAATTCGAAATAGAAGGCGAAGGCCCGAGCCAGCCGATACGCCTGGTCCGGATCAAGGGCGTGCACACGGTCGAGTGCGATCGCGAAGAGCCGTTGGGCTTCCGCCTCCCGGTCGGCGCCTTGCCCCGGGGAGAGGCCGTGATTTTGCGCCTCGCGCCGCCGAATGGCGATCTGGCGCAGCTCTTCTTCTTCCTCGAAGAGCCCATTGCCCGCCTGTTCCCGCAGCACCTGGCCTAGCAGCATGCCGAGAGAACGGACGTCGCGCCGCAATGGCGCCTCTTTGATGTCGCCGGAACGGGCTTCCAGCTCCGCCAGGCGAAGAGACCAGCTTTCAGGCTTCCAGAGCAGAGTCATCGTCTTCGATTATGCAGGAAGGATGTCGGCGAGTCAGCAGTGAGTGAGTCAGCCAGTCAGCAAGGTGGCAGGTTCGCCAGTCAGCGAGTCGGCAGGTTAGCGAGTCGGCAAGTCGGCGGTTTATTCTTATACCACCAAACCCGAGGGTGCCCGATGTTCGTCCGCCGCAGGCGGACGTTACGTGGGCGAAGAAAGCCGTCTTCTTCCTTGGGTTTCTCTCTTCCTTACGAGCGTAGGCGAGGGCGGACGAAGGATCCCTGTATTTGTCCTTTTCTATCGTCGCCACTTCGGAATGTTTTTGACTTTTTCCCTGGAAGAACCCCGACTGCCTGTAGAAGGTCAGCGGTTGTACTTGGATCGGAGCGGCTGATAGGCGGCTTGTAGTTGAGGCGAGGGTGCCCCATGTTCGTCCGCCGCAGGCGGACGTTACGT
Source organism: Acidobacteriaceae bacterium (assembly GCA_036267335.1). Lineage (GTDB taxonomy): Bacteria > Acidobacteriota > Terriglobia > Terriglobales > Acidobacteriaceae > PALSA-350. The sequence goes on from DATAWF010000103.1 coordinate 34,095, forward strand.
GGGCGAAGAAAGCCGTCTTCTTCCTTGGGTTTCTATTCGACAAATTTCAACTGGCCGAAATCCGCCGATCTCGGCCTCTAAACCGATCCGGCGTGCTGTTCCAACTCGAGCGCCAGCTCTTCCCATTCGTTGTTCAGCATCTCTCGCCGCACGCGCAGATCTTCGAGCAACTGGGTTAGCCGGCGCGTTTCCTCCGCGCTGACGTAGTTGCCCAGAGCCTCTTCCGCGCCCGCGATCGAAGCTTCGACGCGAGGGATCTCTTCTTCGACCGTGGCGCAACGCTCCTGCATCTGGCGCAATTTGATTGGATTGAGGCGCCGGCCCTTGGAAGCGCTTGTCTCGCCCGGCGCTTTCTCCCCTCCCTGGGGGCTTTCAACAGCGCTCTCATCCGGCGCCGGCGGGTCGGGCTCGCGGATTACCGGCGGCGCAGATGGAGCAGCGGGGGGCGAGGCCGCCTGCTTGCGGAAGACGTAGTCCTCGTAATTGCCGGGATAGACGTGCAGGCGCCCGTCCTCGATTTCAAAGACTCGCGTCGCCAGCCGGTCGAGAAAATAACGGTCGTGAGAAACCAGGATCACGGTGCCGGTGAAGCTTGAGAGCGCTTCGAGCAATACGTCCTTGGCGCGCAGGTCCAGGTGGTTGGTAGGCTCGTCCAGCAGCAGCAGATTGGAAGGGCTGACCAGAATCCTTGCCAGTGCATACCTGTTCCGCTCGCCGCCCGAAAGCACTCCTAACGGCTTGAAAACATCGTCGCCGGAAAAGAGAAAACATCCCAGCAATCCACGCAGGTCGGCGGTAGGCACGCGCGAGGCGCTTGAAGAAATGTCGTCGAGCATCCGCGCCCCGGCATTGAGCACTTTGTATTGGTCTTGCGCGAAGTATTCCGCGAGCACGTTGTGTCCCAGGCGGAGCGTGCCGCTCGACGGCGGCTCCATCCCCGCCAGCATGCGGATGAGCGTGGATTTGCCCGCGCCGTTCACGCCCACCAGCGCCACACGGTCCCCTCGTTCGATCGTGAAATCGACCCCAGAAAAAATCTGCTTTTCCCCGTAACTCTTCGCCAGATTCTGGACCTCGACGACCATGCGGCCCGAGGCCGCCGGCTGGGGAAAGGAGAAGTGAATCGCCTCTTCCTCCAGTGGAATCTCGATGCGCTCGATCTTTTCGAGCTCCTTGATGCGGCTTTGCACCTGCTTGGCCTTGGTCGCCTGGTAGCGGAAGCGGTTGATGAAAGCCTCCAGACGCTCGATGTTGTCCCGCTGGTTCTTGAACGCGGCCTCAATCTGCGCGCGCCGCTCCGCTTTTTGCTGCAGAAAGTGCTCGTAATTGCCGTGATAGAAGTGCAGCCCCTTGTTCCATATCTCGACCGTCTTGCGCACCGTGACATCGAGAAAGTAGCGGTCGTGGGAGATCAGGATGTAGCCGTTGGGGTAGTCGCGCAGGTACTCTTCCAGCCAGTTGCGGGTTTCGAGATCAAGATGGTTGGTCGGCTCATCCAGAAGCAGCAGGCTCGGCTTTTCGAGCAGGAGCTTGGCCAGCGCGATGCGCATCTGCCAGCCGCCCGAGAACTCCTCGCACTGCCGCGACCAGTCTTCTTTGCCAAAGCCGAGGCCGCCGAGAACCGCGCCTACCTGGGCGTCGAGCGCATAGCCTCCGTGCGCGCGGAGCTGCGAATCCACGTGGGAGTAGCGCTCCGCCGCTGCGGCGTAAGCGGGGCTTCCGGGGTCGAGCTCGGCCAGCCGCCCGGCAAGCATCTCGATCTCGGCTTCCATATTGCGCAGCCCGGCAAAGACCGAGAGGCATTCCTCAAAGACAGTGCGGCCGGCGAGCGCCAGGCCTTCTTGCGGCAGATAGCCGACCGACATGCCGCGAGTCCGTTGCAGGCTGCCGTAGTCGAGTGATTCGCTCCCCGAGAGCACCTTGAGCAGAGTCGACTTGCCCGTGCCGTTGGCTCCAACCAGAGCGGTGCGCTCGTCCGGCGTGATCAGCCAGTCGGCATTTTCAAACAGAAGTCGTGGGCCGAAGCGTTTGCCGGCAGAGGAAAGCTGCAACATTGGAAATGAAGGGTGGCCTCAAAGGCCCGTCTCTCTATTGTCGCATTCGCCAGGGAGATAGGTTCCCGGGCCGATGCTCCGGCCCGGCAATGGGGATTATGCGTGTTGTGCTGCCCGGCCCTTCGACGCTGCCGCTCGCGCCAGAACCTCGAAGCGCATGCGGTTCTGGAGTGGGTCGGCCTCGACACGAACCGTATCGCCGCTGACCACCTCGCCGTCGAGGATCTTGACCGCAAGAGGATCCTGGATGAGCCGCTGGATCGCCCGCTTGAGCGGCCTTGCTCCGTACTGCCGGTCGTAGCCCGTCATCAGGAGCTGGTGGCGCGCCTCCTCGCTCAGCTCTAGCGTGACCTTGCGCTCCTCGAGCAGCTTGCGCAGGTCATGCAGCCGCAGGTCGACGATGCGGGAAAGCTGGTCTTCGCCCAGCGGGCGGAAGATCACAATGTCGTCCACCCGGTTCAGGAACTCCGGGCGGAAGCTCTGCCGCACCACATCCATGATCTGCTCGCGCACCGCGTCGAAGGCCGCTTCGCTGTTCAGGTTCTCGCCCTGGAGCAGGTGCGCTCCCAGGTTCGACGTCATGATCAGCACCGTGTTTTTGAAGTCCACCGTACGGCCCTTGGAGTCGGTGAGCCGGCCGTCATCGAGCACTTGCAACAAGACGTTGAAGACATCCGGATGCGCTTTTTCGATTTCGTCGAAGAGCACGACGGAGTAGGGCCGGCGGCGAACGGCTTCGGTTAGCTGGCCGCCCTCGTCATAGCCCACGTATCCGGGAGGCGCGCCGATCAGCCGCGCCACCGCATGCTTCTCCATGTACTCCGACATGTCGATGCGGATCAGCGCCTGCTCGTCGTCAAAGAGAAACTCAGCCAGAGCTCGCGCCGTTTCCGTCTTCCCCACGCCGGTCGGCCCGAGAAAGATGAACGAACCGATGGGACGCTTGGGATCGCTGAGCCCGGCGCGGGAACGCCGCAACGCGTTGGCGACGCTCGCCAGCGCTTCATCCTGGCCAACCACCCGCTCGCGCAACCGGTCCTCCATTTCCACCAGCTTGCGCTTCTCGCTCTCGAGCATCTTGGCCACGGGAATCCCGGTCCACTTGCTCACGATGCGCGCAATATCCTCTTCGTCGACCTCTTCCTTGAGCATGCGGCCGGCAACGCCGGCTTCGTCCTGGCCCGCGTTCAGGTGTTTCAGCTCGGCTTCAAGCTTCGGCAGCTCGCCGTACTGGATGGCCGCCGAGCGTTCCAGATTGCCCTTGCGCGTCTGCTCTTCCATCTCAAAGCGCAGCGCCTCGATCCGCCGCTTGAGATCGGAGATGTGAGTGATCGAATCGCGCTCTTTCTGCCAGCGGGCGCGGAGCGCTGTGACCTGCTCCTTGAGCGAAGCCAGCTCCCGCTCGACCGTCTGGCGGCGTTCTTTTGACCCGGCGTCGCTCTCGCGCTTCAACGCCGCCCGCTCGATTTCGAGCGAGGTCATCTGGCGCTCGAGTTGATCGACCTCCGTCGGCACTGAAGCGATCTGGATGGCCAGGGAAGCGGCTGCTTCGTCGATGAGATCGATGGCCTTGTCGGGCAGAAAGCGGTCGGTGATGTAGCGGTGCGACAAGGTAGCCGCCGCCACAATGGCCGAGTCCTTGATGCGCACATTGTGATGCGCCTCATACCGCTCCTTCAATCCGCGAAGGATTGAGATCGTATCTTCGACCGTTGGCTCATCGACAAAAACCGGTTGAAAGCGGCGCTCGAGCGCGGCGTCTTTCTCGATGTATTTGCGATATTCGTTGAGAGTCGTTGCGCCGATCGCGCGCAGCTCTCCCCGGGCCAGCGACGGCTTCAGCATGTTCGAAGCATCGATCGCGCCTTCCGCAGCGCCCGCCCCAACCAGCGTATGGAGCTCGTCGATAAAGAGAATGATCTCTCCATTGGACTCTTCAATCTCTTTGAGCACCGCCTTGAGCCGGTCCTCAAACTCGCCGCGGTACTTCGCGCCGGCCAGCATGGCGCCCAGATCGAGGGAAATGACGCGTTTATCGCGCAGAAGCTCGGGCACGTCGCCGGAGGCGATGCGGCGGGCGAGTCCTTCGACAATCGCCGTCTTGCCTACGCCAGGTTCGCCAATCAGCACGGGGTTGTTCTTGGTGCGGCGCGAAAGCACCTGCATCACCCGGCGGATCTCTTCATCGCGGCCAATCACCGGGTCGAGCTTGCCCCGCCGCGCCCGCTCCGTCAGATCGGTTGCATAGCGCTCGAGGGCCTGGTACTTGGCCTCCGGGTTCTGGTCCGTCACCCGCTGGTTGCCGCGCACCGCGGTCAGAGCCTTGAGAATGGCGCTGTGGTCGGCGCCGTAACCGGCCAGCAGCAACTGCGCCGGATCGTTCTTTTGCTGGGTAAGCGCGAGCAGCAGGTGTTCAGTCGAAACATATTCGTCCTTGAAGTTCTGCGCCTCTTTGAACGCTTGATCGATCAGCTTTTGCAGCGCCGAGGAAAGGCCCGGTTGCGCGCTTGCGCCCGAGACTTTAGGCAGAGCCGCGACCGCGCCTTCCGCCTGCTGCAGCGCCTGGCTGCTGGAGACACCGATCTTTTCGAGCAGGGAGACGATGACCCCTTCCCGGTCGCCAAGCAGCGCGGCAAGAAGGTGCATCGGAAGAATTTCCGCATTGCCGTTCTCTGCCGCCAGCGTACTGGCCTGCTGAATCGCTTCCTGCGACTTCAGCGTCAACTTTTCCCAACGAATCGCCATAAATCTTCTCTCTTGAATTCGTGAAATCCATCCCACGTTTCCCGCGGGCCGGCAAGGGACTGTTATCCCCTGGAAATGCGCTTTTTATCCCCTGGAAATCCGCTTTTGCTTTTCTTTCTGTCATTCCCGGAGGGAGAAATGCGCCATCCGCGCCGCCGTAGTGGAGAGATCCGCATCTTGCGAGCGGCTAAAAGCTAGTAGCTAGAAGCTAATTGGCTTCCGCACGCTTTTCCGCCGTCAGGCGAAGCACCCCGTTCTCATAATCCGCCCGAATGTGCTCGGTATCAACTGTGTCGGGCAGCGAAAAAGCGCGATAGAAGCTGCCATAGCGCCGTTCCACGCGGTGGTAATTCTCGGCGTTTTCTGCGTTCTCGAACTTGCGCTCCCCACGCACCGTGACCGTGTGGTTCTCGACCTGAATATCGAGGTCCTCTTTCGGAATGCCGGGAACCTCGAGCTTGAGCACGACCTGATGCTCGTTCTCATAGATGTCCACCGGAGGCACAAAGGCGGCCGTGGCCGTCAGGTTGTCGTTTTCCGCTCGGTTGGGAGAGAAGTCTTGAAAGATGGAGTTCACTCGGTTCTGCAGTGCAAACAGATCGCGAAGGGGATCGAAACGAGTAATCGGCATTGCAATATTCCTCCGCAAGGGAAAGTTTTAGATAGGGTTTTGGCCCTATACGGAAAATTAGACGCGCCGAAGGATAAAAGTGTTGCAGAAAATATGAGTGAGTTTATATAAATATTAAGTGATTGAAAATAGGACAAATATCTCCTGAGACCCTTCGGAATGGCTCAAAAAGCGCCTCCTCTCACCGTTCGGTTGCGATCTCCGGCGTGGCCGCGACGAGGTTCCGCGTGTACTCCTCCCGGGGAGCTTCGCAGATCTGCTCCCACCCGCCAAACTCCACCAGCTTCCCCCCTCGCAGCACCGCAATGTTCGTCGATAGGTAGCGCACCAGGGGCATGGAATGGGAGATGAACAGGTAGGTCAGGCCGAGATCTTTCTGGGTCTGCCGGAGCAGGTTGGTGATCTGAGCCGCAACGCTGACGTCGAGCGAGGCCAGCGGCTCGTCCAAAACCAACAATTCCGGCTTCAGGGCGAGAGCGCGGGCGATATTGATCCGCTGGCGCTGTCCGCCGGAAAACTCGTGTGGGTAGCGGGAAAGCGCGGAGTCGTCCATGCCGACGGCGCCGAGCAGCGAGCGGATCTCCTCTTGCAGAGAAGAATTCGAGCGCGCGAATCTGTCATGGATTTTGAACGGCTCGGCCAGAATCGCCGCCACCGTCATCCTCGGATTGAGCGCGGCAAAGGGATCCTGAAAGACGGGTTGGAACCGGCGTCGCAGCCGGCGCAGGTCCGCGGGCGAGGCGCCACTCACCCGCGTGCCGTCGAAAATCACTTCGCCGGAAGAGGGCGGAAGCAGGCCCAGCACCATTCGTGCCACCGTGCTTTTGCCGGAGCCCGACTCTCCAACCAGGCCCAGCGTCTCGCCTCGCGAAATCGAAAAGGAAACATCGTCGACCACACGATGTTCCGTGGTTTGCATGCCGAGCGGTCCGGCATTGCGGGGATAGCTCTTTGTCAGCCGGGAGACTTCAAGCAGCGCCATGCAGAACATCCTAGCGCGGGTCAGTTCTCAATTCTTGATTATCGGGGATTCTTTTTGAGCGGCCAGGAGCAGAACTGGCTAGTTTGTTTCCCATTCAGGCAGTTCTGCGGAGGCGCGGGTTTGGATCCAGGCGGTTGCGATGAGAGGCACAACGAACATTGCTCCACCGATGAAAAAATCAAACAGGTGGGTTAACAGGCTGATCGCAATCAGGCCCGCGCTCGCCAGGAGTCCGGGAAATATCCAGTGGTCGCGGACTTCGCGCGCTCCCGGCGCGCGCCAGCGAACGAGCAGCGCCATCAGCGCGGCCCATACCCATGCTCCCTCGAGAAGGAGGAGCAGGCCACCGCCGTTGCCGTGGGCCGCCAGAGTGGCGCCTCGCACCGTCATGGCGATCAAGAGCAAGCTCAGTCCCGATGCGACCACGACTCGCCACCTTGCGAGCCCACCCAGACGTTGTGCCAGCGTCAGGCGTGATAGTGCGCCAACGGTCCGCGGGGATACGGCAGCGCCCAAGCAAAATCCAGAAGCCATGAAAATCACCAGTCCGGCCACAGCGATGGCCGTACGCGGGAGAATGGGCACTCCAAAGTAGCCGCCAAGCACCGCCGCAAAGTCTGATCCGTTGCCTCGTAGTCGGACTGGTCCGGCTGTCGTCATTGTCTGCAATCCGATGTAGGGAACTCCGACGATCGCCCACCACGCAACAAAGGCGGTAACGGCTGGAGGTACTTTCGATCGCAGAGCGGGCACGGCGGCCAAGGCCACAATCCCCAGCAGCATCGTGGTAAGAGGTGCTACCCCGTTCATCAGCGCCAGCGCAGCCGAAGAAGCATTTGCCGCTACCGATGGATCCACCCCTACGGAGGTGAGATTGAGGAAATGAGACGGCAATCCGGCAAGGCGTCCCACCACGAAATGGAAGCTTTCGTGCAGCTCAGTGGACGCGAGATGGGCCAACAGAGCGACGGGTGCCATCCCCCACAAGCCCACTCCCTGCGAGGACCGGGTATCCCTTCCGACCTCAGCTTTTTTCATTGGAGAGTATCCCGGAGCTTGCGAATGAAGGAGCGGCAACCCCTCTTCTCGAAACTGGCGAACGATCCAGCCTTGAGCATCTAGGAGCGCTAGGTAAGTGATATTTTCAGCGTGGCTGCAAAATCCGCATCCGGGTGATATCCCCGGGGCAGCTCCGCATGCAAACCATCGGCAGCTTGCCGCCACCTGATTTTTTCTCCGGTGCCCAGCAATTGCACCTGCGCGATCTTGCCGGGGCGGAGATTGTTGGCGGTTCCCAGTGAGCCGATCACGAACTCGCCCTGCGGCCAGCCGAGGACAAAGGCGTAAACAATGGTATTGGCCTTGTTGCGCGTAAAGCGGATGTCCTGAACGCCCAGGTTGCTGATGCTTTTTCCCTGGAACTCGGCGGGATTCAGCTTGCCCGGGCCTTCCCCGTAGACCTTCCATGGGCGCGTCTCGTAGATGCCCTCCCCGTTCACCTGCATCCAGGCGGTGATCTGGTCCAGCACCGCGATTTCTTTGCTGTCGATGGTGCCGTCGGGCATTCCGGGAACATTCAAGATCAGGGTTCCATTCTTGCTCACGGTGTCGATCAGCCAGTGGATCACGTTCCGCGGATCCTGGTACCCGCCATAGACTCCGGGGCGGTCGAAGAGACGCCGGCTGTAATGCCAGTTCCCCAGGCAGGTTTCCGATTGCCAGACAAACGGCATAATGTCACCGTGGACGCCGTTTTCCCAATCGACCACCGCGGCCCCGGCAAGATGGTCCGGAACCTCTTTGATGGTCGTGACCACATCCAGTTTTCCCCGCGTCTGGACGCTGCGATTGTAAAAATAGGCCCCGAGATTCATGCCCGCCCAACCAAGTGGAAAGAGCTCATTGTCGAAATAAAGAAGGTCCGGATCGTGCTGATCGATCAAGTCCCGCGTGCGGTCATAGACGTTCCTCACGTAGGCGATGTCGGGCAGCGCATCGGGCGGATGCTTCGGGGCGTAGAGACGCTGTGGATCCAGCCCCTCCCACCACTGGCCCTTGCCGTCCGCCAAGGTCAGATCGCCATCGTAGGGCACGCCGGCGAGAGGGCCGGTCTTGTCCGCCCCGTGGGCGGTCTGGAACCACCACCAGTTGCGCGGCTGGTGAACGGAGACGCCAAAGCGCAATCCCTGATTGCGCGCGGCTGCGGCCCAGGTCCCGATTACGTCGCGCCGCGGGCCCGTGTTGAGCGCATTCCACGGATGATGCTTGGAATTCCACGTGTCAAAGCCGTCGTGGTGGTTGGCTAGCGCCATGAAGATCCGCGCCCCGGCCCGTTTGTAGCGCGCGATCAGCTCTTCCGGCTCCCAATTCAACAACGTCCACTGCGCGCACAGGTCCTTGTAACCCACCTTGGACGGAGGCCCATAGTGCTGCACGTGGTACTTGTTTTGTCCGTTGCCTTGCGTGTACATGTTGCGCGCATACCAGTCGCCGTCTTCAGGCACGCATTGCGGGCTCCAGTGGGCCCACAGCGCGAACTTGGCGTCGCGGTACCACTCCGGAACTTCGTAGTGCAGCAGGGAATCCCAGGTCGGCTGGAACGGGCCGTCTCCTGCTAGCTCCGGGAAGGGAGAGACCATCGGCACACCTTCCCAGGAGCCGCCGGGAATCGGCAACTCCGGCACCTTGACCACCGGCGGACCGTAATCGGTCGGCGTCCAGTGAGCCTCATCGAGTTTTTCGGTGACGAAGGCGCCGTCGCGAAAGGCATAAAAAATCCTGCTGGCTGCAGGCGTGCCGCAGTACGCGGCATAGTCTTGGGTGAGCGTGTTGAAAGACTGAAAGACCGGCGACTGTGACGGATCGCTTGTTTGGCCGGTCGCGGGGATTGCGGTTGCCGCAGCGGCTGCCGCGGCCAGCTTGCAAAATTCCCTTCGCTGCATGATGCCCTTCTTCAAAAACAGGTGGAGGCAACTTTCGCGTCGCGCGAGTCCCGCGTTGTTGCCGCGTTCAACCTTATACCAGACCGGATTCCCCATCCCCTTACGGCAGATTTCCTGTCGGTGTCTCCCGAGGCAACTGCGGCAAACGCGGCTTTTTAGAGCGTGTTTGATAGAGGGCCCCCGCTGCATGGGGGCACAGCACGAGCCCCGCTTTGGCGGCGGGACTCGTCCGTGGTCACAACAATCGCCGTCTATGGATGAAACACGCTCTACCGGCGAAAGCCGCACCTCGCGGATCTTGGCGCCTCATAGCAACAGGAAATCTGCCTCAGGCGTAGAAGAAGTAGGCGGCCATTCCCAGGCCGATCAGCACGATGGCCACGCGCAGAAAAAGCGGGTTCAGCCGCTGCGAGAAGCGCGCCCCGAGAAAGCCGCCCACCGCCGCGGCCGCCATCATCAACAGGCAATAGCGCCACTCGATCTTGCGGCCGGCGATGAAGGCCAGAACCGCGATGCCATTTGCCACTGTAGTTGTGACTACCTTCAGCGCATTGATTTTGTGAATGTCTTCCATCCCGAAGAGGGCAAACACCGACATCAGCAGAAATCCGGCCCCGGCCCCGAAATACCCGATATAGACGCAGATCACGGCAATGCCCGCCCACAGCGAGATGGGGGCGGTTCGATGCGCCGGTTCGGTCGCTCTGCCTTCGAGCCAGCGGGAAATGGGTGCGCTCGCGGCGAAGAGCACGGTCGCAAAGAGCAGAAGCCATGGCACCAGCGCCATAAACGTGGCTTGGCCGGTGTGCAAGAGCAGAATCGCTCCCGCCAGGCCGCCCACCGCCGCCGCGGAACAAGCGGGCAAAAGGAGCCCGCGGTTCTGCCGCACCTTATGCAGATACCCCGCAATTGAGGTCGCCTGGCCCGGCCATAACGCCACAGTATTGGTTGCATTCGCCTGCACCGGGAGCACGCCCGCGCCGAGCAGTGCAGGAAAGGAGAGAAAGGAGCCTCCGCCCGCAACCGCGTTCAGCGCGCCCGCAATCAACGATGCGGCGATCAGCCACAGACCTCGCCAGCTTTCAAAAATTGCCATGAAATTGCAATTGTAAAGTTGCCCGCTGACTCACCAGCTAATCCACCGCCAGAATCAGGCATTTGAGGTATTCGCTCTCGGGAATATTGAGCACCACCGGGTGATCGGGCGCGGCCCCGCGGCGCTCGAGAAGACGGAGCCGCCGGTGTGCATCCCCTGCGGCCGCTGCGACCACCGCCTCAAAGTCGCCGGCCGGCACATGATGAGAGCAGGAGCAGGTCACCAGCACGCCGCCGGGACGCAGCATCTTGAGCGCGCGAAGATTCAGCTCCTTGTATCCCCGGAGAGCGCCCTCGACCGCGCGTTTGGACTTCGCGAAGGCCGGCGGATCGAGGACGATGGTGTCGTATTGCGCGCCCGTGCTGCTGAAGTCTCGCAACAGGTCGAAGGCGTTGGCCTCAATCCACTCCACCTCGGCGGTGAAACGGTCCCGGTTCACCGCCAGATTTTCTTCCGCAACTTCAAGCGCCGCACGTGAGGCGTCGATCCCGGTCACGCGCGAACAGGCGCGAGCCAGATGCAGCGCGAATCCTCCCTGGTAGGTGCAAACGTCCAGGGCCTCGCCGTGGGCATAATGCGCGGCAGCGGAGTAGTTCAAGCGCTGGTCGAGGAACGCACCCGTTTTCTGGCCGGCATCGGCGTCGTAGTGAAATGCCAGTCCGTTCAAATGAAAAATCGTCTTGGTCTGAAAAAAGATGGGCTCGCGCGAGTAAAGCGGGCCTTCCGCAGGCTCGCTGAGACCTTCCAGCTCGCGGATCCGCGGGTCCGCACGCTCGACGATCGTCGCCGGATCGAGCTCGTCCCGCAGGCAGCGCACGGCCAGAGCCCGGACCCATTCCGAATCGAGGGCTTTGGCCAGAATTTCCAGCAGAATCAGATCGCCGTAGCGGTCGATGATGATGCCGGGTAGCTGGTCCGCCTCGCTGAAGACCAGCCGGCAGGCATCGGTCCCCTCGGCGAGCATTGGACGGCGCAGCGCGATGGCCTCGCGCAGCCGCTGCTCGAGCAAACGCCGCCACTCCTCGCGATCGATCGCAGATCCCCAAGCCACCATGCGCAGAGCGATTTGCGAACTCGGGCTGACGAGCGCTGTCCCCAGCAGCAGTCCCCGCGCGTCCCTGACGACGGCCAGATCCGCGGTCTCCGATGGAAGCTCCTCGATCTCCGAGCGATAGACCCAGGGATGGCCGGCGCGCAGACGATCTGCGGCCCGGCGCGAGACGATTGCGGCCGGTTGAGCAGCCGGTCTAGCATCCGGTTCAGCGGCCGGGGGCGAAAGAGTTTCTTCTCGACGGCGGGGCACGATATTCGATCTTCTCACGCGTCGCGCCAATCCTGGCGTCGCGCAAAGCATGGCACTCAACCGTGTTGCTGTGACCGGCCGTGCCGCCACAAAGGGCAGAGGCCGGGAGCGGAGGCATTATAATCAGTTATGGCGACTGCGCAATCTGCGGTGAATCGCCCGGCGGGCTCGGGGATAGCTGACGAGAAGTTTCGCAAGCTGCTGGCGACGGTGAGCGCCAATCGGCCCCACGACGATACCGCCATCATCCGTAAAGCCTGGGAATACGGCCTTGAGCACCATGAAGGCCAGGTTCGCGCCTCGGGCGAGCCCTACGTCCTGCATCCTCTTGAAGTTGCCCAGGTCCTCGCCGAAATGCGGCTGGATTCCACGGCCATTGCCGCCGGACTGCTCCACGACGCCGTCGAAGATACCCCCGTTACCACCGAAGACATCACCGAGCGTTTCGGCGAGCAGGTGGCTCACATCGTCGAGGGCGTGACCAAGATCGACAAGATCCAGTTTGCCAACCGCGAAGACCGCCAGGCGGAAAACGTACGCAAGATGCTCTTGGCCATGGTCAGCGACGTGCGTGTGGTGCTGATCAAGATGGCCGACCGGCTGCACAACATGCGCACCCTTGAGCATCTGCCGCCGGAGCGCCAACAGGCTATCGCGCGCGAGACCCTGGATATTTATGCTCCTCTGGCCCACCGCCTGGGCATGGGCAAGGTGCGCGGCGAACTTGAAGACTGGGCCTTCCGTTACGTCGATGCCCTTGGTTACGAGCAGGTGAGCAGAGCCGTCGAGGCGCGTCGCGAAGAAGGCGAGCATTTTCTGATCGGCGTCGAAGCGCTGCTCAACCAGCGCCTCAAAGAAAATCACATCGAAGCCCGGGTGGAGTGGCGCATCAAGCGCCTGTACAGCATCTACCAAAAAACCCAGAACCAGCAGATCAATGTCGACCAGGTCTTCGACCTGTTGGCCATTCGGGTCATTACCAAGACCGTGCAGGATTGTTACGCCGTCTTCGGCCTCATCCACTCCACTTGGCGTCCTGTGCCCGGCCGTATCAAAGACTTCATCGCCATGCCTCGTCCCAACCTCTACCAATCGCTGCATACCACCGTTATGGGTGAGGGCGGTCACCAGTTCGAAGTGCAGATCCGAACCGAGGAGATGCATCGCGTCGCCGAAGAAGGCATTGCGGCGCATTGGAAATACAAGGCCAGCGGAGAGGCGATCAGCCCGCGCGATGAGCAGCGGCTGGCGTGGGTGCGGCAGATGGTCGAGTGGCAGCGGGAGATGACCGATCCCAATGAGTTCCTCTCCACGCTCAAGATCGACCTTTATCCCGAGGAGGTCTACACCTTCACGCCCAAAGGCAAGGTGGTGGTGCTTCCCCAGGACGCCACGCCGGTGGACTTCGCCTACACCATCCACACCGAGGTGGGACACACCTGCGTCGGCGCAAAGATCAATGGGCGGATGGCGCCGCTGCGCACCAAGCTGCGGAACGGCGACATCGTGGAAGTCGTTACCCAGAATGGCCACAAACCCAGCCGCGACTGGCTTACCTTTGCCAAGAGCTCGCGGGCGCGCAACAAGATCAAGCATTGGCTGCACGAGCATCAGCGTGAGCGCGCGATCGAGATCGGCAAAAAGCTTCTTGACCGGGAAGCGCGCAAGTACAAAATCTCGCTGGCCAAGGTGGACGACGCGGACTACGCTCGCGTGGCCTCCGAGTGCGGCGTAGCCACCGCGAGCGATCTTCTGGCCGCGATCGGCGTAGGAAAGCACTCCGCACGCCAGATTCTCAACAAACTCTCGCCCGGAGCCGTCGGTCAGCCGGCCGTCGAGTCGGAGCCGGCCGTCGATGCCAAGCCGGGGGCCATGTCGGAAGCGGTCAGGCGCGTGCACATGCGCGGCTCCGATTCGCTTCTCGTGGAAGGCCAGGACGAGCTGCTGGTCTACCGCGCGCGCTGTTGCAATCCCATCCGCGGCGAGGAGATCATCGGCTACGTTACCCGGGGCAAAGGAGTGGCCGTGCATGCGCGGGGCTGCTCCAACGTCCAGAATCTGCTCTATGAGAGCGACCGCCGCATCAATGTCGAATGGGCGGGGACAGCGGCCGAGGCGACCGGGCGTAAGACCACGTATCCGGTCAAGCTTACCGTTTACTGCGACGACCGTACGGGCATGCTCAGAGAGCTGACCGCGGTCATCAGCGACGATGGAACCAACATTCGCGGTGTCGATTCCAAATCCGCGCCCGGCGGCGGAGAAGCGATTGTCGAGTTTGTTCTTGAAGCCGAGGACATTCCCCACCTCAACCGTCTCGTGACCGGTCTACGCCGGGTGCCCGGTGTGCGCGACGTGCAGCGCTCTCAAAAAATCTAAGGAACCTCTGATCGGGGACAACTTTAGGATAGAAAAGTTATGGAAGCTGAAAGGGCCGGGTGCCCCAGGTTCGCGGTAGCGTACCTGGGCCGGAAAAGCGTCGTTTTCAACGTTCTTGAATCTTCCCGTCCTCCTCGGTAAACAGAAAATTTCGGGGCAAAAAATCTAAGGAACCTCCGATCGGGGACAACTTAGGATAGAAAAGTTGTGAAAGCTGAAAGGGCCGGGTGCCCCAGGTTCGCGGTAGCGTACCTGGGCCAAAAAAGAGTTGTTTTCAACGTTCTTGAATCTTCCCGTCCTCCTCGGTAAACAGAAAATTTCGGGGCACGAAGCCCTCAAGGAGCTTATGGAATGAGCCTCACGACCAAGACTGCCATCGCAACCGAAAACGCTCCCGAGGCTATCGGGCCCTACTCGCAGGCCGTCCGCTGCGGGGACTGGCTCTTTCTCTCGGGGCAGATTGCGCTCGACCCCAAAACCGGGCAGTTGATCCCAGGCGGAATCCGCGAACAGACCGTGCAGGTC
>DATAWF010000104.1:0-17711 GCA_036267335.1 Acidobacteriaceae bacterium
CGTTCCCAAGGCTTTTGCGAACGCCCACGATCCTCAGCTACAAAAGGAATTCGCACAGACGAATGCCTCGGTCATCGCCGCGCTCGAGAGCTATCAGAACTGGGTGAAGAACGATTTGCTGCCGCGGTCCCACGGCGATTTCCGGCTGGGCGCAGATACCTATCGCAAAAAACTGTTGTATGACGAGATGGTCGACACTCCGCTGCCGAAGCTCCTGGAGATCGCCTATGCCGACCTCCACAAGAACCAGGCGGAGTTTCAGAAGATTGCCCACGAGGTCGACCCCAACAAGCCGCCGCGCGCGGTGTTGGAAGAGCTGCAAGCGGACCACCCCGCGCCCGATCAGCTTCTCCAGAGCTTTCGCAATACCTTCGGCAGCCTGATCCAGTTCATTCAAAGCCGGCATATCGTGGACATTCCTTCGCAGGTAGAGCCGATCGTCGAAGAGACGCCGCCGTTCATGCGTGCGACGACGGTGGCTTCGATGGACACGCCCGGGCCTTATGAAAAGAATGCGAAAGAAGCGTATTTCAACGTGACTCTGCCGGGACCGAAAGACACTCCGGAGGAAATTGCCGGACGAATGGCGGAGTTCAATCGCGGCACGATCATCAGCACCTCCGTCCACGAGGCCTACCCGGGACACTACATCCAGTTCCTGTGGCTGCAGCAGGCCCCTACCAAAGTCCGCAAGCTGCTTGGAGCCTCGTCGAATGCCGAAGGCTGGGCGCATTACTGCGAGCAGATGATGCTGGACGAGGGCTATGGCCAGCCCGGAACCGGGGCTCGAGATGCGCGGGACGCCAAAATGATCCGGCTGGGACAGTTGCAGGACGCGCTGTTGCGCGATGCGCGCTTTGTCGTCGGCATCCAGATGCACACCGGGACGATGAGCTTCGACCAGGCCGTCGATTTCTTCGTGAAAGAAGGCTATCAGTCGCGGGAGAGCGGGCTGATCGAGGCCAAGCGAGGGACCTCCGATCCGACCTATCTCTATTACACTTTAGGAAAGCTGCAGATTCTTAAATTGAGGGCCGACATACAGAAGAAGGAAGGCGCCAATTTTTCGCTGGAACGATTTCACGACGATTTTCTAAAGCAGGGATTTCCTCCGGTAAAGATCGTGCGCCGCGCGCTGCTGGGGGATAACTCTCCTACCCTTTGAGAAATTTTGCATCCAACCACCGGACGCGATACGGAGCGGCTTTCCCGGAGCGCCGGAGGCATTACTACGAGCGAGGGACTGGATTCAATGAAGAAAAAAGTTCGCAAAGCGGTATTTCCCGCGGCCGGCCTGGGAACAAGATTTTTGCCGGCAACCAAGGCCCTGCCCAAGGAGATGCTGGCTCTGGTCGACAAGCCGCTGATCCAGTACGGCGTGGAAGAGGCCATCGCGGCCGGCTGCGAGCAGATCATCATCGTTACCGGGCGCAACAAGGCGGAGATCGAAGATCACTTCGACATCAGCTTCGAGCTGGAAGAAGCGCTGAAGGCGCGCGGAAAAAAAGAACTGTTGGCAATGTCTCGCGACATCTCGCACATGGCCAACATCGCCTATGTGCGGCAGAAAGAGGCAATGGGACTGGGCCATGCCGTTTTGATGGCTCGCGATCTGGTCGGCGATGAACCCTTTGCCGTGATTCTGCCCGACGACGTTATCGATGCCCGGGTGCCCTGCCTGAAACAGATGATCGAGGTCTTCGATCAAACGCAGTCGTCGGTTCTGGCCACGCAGGTTGTCGAGGGCAAAGCGATTTCATCCTATGGGGTGCTCGATTGCACGGAGATGCCGGGGAATGACCGGCTCTTCGACGTGAAGGCGCTGGTCGAGAAGCCGAAGCCGGAAGAGGCGCCCTCCAAGCACGCGATCATCGGACGCTATATTCTCACACCGCGCATTTTCGAAGAGCTGAAGGAGACGCCGTTAGGCACCGGCGGCGAGCTGCAATTGACCGACGGCATCAAGGGCCTGCTAACCACTGAGAAGGTCTATGGCTACAGCTTCGAAGGAACGCGCTACGATGCCGGAGACAAGCTCGGCATGCTCAAGGCGACAGTCGCTTTTGCGCTGGAGCGCGAGGACCTGGGTCCCGATTTCCGGGCGTATCTCAAATCGTTGAAGCTGTGAGGCGGCGAGTTGGGCCTGTTAACAGACCCTAGCTCCAGCGGTCGACGGTCACGGCGCGGAGACCGCTGCCGGCGAAAGTACCGAGCAGCGTCGCGGTAGCGGCGAGCGTGGGCCCTCGGTCGGCGCCTATGCCTGCTTGACCTCCATCATGCAACAGGATGTTGCTTGCTCTGCAGCGGCTCCGGTTTCTCCGGATGCCCGATTGCAGGTGGCGCAGAATTTTTTCCGCGGGCGGGGCTGTCCAGTCGTACCCCATCACATTCCACATCACGGCGGTCAGCCCCAACTCGTGCGCGAGCCGCAGAATGTCTGGCCGGCGCGCGCCATGGGGCGGACGGAAAAATCGCACCGGCTCTCCTAAGGCATCTTCGATGGCCGCATTGCAGCCCGCCAGCTCCTCGCGGGCGCGGCGAGGACTGGTCCACAGAAGCACGGGGTGGCTCATGGTGTGGTTGCCGATCAGATGGCCGGCAGAACGGATGGCGCGCACAATCCCGGGGCGCTGGCGGACGAAGCGCCCGATCAAAAAGAAGGTCGCGCGGACTTCATAGCGGTTGAGAATGTCGAGCAGCCGCGGCGTGTAGGGATCGTTTGGACCATCGTCATAGGTGAGCGCGATCTCCGCGGGATCGGCGCCGGCGAGCAAAGTCGGCCCGAAGATCTGGGAGGTAGGCCAGTTGGCGGCATACGCATAGCCGCCGGCGGCAAGCCCGGAGACCAGCCCCGCCGAAACCAGTTCGGTCACCATGCACTGAGATTAAGGCATTTTCGAGAATACTCTGAACTGTCGAGGTCCGAGCAGGTGGATTTTTCTTGAGGAAAAATCCACTCAAGGCCTGCGGCTTCGGTCTCTACCATTTCCGAACATGCTTTAGACGATCGATCGGACCGGATCTCTGCTAAGGTAATGGCCGTTCGAAAATCGCGCTCCAAGGTGACTGCGAAATTATGAAATTCCGCTCCGCTCGAATTCTGCCCCCACTGGTGATCTTTGCGCTTTCTCTCCCGCTGTTGGGCGCTCCGCGTTTGGAATTGAAAACCGCGCAAGGCAAGGTTCAAGGCAAGGCAAGCTCCGATGGACAGGTGCGGGAGTTTCTGGGGATTCCCTATGCCGCGCCGCCGGTCGGGCCGCTGCGTTGGAAACCGCCGCAGCCGGCGGAGAAATGGAAGGGGGTGCTTTCCGCGACGGCCTTCGGAAAGCACTGCATGCAGTTCGCAAGCTTTTCCGACATGATTTTTCGCGACGCGGGAGAAAGTGAAGATTGCCTGACGCTCAACGTGTGGGCGCCAGCCGATGCGCACGGAAAGCTTCCCGTGATGGTTTGGATCTACGGCGGCGGCTTCTCCGCGGGAGGCACGTCGGAGGCGCGGCAAGATGGAGAGAACCTGGCCAAGCGCGGCATCGTCGTGGTCTCGATGAACTACCGGCTGGGCATTTTCGGATTTCTGGCGCTGCCGGCGCTGGCGGAGGAGTCTCCCGAGCACGCGGCGGGAAACTATGGGCTGATGGATCAGACCGCCGCGCTGCGCTGGGTGCAGCAGAATATCGGCGCCTTCGGCGGCGATGCGAAAAACGTAACCATCTTTGGCCAGTCCGCGGGGTCGATTTCCGTCAGCGCACAGATGGCCTCTCCGCTGGGCCAGGGGCTCTTTGCTCGCGCGATCGGAGAAAGCGGCGGAGCCTTTGCCAGCCAAGGCAGCTTGACCTTCCAGGCGTTGGCAACGAGCGAGCGGCAGCAGGAACCCTTCGTCGAGAAGACATTCGGCGGCAATCTGGAAGCGCTGCGCGCTGTCAGCGCGGACGACTTGGTCAAAGCGGTCACGCGTAAAGTGCCGGGCACTCCTATTCCTCACTTCGGTCCCAATGTCGATGGGCTTTTTCTTCCGGAGAGCATTCCGGCCATTTATGCAGAGGGAAGGCAGGCGCACATACCGGTGCTGGCCGGCTGGATGAAAGACGAGGGGACCTCGGGAATCGTGCAGGGACGCACCATGCCGACGGTCGAAAGCCTGCGGACGATGGCACAGACCGAGTTCGGGCCGCGCGCGGATGAGTTTCTCCATGCATATGCGGCCGCCAATGATGAGGAGGCAGTCCGCGTCGCCGAGGATTATGCCGGCGACCGGTTCATCGCCTATTCCACTTGGGCGTGGCTGGACGCTCAAGTGAAGACCGGGGGAGCGCCGGTCTACCGCTATTCGTTCGATCTGGGTTCCCCCGGCGATCCGAACCATCGCGTGTCTTTCGGCGCTTTCCACTCGGACGACATCGAGTACGTCTTCGGCAACCTCAACTTCCGCAAAGGCGCGGCATGGCGTCCGGAAGATTACAAGCTCTCGGAGCTGATGCAAACCTACTGGACGAACTTCGCGCGGACCGGCAATCCCAATGGAGGCGGAGTGCCGAACTGGCCGGTCTATCAGCCGCCTGACTGGCAGGTGATGCACCTGGGCGCCGACTCGTCGGCGCGGCCGGATCAGCACCGTGACAGGTACGTCTTCCTGCAGCAGGCCTGGAACCGCTAAGGCAGATTTCCTGTTGCCATGAAGCACCAGGATCTGCGAGGTGCGGCTTTTCTTGGTAAAAAGCCGCGTTTGCCGCAGTTGTTTCGGGACGCACCTACAGAAAATCCGCCGTAAGCATTTTCCATTCCGCCGATCGTCCCGGTCGAAGCAGGGCGGCCGGGGAGGGATTTCCAATTCGCCAGGGGCTAAAAAGCATTTTCGGAAATGGTGTAGACCGAAGCCGCAGGCCCGGAGTGGATTTTTCCTCAAGAAAAATCCACCTACTGGGACCTCAAAAGTTCACAGTATTTCCGAAAATGCCTTAAAAGCCCGGATTCGTTCTGTGTTCTTTACGGCGCGACTGAAGCCGCGCCCTGATACGGAACCTGCGGCTCCGGACTTTTTTCCGGAAGCTATTTGAGCGGATCCCCGGAGCTCTTGGGATATTCCGCGCGGCACCCGCTCCGCGGTGCCGAAAGAGCCTATTTTCAAGCGGAGGAAATCGTGTTATCTTCGATTTTTCTTCGCTCTTTTCGGCGGCGGCGCTGGAAACGGAATGGCGAATCTCTTTGAAGAACCAAAATTTATCGTGGTCGAGGGGCCGATCCGGGTCGGCAAATCCTCGCTCGCGAAGGCGCTCGCCACCCAGCTCCACGCTCGCCACATCGCTGAGCCCGAGCACAATCCGTTTCTCGAGCGCTTCTATCGCGGAGCGCCAAGCATGGCGTTTCCCGCGCAGATGTGGTTTCTTAAAGAGCGCCACGAGCAGATGCTTGCGCTCGGCCGGGAGCAGGAGGCAAAAGTCGCCGGAGCATGGCACGGCCCGGTGATTGCCGACTATCTTTTTGAAAAAGACAAGCTCTTCGCCTACGTCAATCTCACAGACGCCGAGCTTGACCTCTACAACCGCTATTACCAAATGCTGCGCCACGATGTGCCCAGACCAGACCTGGTGATCTATTTGCAGGCCTCTTCGGAGGTGCTGAAACAGCGGCTCAAGCGTAAGGGAGTGACGCAGGAGCGTGCTTTGAGCGACGACTACATTCACCAGGTGGTGGAAGCGTACGAACATTTCTTCTTCCACTACTCGGGAAGCGACCTGCTGGTGGTGGACACCACGCAACTGGACTTCGTGCACCGCAACCAGGATCTTCAACTTTTGCTGAAGCGTCTCTCGGCTCCCATCAAGGGCACGCAATATTTTCTGCCGCTGGGCGCGGAGGATGCCGCATCTTAAAGGACCGCCCGGAACAAAGCGCGCGTGAAGAAAGTCTCCGCGGGACGCTCACTCCGGCAGTAGCAATTTTGTGAATCTTCGTGCGGCAACCGGATATCAAAGAATTTCGAGCCTATCCTCGATTTTTTCGAGCCTCGGCGCACAAGCCTTTCAGAATCGTATAATTAAAAATGCGTGTTTGTTGCCTGATCTACATTTGCCAGGAAGCGCACGTCACGCGTCCGCAATCAATTTCAGCAAGCTAACGAAGAACAGTGTGTTGGGGTATTTGGCCGGGCCCGTTTGCCGCGGAGCGCGCATTCGACCTCGCACTGTTTTTTTACCTCCGCCGTGGTTAAGAGCGGGGAGCGTCGCAGGAGCTAGCAAGAGAAATGTGGATTGTTCGCCTTGCCTTACGGCGCCCCTACACTTTCGCCGTGTTGGCCCTGTTGTTGATGATCCTGGGGCCGGTTTCGATCTTGAACACTCCGGTCGATATTTTTCCGAATATCGATATTCCGGTCGTCAGCATTATCTGGCAGTATCAGGGCTTTTCTCCCGAAGACATGGCGAACCGTATCGTCACGCTCACCGAGCGTTCATTGACGACGACGGTCGATAACATCGAGCACATCGAATCGCAATCGATCTATGGCACCTCCGTCGTCAAGGTCTTCTTCCAGCCTCACGTGAATATTGCGACCGCGATCGCACAGATCACCGCGGTGTCGCAAACGCAGCTTCGCCAGTTGCCCGCCGGGACAACGCCGCCCCTGATCATTACCTACACGGCTTCGAGCGTGCCGATTCTGCAATTGGGGCTTTCCGGACAGGGGCTTTCCGAGCAGCAGCTCAACGACTTCGGACTGAACTACATTCGCAACCGGCTGGTTACGGTTCCTGGAGCAGCAATCCCTTACCCCTATGGCGGCAAGCAGCGGCAGGTCCAGGTCGATCTCGACATGCAGGCTCTTCGCGCCAAAGGGCTCTCGCCCAACGACGTGGTGAACGCCATCTCGGCGCAAAATCTCATTTTGCCGGCGGGAACCATCAAAGTAGGGCGGTTTGAAAACCAGGTGGAGACCAACAGCGCCCCGGCGACGGTCGACGCACTGAACGACCTGCCGATTCGAGCGGTGAATGGGACTGTGGTCTACATCCACGACGTAGCTCACGTTCGCGACGGCTTTCCACCGCAGACCAACATTGTCCGGGTGGACGGCCAGCGCGCGACGCTGATGAGCATCCTCAAAAACGGAAATACTTCGACGCTGGACATCATTGCCGGAATCCGGCAGATGCTTCCCCAGATCGCACAGCAGCTCCCACCGCAATTGCGGATCACTCCCCTGACGGATCAATCGATCTTCGTGCGCGGGGCGATCACCGGGGTCATGCGCGAGGGGATCATCGCGGCCTGCCTGACTGGAATCATGATTCTGGTGTTTCTCGGGAGCTGGCGGAGCACGCTCATCATTGCGGTTTCGATTCCTCTGTCGGTTCTGGTGTCGCTCATCGTGCTAGGCGCCCTGGGCGAGACGATTAACATCATGACTCTCGGCGGACTGGCGCTGGCCGTCGGCATTCTGGTCGACGACGCCACGGTCGAAATCGAAAATATCAACCGCAATCTGGAGGAAGGCAAAGAAATCGAGCAGGCGATTCTGGACGGCGCGGCGCAGATCGCGGTTCCGGCGTTTGTTTCGACTCTGTCGATCTGCATTGTTTTCGTCCCGATGTTTTTCCTGAGCGGGGTGGCAAAGTTCCTCTTCGTACCGCTGGCCGAGGCCGTGGTTTTCGCCATGCTTGCCTCCTACTTCCTCTCCCGCACCGTGGTTCCGACGATGGCCAAGTACCTGCTGCAGGAGCACGACCCGGAGAGGGAGAAGAAAAAGTCAGAAAGCCGCAATCCGCTGGTGCGCGGGCAGCTGCTCTTCGAGCACAAGTTTGAGGATCTGCGGAACTTTTACCATCGGCTGCTGCACCTGGCGATTGAGCACAGTGTTGTTTTTCTGATTCTTTTCGCCGTGTTCATGATCGGCTCGGCCGCATTTCTCTACCCCTGGCTGGGGCAGGATTTCTTTCCCTCCGTCGATTCCGGCGCATTCGATCTTCACATCCGCGCCGAAACCGGAACCCGCATCGAGGATACGGCCAGCCTCTGCGACCAGATCGACGACGCAATCCGGCGTGAGATCCCCAAGAACGAGCTTGTCACCATCATCGATAACATTGGGATCCCTTACTCCGGACTGAATCTTTCGTACAGCAGTACGGGGGTCGTCGGTCCCGGTGATGCCGACATTACGGTTTCCCTTACCCACAAGCATCACTCGACAGACAAATACCTCGCGGACCTGCGCGCAAAACTGCCGGAGGAGTTTCCCGGCGTCACCTTCTACACACTGCCGGTGGACATGGTGACCCAGATTCTCAACTTCGGGCTGCCGGCGCCGATCGACATTCAGGTCCGAGGGCCGAATCTGCAGGCCAATCGGGTAATCGCCGACAAATTGCTGCGAGATATCAGCTATGTTCCGGGAGCGACGGATCTCCGAATCCAGCAGCCTTTCAACAACCCGACCTTGACGATCGACGTCGACCGCTCCCGGGCGGAGCAGATTGGGTTCACCCAGCAAGACGTTGCGGGCAGCCTGCTGGTGGCCACCAGCGGAAGCTTTCAAACCTCGCCCACTTTCTGGCTCGATCCGAAAAGCGGCATCAGCTACAACGTGGCGGCGCAGGCGCCGCAATACAATCTGGATTCGCTGACCGATCTGGCGAATATCCCGGTGACGCCGCGAAGTGCAATCACCGGAGTGGGTACTCCCAATTCCGTAGCGGCTTTGACTACTCCTGAGGGAAGCACGGGAGCTGGTTCTTCGCCGGTAACGGGCGCAGCACCGATTCAAATTCTGGGCAATCTGGCAACGATCCAGCCCACCGCGACGATGGCCAGCGTAAGCCACTACAACATTCTGCCGGTGATCGATATCTACGGCAGCGTGGTCGATACCGATCTGAAGAGCGTCTCCGACAGAATCTCTAAAATCGCCGATAGTTATCGCAAGCAGCTGCCTCGCGGATCGACGATCGACATACGGGGCCAGGTGCAGACCATGCACGCCTCCTTCGTCGGGCTTCTCAGCGGACTGTTCTTTTCGATTCTGCTGGTGTATTTGCTGATCGTCGTGAATTTCCAGTCATGGCTCGATCCGTTTTTGATCATTGCCGCGCTGCCGGCCGCAATCTCCGGCATTATCTGGATGCTGTTTATCACCGGCACGCATATCAGCGTGCCCGCGCTTACCGGCTCGATCATGACCATGGGCGTGGCGACGGCGAACTCGATTCTGGTGATCAGCTTTGCCCGGGAACAGTTGGAGATCAACGTGGGCGATGCACGCGCAGCCGCTCTGAGCGCCGGATTTACGCGCTTCCGGCCGGTGCTGATGACCGCGCTGGCCATGATCATCGGCATGGTGCCGATGGCGCTGGGCCTGGGCGACGGAGGGGAACAGAACGCGCCGCTGGGCCGTGCTGTGATCGGCGGCCTTATTTTCGCCACCTTTGCGACGCTCTTTTTCGTGCCGACTTTTTTCAGCGTGGTGCATGGATGGCTCGAAAAGCGCCGGCCGCGGGGAACCGGAGAAGCGCAGCAAGGACTGGATGAATAACATCGCCGAAGTGGAATGGCAGGGGAGCTTTCAAGATGAGTGATGACCGAGAGCAAGAGCGTCCGCACGCCGCAGGGGAACAGCATGGCCAACCGCCACGGCCCATCTCCGGCCACAAGGCCCTCATCGTGGTCGCGGTGCTGCTTCTTGTCGCCATCCTGATTGCGGTCTTGGGAATCGTGCCGCGCGTGCGTGCCCGCACCGAGCTCAAACAGAGCACGGACGGTTCGGCGCCTCCGACCGTAACCGTAGCGCCCCCGCAGACCGGCAAGGCGACGGCGGAGCTGGTGCTGCCCGGCAATATCCAGGCTTATACCGATTCCCCGATTTATGCCCGTACCGACGGGTATCTGAAGACGTGGTACTTCGACATCGGCGCCCACGTGCGCAAGGGCCAGTTGCTCGCGGTTATCAGCTCTCCCGAAGTCGACCAACAGCTTCTGCAGGCGCGGGCCGACCTCACCACGGCGGAAGCCAATGCGGGCCTGGCAAAAACCAATGCCGCCCGCTATCAGAGCCTGCTGACGCAAAATGCCGTTTCCCAACAAGACACCGATACGTTTGTGAGCCAGCAAGCCTCGACCAGCTCCGCGGTGCGGGCAGCCCAAGCGAATATGCAGCGCCTACAGGAGCTGCAGTCGTTTGAAAACATCTATGCGCCTTTCGATGGCGTCGTGACCGCGCGCAACGTGGACATTGGGCAGCTCATCAATTCGGGGGCGGGCCAGCAGATGTTCCGGCTCTCCGACATCCACTTGCTGCGCGTCTATGTCAACCTGCCGCAACCCTACGCCCAGGACGCCGTGCCCGGCACCAAGGCGGACGTGATTCTCTCCCAATATCCGGGGCAAAAGTTTACCGGGAAGCTGGTGCGTACCGCGGACGCGATTGATCCCACGTCGCGCACATTGCTGGTGGAGTTCGACGTCGACAACCGGGCAGGAAAGCTGTTTCCCGGTTCCTATGGCGAGGTTCACGTAAACGTGAACCGCGGCGCGCCGACGCTGGTGGTGCCTGTCTCGACCCTGATCTTCCGCACCCAGGGATTGCAGATCGCCACGGTTGTCCAAGGGCCGCACGGCGACATGGCCAAGATCGCCAACATCACTTTAGGCGAGGACGACGGCAGGACCGCCCAGGTAGTGGCCGGGCTGGAGGCTGGGGCACAGGTGATTCAGAATCCCCCCGACTCGCTGGTCGATGACGAAGCCGTGCGCGTGGTGAAGCCGCAAGACGGAAGCCAGGCCCAACCCTCCGGCGGAGGCGGCCCGGAATGAGCTTGCGGAAACGGGAGGAGCGATCGAAGAGAAGGCCGTCGCGGTGGATTTGGACTTGCGCCGCGGTGGCGCTCCTGTCCGGATGCCGGGTAGGGCCGAACTATCAGCGTCCTGCTGTACCTACGCCGCCGGCGTTTGAGGGAGCTGCCCCCACGCCTCCGCCCAATCCTCCGAACGGCGGTTGGAAAGAGGCTGCCCCCGCCGACAGCGCCATTCGCGGAAATTGGTGGGAGATGTACGGAGATTCGCAGCTCAACCAACTGGAGGAAAAGGTCGCGGTTTCAAACCAGACGCTGCGCGCGGCCTATGAGCAATACATGCAGGCGCGGGAGGCAGTACAGGTCGCCCGCTCGCAGTATTATCCGACGCTGAGCCTCGGCCCGTCGGTTTCGCGCAATCGCGAGTCGCAGAATCGCCCGCTTCTGCCCCGCGGGGACGAGACCACCTACAGCGACCTGGTGCTCGGAGGCCAGGCGACGTGGGAGCCGGATGTGTGGGGATCGATTCGCCGCACGGTCGAGGAGCAGCGCGCGACAGCGCAGGCCAGCGCCGCCGATCTTGCGAACGCGCAATTGAGCCTGCAGGCCGAACTGGCGATGGATTACTTCGAAATGCGCGGCTTGGACTCGCAGCAACAACTGCTCAACAACACCGTGGCGCAGTACCAGCAGTATCTGCAACTGACGCAAACCCGTTTTCATGGGGGTGTGGCCACGGAGTCGGACGTCGCCCTGGCACAGACTCAACTGGACCAGACTCAGGCCCAGGCGATCGATGTGGGAGTAGCGCGCGCGCAGTTCGAGCATGCCATTGCGACTCTGACCGGGCAGCCTGCCTCCACCTTCAGCCTTCCGGCCAACCCGCTTCAAATGCCGCTCCCCCAGGTTCCCGTTGGCGTGCCCTCGCAATTGCTGGAGCGCCGGCCCGACATCGCCGGGGCCGAGCGGCGGGCCGATGCCTCCAACGCGCAGATCGGGATCGCCATCTCGGCCTATTATCCGACGATCAACCTCTTCGGCACCGGGGGATTTGAGAGCACCTCGCCGGGAACATGGTTCCAGGGCCCAAGCTCGCTCTGGTCTCTGGGCGCCTCCGCCACGGAGCTGCTCTTCGACGCCGGACGGCGGCATGCGCTGACGCAACAAGCGCGGGATGCCTACGAGGAGAGCGTGGCCAACTATCGCCAGACTGTCCTGCAATCATTTCAGGATGTCGAGGACGAACTCTCCGGCCTGCGCATTCTGAATGAGGAATCGGTCGCGCAGGCCCGCGCCGTCGCCGACGCGCAACACTCGCTCGATCTTTCGACGGCCCGCTACAAGGGCGGAGTGACCACCTATCTCGAGGTGATCACCGCGCAGACCACGCAGCTTTCGAATGCACGGACAGCGGCGGACATCGCTACGCGCCAATTCGCTTCAAGCGTACAGCTCGTGAAAGCGCTTGGCGGCGGATGGGACACCACCAAGCTCCCCTCGCCATAGGGCACCGCAGGGGGACCGACGGCAGCGTTCGGCAGGTATAGTTCCGAACAT
This sequence comes from Acidobacteriaceae bacterium, assembly GCA_036267335.1. Classification (GTDB taxonomy): domain Bacteria; phylum Acidobacteriota; class Terriglobia; order Terriglobales; family Acidobacteriaceae; genus PALSA-350. The sequence goes on from DATAWF010000104.1 coordinate 12,339, forward strand.
GACTCGATCGCCTGCCGCTAAATGCACGCTCTTTTTCGCTGTGATCGCCGGAGCGCTTTTCATCGCGCCGCTTGAGGTGCGCGCGGAGGCGGCACTACCCAACCCCGCGTCGCCCCAATGCGCGAGTCTCAGGAAGCTCGGCACGCCGGAGGCGGCCATCACGATCGCGCAGACGATCGATGCCGGCGAGTTCACCCCGAGCGGAAGCGCCAAGGCGATTCTTCATCTGCCGCCCTTTTGCCGCATCGCTGCGACCTTCCGGCCTACTCCGGATTCGGAGATTCATGCCGAAATCTGGCTGCCGGGCTCCGGATGGAATGGGAAGTTTCTTGCGGTAGGCAGCGGCGGCTGGGGCGGGTCGATCTCCTATGGAGGGATGGCAGACGCCCTGCGCCGCGGCTACGCCACCAGCGCAACGGATGACGGTCACACCGGCAGCAGCGGCAGCTTCCTGATGGGCCACCCGGAAAAGTTCATCGACTTCGCGTATCGCGCCGAACACGAGATGGCGACTGAGGCGAAGGCTCTGATCCAGGCTTTCTACGGCCGTCCGGCACGCTACTCCTATTGGGATGGCTGCTCGGGCGGAGGCCGCGAGGGGCTGCTGCAGGCTTACCGCTATCCCGACGAATTCGACGGCATCCTCGCGGGCGATCCTGCAAATGTCCGGCGGAATGCTTGGGCCCTCTGGCTGGCGAACGAAACATTCAAGGATCCGGCGGCAACAATTCCCCCCAGCAAGTACCCGATGATCCATCGGGCAGTCTTGGCCGCTTGCGACGCGAGCGATGGGTTGAAGGACGGCTTGATCTCCGATCCCGAAAGATGCCAGGTCGATTTCAAGACGCTTGAATGCAAGGCCGGCGATGCTCCCGATTGCTTGACGGCGCGCCAGGTGCAAACGGCGGAGACTATCGTCAGCCCGGCGACCACTGCGGCGGGCGAAGTGGTCTTTCCGCGCCTGGAGCCGGGAACGGAGATGCGCTGGGACCGGCTGGCCGGCGGTCCCGAGCCTGGCGATCTCTTCTGGGACCAGTTCCGCTATCTCGTCTACCAGGATCCGAATTGGGATTGGCGAAGCTTCGATCTGGCGCGCGACTCGGCCAAGGCGAACGCGATCGACCAAAATGTCGATGACCTCAATCCCGATCTTTCCGCATTTGCCAAACACGGCGGAAAGCTGCTGCTGTACCAGGGCTGGGCCGACCAGCAGGTCGCCCCCGAGGCGACCGTCCAGTTCTATGAATCCGCGGTAAGCCATGGCGCCCCGCCGGCTGGGGACTGGATCCGGCTGTTCATGGCTCCTGGAATGGGCCATTGCTCAGGGGGCGAGGGTCCCGACAGTTTCGACAAGATCGGGCCGCTCGAGGAATGGGTGGAGCAAGGCAAGGCTCCCTCCGAGATCGTCGCTGCGCACCGGACGGCAGGACAGGTGGACCGGACCCGGCCGCTCTGCGCCTATCCGCAGAGTGCGAGATACAAAGGGTCGGGCAGTATCGACGACGCGGCAAACTTCGTCTGTGCTGCAGGGCAGTAGGAGGATACTCGACCGATTCACGCAATTTTCACAAAACTGGCGACAACCATTTACACAGGTGATGCGGCGTGGCTGCTACGGTGCTCGAACAGGTACCTAAGTGGTACTTCTGGAGAGTGTGCACGTGAGCGAGTCATCGACTGCAACCCTCGCCAGCCCAACCGGGCAGGCGAATCTTCTTGATCAAAAGCTAGGCAAGTCTCCCGGCAAAATCGGACTTATCCTTTTCGGCATCGTTCTCGTCGGCGGGTTTGTCTGGGCGGGCTCACAATTCTTAGGGGATCTGATTGCCTCCGGATCTTCGGTAAGCACGTCTGCCTACACCCTGTTGGGAATCGCTCTCATAAGCGCGCTCGGATTCGAATTCGTCAACGGCTTCCATGACACAGCGAATGCCGTAGCAACCGTGATCTACACCCACTCGATGGAACCTCATATCGCAGTGGTGTGGTCTGGCCTTTGCAATCTGACCGGCGTGCTTCTTTCCTCGGGCGCGGTGGCCTTCGCCGTGGTCTCCCTTCTGCCGGTCGAGCTGATCCTCAAAGTGGGATCGGGCGCCGGATTCGCCATGGTCTTCGCGCTGCTCACCTCGGCGATCCTCTGGAATCTGGGAACATGGTGGCTCGGCCTTCCGGCCTCGAGCTCGCACACGATGATCGGATCGATTCTCGGCGTCGGCCTGATGAACCAATTCATGGCTGTAAAGACCGGCACCTCGGGCGTCGACTGGAACCAGGTCGGGAATGTTTTCAAGGCTTTGCTCTTCTCCCCGGTCATCGGCTTTGTGCTCTCGGCCGTTGTTCTGCTGCTGTTCAAGGCCATCATCAAAGACCCCCGGCTCTATGAGGCTCCAAAAAGCGATGCTCCGCCGCCGTTCTGGATTCGCTGCCTGCTGATTCTTACCTGCACCGGAGTGAGCTTCTCCCACGGCCAGAACGACGGCCAAAAGGGAATGGGGCTGATCATGCTCATCCTGATCGGCACCGTGCCCACCGCTTATGCGCTGAACCATGCCGTGGGCTATAGCCAGGTACAGGATTTCGTTGCCGTCTCCGAGCAGGCAGCGGGGGTCATCGGGCAGTATGTCACCCCGGGAACAACCAGCGCCGATCCTCGCCAGGAAGTGACCACGTACCTGCAGACCAAGACCCTCAAGCCGGGAACCATTGCCGCCGAACAGCAGCTCATTCTCGACGTCGAGCACGAGGTCGCTTCTTACAAAACGCTCAAGAATGTGCCGGCATCCCAACAAGCGAACGTTCGCAACGACATGTACATTTCGAGCGAAGCGCTTCGTCTCCTCGCCAAGGAAAAGAGCGCGGCCTTTACCGCTCCTCAGGCCGCGGTCCTCGCCAATTACAAAAAGAAGCTCGACAACTCGACCAAGTTCATTCCGCCCTGGGTCAAGGTCGCTGTGGCCCTCGCCCTGGGCATGGGAACGATGGTCGGCTGGAAGCGCATTGTCGTAACGGTCGGCGAGAAGATCGGCAAGTCTCACCTGACTTACGCGCAGGGCGCATCGGCGGAACTGGTGGCCATGGGCACCATTCAACTGGCGACCAGCTTCGGCCTGCCGGTAAGCACGACTCACGTGCTCTCCTCCGGCATTGCTGGAACGATGGCGGCCAACAAGAGCGGTCTGCAATGGTCGACCGTGCGCAACATCGCGATGGCCTGGGTATTCACATTGCCTGCTGCGGCGGGGTTGGCTGCTGGCCTCTTCTGGCTCTTCAGCCATCTGGCCCACTGAGCGCAAACTCAAAAAGCCCGCGGGTCTTCGAAAAGACGGCTCGCGGGCTTTTTCTGTTTCTTGCCTGGCAGCGGTGCAGACCCAAAAACCGCAAATCTTTCCATTGCGGTGGCGCCTTGCGCCGCCTCCGATCAAGATCGGAAAACCAGTTATTCGCCTCTAGCTTTTAGCACGACACGAATTCATTCGAGTCGTTTTTATTGGAGCCGCGAGCTGACCGCGGATTTCTGGAATCTCTTCGCCGTCGCGAAGTCCGATACACCGGAATAACGCAGCGATCTCCGTCCCTAACCCAATCACAGGAGTTTCTTCTTGCCGAAGCACACTGCGAAGAATTTCCATTGCCTCTTCTTCCATACGTCGGCCGTGACTCTGGGCGCGCCGCTGCAATCGAGTTTTGAGCTGGGATTCGAGATTTCTTATCAGCATTTGGGTCATCGCATTTCGCCTATCGTTTTACCAGCGTGCCGATAATCCATTATCCAGTATGAGGCGGCCGCGAGCGGATACTATCGATTGCGCGCCTATCGCACGGCTATGACAGCGAATCTTTTTGCTCTCCGAAATCTGCGCATCGCCCTTCGGGCGGTTTGTGTTGGCTCTCTCTGGGCCGCGATTGTCTCACCCGCCTTCGCGCAACAGCCGGGCGGGGCCAGCAGCGCTCCCAAATTCGATATTGCCAGTATTCGGCTCGATGAAAACGGCCGCGTGGTGAGTGGCGGCTTTACCCCGGATGGCTATACGGCAACGAACGTATCCATGCGATATGTCATCGGGGAAGCATACGGAGTCTACAACGGCAATCTTTTGTCAGGCGGTCCAGCGTGGCTCGATACGAAAACATTCGACGTTCGAGCAAAATTCGATCCAGCAGAGTTCCCAAATATCACGCCGGAACAGCGACGCTTGATGCTTCAGCAGCTTCTCGCCGATCGCATCCACCTCGTGGTTCATCACGAAAAGAAGGATCAGCCGGTCTACGCTCTCGAAGTAGAGAAGAGCGGTCCGCAGTTCAAGAAGATACCAGCGGATGAAAGCGCGGACGGTTCGGCGTGTATGCTTGGCGGCCGCATCAATGGCAACCCACGGTTCCGAGCGTGCTCCGCTGCCGACTTGACCTCGACGTTGGTCTCAGTTGGCGGCCTGCCCTTCACGGTTGTCGACAAGACCGGAATCCAGGGCCGTTACAATTTCGAGCTGCGTTGGACCCCCCGGGATAACCGAGGACTCAGCCCCGCCTGCTGGAGCAGCGCCCGATCTCTTCACAGCCCTCCGAGAGCAGCTTGGACTCAAGCTGGTTCCGTCCAAGGCGCCGCTGGATACGATCGTGATCGATCGCGCGGAGCTTCCGTCGGAGAATTGATCTTTCAGCTTATGGATGGCAACTCACCGGAGACTTGCTTCCGTTCACCACCACCCAGCCATTGTCCGCGGTGCGATGGGTGGAGCAGTGGACGTCGTGAATGCCGGCGGTGAATGGTCCGCGCTCGGGAAGAAAGGCCTGTCCGTAGGCGAAGACGGCGGCTCCGCGCGGCGCAGTAACAACTCCATCAAGATCGTCGTTCGTGACGACCTCCACCAGATGAGTGTTGCCATCGGGAAATTTCACCATCAAGGGCAGGACTTCGTGAGCGCCGTGCTCTCCGGCGCGCTGTCTCCGCGAGGGGCTGATGGCCACTCCGCAAACCATCACGTTGTCCACTTCCCGCCGGCTGCCGCCGGCAATCACTTGCCCGAGGCGGGCATTGACGGCGGGGGTGCAGCTCGAAGGCACGGGCACGTTGCGCGCGGCGAGCGCCAGCAGCGCCGGCCCCAACAAGCCACCCAGGAGCAGCCCGAAGACCAGGCCGAAGACTGGTCCGAAGATCGGCCCGAAGACCGGCAAGCGCGGCCGGGGTAGGCGCCGAGCGAGCCCACCTCGCCGCATTTTGGGAAACCACCGGACAAACGCCGCAAAAAGAGCCATCTTCCCTCCTGTGCCCTTCCAGGGTACCGAAAGGGGCGGAGCCGGCCCGGTGGCACGAGTTCTCCGGCGGCCCCCGCGGGTGGCTTCGAGAGGAAACAGGCTCTACTATGAAGCAGACGC
>DATAWF010000105.1:0-11240 GCA_036267335.1 Acidobacteriaceae bacterium
CACCGCCTGGAAGCGGCGCTCGAGCGAGCGGTCCTTCTCGATCGATTTGCGATATTCGGCCGGCGTGGTCGCGCCGATGCATTGAATCTCGCCCCGCGAGAGCGCCGGCTTGAGAATGTTGGCGGCGTCCAGCGAACCCTCAGCCGAGCCCGCACCCACCAGCGTATGCAGCTCGTCGATGAAGATGATGGAGTTTTGATTCTCCATCAACTCCTTCATGATGGTCTTGAGCCGCTCCTCGAATTGGCCGCGGTATTTGGTTCCAGCCACGATCAGCGAAAGGTCGAGAGCCAGCACCCTCTTGTCGGCAAGAAAGCTGGGCACGTCGCCGTCGGAGATGCGCTGCGCCAGTCCTTCGACAATCGCGGTCTTGCCCACCCCCGGCTCCCCAATCAATACCGGGTTGTTCTTGGTGCGGCGGCAGAGAATCTGCACCACCCGCTCGAGCTCCTGATCGCGGCCTACGAGAGGATCGAGCTGATTGTCCATCGCCGCCTGGGTCAGGTCGCGCGAGAACTCCGCCAGCAGGCTCGATTCGCGATTCCGCTGCGACGGCGGAGCTTTATCCTGCGCGGCGCGCGCCAGCTCTTCCCGGATCTGCAGCAGCTTCAACCCCCGCTCATGCAGAATCTCGGCGGCAAAGCACTTCTCCTCCCGCAGCAATCCCAACAGAAGATGTTCCGTGCCGATATGCTTGTGCGAAAGCCGCTCCGCCTCTTCGGCGGCATAGGCGAGCACGCGCTTGCATTCGTTCGATAGCGGCAGATCGACCGAGGTCGAGACCTTCTCCCGAATCGTCGTATGCCCTTCGATCTGCTTCCGAATGGATTCCACCGAGGCGTGAGAGCGGAGGAAGCGGTTGGTCAGCGCTTTGTCCTCGCGCAAGAGCCCGAGCAGCAAATGCTCGGTCTCGATGTACGGGGAGCCGAACTGACTGGCTTCATACCGCGCAAAGAAGATGACCCGCCGGGCTTTTTCTGTATACCGTTCGAACATGTTCCCCCTTCAAAAACCTTCCGCTGCTCCTTCGAGCCGGACCGGCACAAAACCGGCGCCGGGCGAAGGCAGCCTCGGCCGGCCTTCGAGTTTCCCGCCTTTCCGGCTGGCCAACAGGCGCCGGAAAGACCCCTTTAGGCTGGGCGCGAAGAGGACTGTTTTCCAGTCTTCTATGCGCTCTGCCGCGTACAAGGAATCCCTCCCAAGTCGCAGCAACCATCCATCGTTCCCAGCTGTCCGCTCTCCGGCGGTGCGCCGGCCGTGCCTTTCCTGCCACATTGTGCCTCCGCTCAAAGCGCCTGCGGAGCCATTTCCTCAAGTCGCCCGCGGTCCAGATGCAAGACCCGCTCGCAGCGTGCCGCAAGCCCCGCATTGTGGGTGACCAGAATCGAGGTCAGGCCGTGGCTCGCATGCAATTTCTCAATTAGGTTAAACACGGCATCCGCCGTGCGGTTGTCTAGGTCTCCTGTCGGCTCATCGGCCAACAAAAGCTGAGGTTGAGTGATCAGGGCCCGGGCGAGGGAGACGCGCTGTTGCTCGCCGCCGGAAAGCTCGCCGGCCCTGTGCTCGGCCCGGTCCGCCATTCCCACTTCTTGAAGCCAGTCACGCGCTGCTGCGAGAGCTTGCTTTTTAGACTCCCCTCTGGCCAAAAGAGGTAAAGCGACGTTTTCCCCGGCGGTAAACTCAGGCAGTAAATAGTGAAACTGCCAGACGTAGCCGATCTGGCGGTTGCGGAATTCGGCCGCCTGCTTCGGCGGCAGCGCAGTCAGATGAGTTGAGGCGCAGTATACGTCACCGCTTGAGGGCCTATCAAGCGCGCCCAGAATGTGCAAAAGCGTGCTCTTTCCCGCGCCGGATTGGCCCATGAGAGCTAAGAGCTCGCCCCGACGCACCGTGAAGCTGAGGCCATCGAACAGCACCAGCTTGCCTCGCCCGGTCGCGTACTCCTTGCGCAGGGCCTTCACTTCAAGCATCGGGCCTAGGGCGGTCGCGAGCCCGGGAAGCGCGGCGCTGGCCGCTCGTTCCCCACTCGTCTCGAATTGGGTCCCAGGCTCCATATCTACCTCTACCATTCCACGCCCTATTCAAGGAAGCAGGTTCGCGGGCCCGGGTTCCCGAAAGACAACCCTCTTTGCTTCTGTTGGATGCGCGAGCAATCTCTCTCGATCCAAACCGGCGTCACTCATAACGCAGGGCTTCGGCAGGCAGAATTCTTGAGGCGGAATAGGCGGGATAGATGGTGGCAAGCAACGAAACGCCAAGCGAAACCGCTGAAACCCATACGCCGTCGATCCAGTGAGCTGCGAAAGGAAGATAATCTATTGAATAAACTTCCGCGTTTAAGTGTATGAAATGATAGTGCCCTCCAAGCCAGGAGAGCAGGTAGCCCGCCGCCAGTCCCAGAATCGTTCCTGAGACCCCGATCAACAGCCCTTGCAGCAGAAAAATCCGGCGCACCTGCGCCGCCTGAACTCCGAACGACATCATGACGGCAATGTCTTTGGCCTTCTCCATGACCATCATGGTCAGAGCCGTCAGAATGTTGAGCGCCGCAACGCAGACGATCAGGCCGATGACGATGGAGGTGACGATCTGCTCTTCGCGGAGCGCTGTGAAGATTTCCCGGTTTTGTTCCTTCCAGTTGGTAGTCATGAAGCCGGGGCCGGCGGCCTGCTCAATTTCTCGGCCAATGATGTCGGCGCGGTTCAGGTTATCGACCTTAAAGGAAATCACCGAAACCACATCCGGCTCGCCAAAGAGCCGCTGCGCATCCGCCAGGCTGACGAAGCCCCAGGTCGAGTCGTATTGATAAAACCCGGAATGGAAGATGCCGGCCACCCGAAAGTATCGAGATTGGGCGATCAACCCGACCGGCGTGAGCTCGCCCTGCGGGCTGGTGATCATGATGGTCGAGCCCAGCTTGGCGCCAAGCTGGGCTGCCATTTCGTCCCCGATCACAATGGGAGGCACCGCGGGTGGCCCCTCACTCGCCGGACGCGGATCGAGCGCCGCCGCGCTTCCCTGGTCGATGCTTGAGAGCAGGTCGCTTACCTGACGCTCACGGTTGGGCAGAATCCCCTCAATAAGCGCAAAGCCGGCCCGCGCGCCATTCGAGACCATCACGCCCTCGTAGAGTCCGGGGGAGGCGGCTTTCACATGCGGAAGCCGCCTTAGCTGTTCATCGAGACCGCGCCAGTCGCGAATCCCGTCGTCGGCGATGCGCATGAGCTGGACATGGGCCGTCGAGCTCAACAGCCGCCCCTGCAGATCGCGCTGCATGCCATTGGTGATGGCGAGGGCGATGATGAGCGCGGCGACCCCCGCAGCCACTCCCACAATCGAAATCACCGTAATCACGCCCACGACCGCCTGCCGCCGCTTGGCTCTCAGATAGCGTGTCGCGACAAAGAACTCGAGAGTGTACTTCATAAGCAACCGGCGAGTAGCACGACCCTACGCAAAACACCCTCGCGGCCCATCGCTTAGTGAACCACCGTCTTGGCATCGACCGCATTGTCGTAGCGGTCATAAACACGCACCGTCACCAGATGCTCGCCGGGGTCGGCGGCAGCCGGCGGCGCGGCCTGGCCTCCATTCGCGGATGGACTGGCTGGAGCTTTCAGCGCGGCGGTGAAGTCGTAATCCTCGCTGGTCGAGTCCGAAAGCTGCCCCACCGGATCGATGTACTGCCAAGGCCCGGCATCGACCGAGTATTCGGCGCGCGCGATAGGCGAAGTCGCATCCGTCGCGCGGAAGGTCACATGGAGCCGCTCGGCCTCGATCTTGGCGGTAAGCGACGAAATCGCCGGTGGCGTCGTGTCGATCACAAAGTGGTCGCTCTGCTGCTCCCCGGTAAGGCCCTTTCCTTGCGGATGCGAGGGGGCGTCGCTGGCAACCACCTTCACCCGATAACCGCCGTCGGGAAGCTGCAGGGAGTTGAAGCTATAGAAAGTCTGGTTGATTCCGGACTTCAGGAGCCTCCAGTCTTTCTCCCCATCGCCGCGGATATACAGGCTGTAGACCAGGCGATCGCCGTTATCGTCATGGGCCGACCAGCGCACCGTCACCGCGCCGCGGTCTTTGTATCCCGAAAGTGGTCCGGAGGAGTCGTTCTGCACCACCGTCACATCCGATTGCCCTTGTCCCAGGTTGATGGTCACCGGCTGAGGATTCGGCTGCTCGGCCGAGCTCGCGTTCACGCGCGCTCCCGGCGCCACCGCCACCTCATCCACGACCGGAGCAAGATTTACCTGCAGATAATCGATGCCCACCGCGCTCAGGCGCGCTCCTGGCTGAAGCACGGCCTTCCACTGAACGAACCGCGCGGCGGGTACGGAGAGACGGGCGCCATTGGCAACTTTCTCCCACGGACTCCAGTTGCGCTCCGGATTTTCGACGTTGCCCGAGCGCGCATAGAAATCGTACAAGCCCGACGATCCACCATCGGTCGAATTGATCTCCGCCCGTCCCCAGGTGGAGAAGGCGCCGGCGTCGAAGACGTCGCTCTCATAGGAGCCGCCGGCCGTGGGCTCATCGTCGAGCCTGTACAGCCGTCCTACATTGCTGGTTGCGACCCATAGCCCGGTGGGAGCCGGGGCAAAGGCGGTCGCCTGTCCGGAGCTGGCGCGCGCAAGATCGGTATAGGTTCCATCTTCCGCCACGCGGTAAATGCGGCCGCGATTTCCCGTTGCCGCGAGAAGGCCGCGCGGGGTAAAGCGCAAGGCGTAGACCACGTCATCGTGCGCCGCCCATAGCTTCCGCGGCGCCCCTTGGCTGCTCAGCTCGTCAACCTCCGATCCTTCGGGAATGAGGGTGTTGGTGTGCGAAGCCTGAACCGATCCGGGAGCGACAATGGTAATTGTTGCAGTTACCGAAGCATTTCCCTGCACCGGTAGCGGCGGCAGGTTGCTCTTCGTCTTTTCCCCCACCGAGGCCACATAGAGCCGCCCATCGGGAGACTCGGCCAGCGCCGTTACCTCACGCTTCGGCGCGTCGAAAATCACCATTCCCTTTCCGTCTTTGCCGATCCGGTAGACCAGGCCGGTGCCGTCGCTGCCCGCAATCAGGTTGCCGTCGGGCTCGAAGAGGAGGCAGCGAAGGTGCTGTTCGTCGCTCGCGAAAAAGAGCTCAGGTTTGGCATTCGGACTCCCCGTCCGCACCCGGTAGATCGCCGCCGGGCCGCCGGTCGCGATGTAAAGCGCGCCTTCGGAATCGAAGGCCAGGTCCCAGACATATTTGGCCTGCTCCGATTTGGAAACGTCCGGCTGGTCTCCGGCATTCTGCTGCGCGCTTCCCGAATCGGATGCGGGTTTCGCCGGAGCTCGCGATGAATTGGGAGAGCTGGCAAGCGCGGCCGGGTCGAAGGCCACCGTGGCTGTCGTATCGTCCAGGTTCGATTGTCCGGCGGGAATGCGATAGACCTTGCCGCTCGGCAGCGTTGCCGCATACACGGTTCCATCGCGGGCCACCGCCACCGCCTGCACCGAGAGATCTTTGGTCGAAAACAGCTTGGACGATTTTCCGTCGGGAGCGACCTTGAGCACGGTAGCCGGAGAGCCGGTCGCGAGATAGGCGTTGCCCTGGGAATCGGAGGCCACGGCCCAGAGATAGCTCGAAGGCGTCACCAGGATCGAATGGAGCTCCGGCCCGGATTCGAGGTAACCGTCGCTCGTGATCGCAACGTTCTGGGGCTGTCCCTTTTCAAAATCGTCGTAGTGGGATTCCAGCCAAAGCTTGGTACCTTGTGCCAGAAGAACGCGCGGAAAAAGAAGAAGAGCGGCGGACGCCGCGATAAAGATGCTGCGCATCATGGTTGAAAACAGTCTACAAGAGCGCTCTGCGCCGAGGACGAGGACATGTCCCCTGATGGCGTCCCCCTGGGCCACGAAGAACTGTCACCTCGACCGCAGGCACCGCGCAGAGCATTTCTCCTGATGGTCTGGGAGCGGAAAACAGAGCCCAACGCAGCCATTCCATCCAAGAATGGCTGCTCATAGCAGCTATGACCACTCCATCGCGTCAGGAGAAATGCGCAAAGGCGGCGCCGCAGTGGAGAGATCTGCAGTTGCTTTTGCTTTTCTTTCTGTCATTCCCGCAGGGAATCTGCTGTTCTACCGCATCTGTTGTCCACGCCACAGTTCGCCAACTCGCTCACTCGCTGCTTTTCACGCATTGGCCAGAACTGCCCGATAGCGCACGTGATTTTTTCTGAGCTTGCTCAGCGCGTCGTTGACCTTCGCCATCGCAAAAACTTCGGTCATGGCCTGGACCTTGTGGCGCGCGGCGACGTCGAGCATCTCGACCAGCATCCGCGGACTTCCGGCCGGACTGCCGGTAATCACCTTTTGCCCCATCATCAGAGGGGCAACCGCAGCAGTGAGAGGCGCGGGCGGCACGCCGACAAAACAGAGCACTCCCCGCGGGCGCAGCGCCGCAATGTAGGCATTCCAGTCCTGATCGCCGTTGATGGTCGAGAGAATGAAGTCGAAGGTGCCGGCAAGGTTCTTGAGCGTCTTGGTCTCGCGGGTGTTCACAAAGTGGTGAGCGCCTAGCGAGCGCGCCTCCCCCTCCTTGGCCGGAGAGGCGGAAAAAGCAGTCACCTCCGCGCCGAAGACCCGCGCAAACTGCAAGGCGATGTGCCCCAGGCCGCCGATGCCGATCACGCCGGCGCGCGACGAGGGATTCACGCCATGGCTGCGCAGCGGATTGTAGACCGTGAGGCCGCCGCAAAGCAGCGGCGCGGCGCGCTCGCTATCGAGGCCGTCCGGGATCGGCACGACGAACCGCGCATTCACTCGCACCCGGTCGGCGTAGCCGCCATGCCGGTGCACGCAAACCCCCTGGCTGTCTGCGCAGAGGTTTTCCAAGCCCTGCAAGCACCACTCGCAATGACCGCAGGAGCTTGCCTGCCAGCCCACACCGACCCGGTCGCCGGTATTGAAGCCCAAAACCATGGAGCCGGTTGCACTCACCTTGCCCACGATCTCATGCCCGGGAATGAACGGATACTGGCTGATTCCCCAATCGTTGTCGATCAGGTGAATGTCGCTGCGGCAGACTCCGCAATGCGAAATCGCGATCTCCACTTCATTCTGCTTCAGATCGCCGGGATCGTACTTGTAAGGCAGCAGCTCGGCGCCCGCCGCATGCGTCGCAAATCCATGGGTCAGAGACATAAAACGTTCGCTCAATTCCGGGGAGGCAGCTCGGCGCATCACGGCCATTCCGGGGCCGCGTTCTTTATTCGATGTCGATTGAAATCACCCGCTGCCCGGCCAGCATCGCATCGACTGGGATAGATGTTACCGGAACAACCGATTCGCCGTTGAGCGACATTTCGCGGTTCGAGCGAAGAGGATCGAGAACATTGGCCATCGAGATGGGGATGGACTCGAGCGTGTGCCCGTCGACAACCGCCTGGGGATCGGGCAACAGGAGGCTGACGTACAGCACGTCGTCGGCGTGCGTGGCGTTGAGCTGGTGGATGGTGCTGTTGAGGTCGGTAGGTCCTGTCACTCCCGGAGTGGCGTCGGTGAGCCGATCGAGAGTTTCCCCATCGCTCAAAAGAATGCGCAGCGGGCCGGAGGGCAAGGTCGCCGGCAAATGGATGGGCAGGCGCAGATTACGGGCCTCGCCCTGGTACGGCCGCAAGGTGGCCTCAATCGTCACCGTATCTCCCGCCCGGGCCGAAGGCTGCGCCGCCTGGGCCGACTCGATCTCGATGCTGCGCCGGCCAGGAAGGCTCTCGACATCAAGGTCGACACTGCGAATGCCTTGCACCCGGGAAGAATTGCCGTAGATTGCGGCAAAACGCTGGCCCACCGTGACGGCGGCCAAAAGCGCCGATGGAACCTCATCGGTCGGCGCCGCGAAAGAGTCCAGCTTGAGCGCTGGATTGCCCTCGACCGCGACATTGCCATGGACGGCGTAGGTAAGCTCGGCGCTGTATCCGTTCGATTCGGTAAGCGCCTGGTAGACGGAAACCATCAGCGCCGCCGGGGTTAGATCGGGATTGTCGAGCACGCGAAGATGCAGCACGCGTTCGGCCCCGTCGCCGTGCACATGGATGGCGACAGGAATCATCCTCGCCTGGCCGCCCAACACCCCGCTGATCGCCGACTGGCGATCTTCCGTGAAGGCTCCGATGGTCTGCGCCGTGTTGATGATCTTGAACGAATCCATCGGCGATGCAAGGGTCGCGAGCACCTCCGCTTTGGTCATCGGCACCGAAATATTTCCGAACTGGGTGATCGGGTGGCCGCAGGCCAACACTCTTCCCTTGTCGATCATAGTCACGGTGCAGGTAGCCGCCATTTCAAGATCCCCCTCGATCAACAGGGCGCTCACCGAGGAGCCTGGCACCAGAGGCGCGCTGACCGGCGGACCGCTGGAGCTCTGTCCCGAGCCCGAGCTTTGCGAGCCGCCGATGCCGGCCACCGGGGAGAGACCCAAAGCGCGAAAGCGATCGCCGAAGAGCTTGACCGCCTCGGGACTGAAACCGGAGAACACCAGCGGAGTGTCGATGGGGCGCAGCTCGGAATCCTCTGCCGGGCCTGCGGAAACCGCCGTCATGCCCGAAATCGGGAAAGAAGCTGGGCCAGGACGCAGGAGGGCTGCGGTTGTGCCGGAAGCCGGGCCGTTGCCCGCATCCTCCGCGGGAGCGCGGTTTTCCGGGACCTGCAACATCTGCTCGATGGGCGTGATGCCCGCGATCGGTTCTTTGCTGAACTCCCCGATGCGGTAGGCCAGGGCCCCGAGCAGGCGCCCATCCACGTACACCGGACTGCCGCTCATGCCCGCCACCACCCCCGTGTACTCAGGCTTCGGACCCGTGAGCCGGGCGAGGATCATATCCTGGCCGGGACCAATGGCATTGTGAAGCAGGCCGAGGATTTCTACGTCCATCGCCTCCGGCTCCGTGCCTTCAAAAACCGTGTACGCCACACCGTGCAAGCCGCGATGGACTTCGGACAAGGGGAAGGTTTGGACCGGGCCGGCGGGCGGTCCCGCCGGTGCCTGGGCCAAAGCAGAAAAGGCCGGATACACAAGCATCGCGGCCAACATACAATAGTTCGTTATCCTACCGCGTTTGGGCACGTCTACAGAGTAGACGTTCCTACGGCGGGAGCAAAGAGCCATACCGCTTGTTCTTTGCCACAATCTAGGTTTATTAGGGTTATCTAGTAGCTTGAAGCGTTTTTCCTTCCGGCCGGTTCGGCGGCGGGCGTGCTTAGGTCCCGGTCGCAAGACGCTTCGGCCCAGCAGTGAGGTATCCATGAAGGCCCCTTCGTCGTTGTTCTCTCTCGCCCAGGCATTCCTCCGGCATCCAGCCCGGCCGCTCCTGAAGGCCGCTCTTCTGCTCGCGCTTGCCGCCCCGATGTGGGCTTGCGCCCAGACCGCCGCCGCAAACGCCGCGCGCGCTGCCGCTCCCTCGGCATTCGCCGCTCAATCGTCCTCAGGTTCCGGAGCGCCTGCGGCTTCCCAGCCCCCTGCAGCTCAGGGCGCCTCGCCCCAATCGGATCAGGACCAGGCGCCTGCCGAAGGAGGCGGCCCGTCGGGAGACAACGGCTCGATCGCCCTGCCCAAAAAGCCCGAAGAGCCAACCGCTCCCCCACCCCCGCCCGAGCCCAAGGTGCAAAATCCGCCCGGTCTGCAAAACTTCTCTCTGCGGGTGGAAGTGCCGGTCGTCACCGTCGACGTCGGCGTGCTCCTCGACAAAACCCACGAGTTCGTTCCCAACCTGCAGCAAAACAACTTCCGCATCTACGAAGACGGCGCGCTGCAAACTGTCAAGAGATTTCAGCGCGTGCAGGCCCCGATCACCGCCGTGCTGCTCTGCGAGTTCGCATCGACCAACTATTGGTTTATTTACGACATGCGCAACGCCGCCTACATCTTCAGCCAGCAGCTCCAGCCTGACGACTATGTCGCGGTCATGACCTACGATCTGCACACCCATATCCTGACCGACTTCACCCAGAACAAGCAGATGGTGCAGGAGTCCCTGGGCAGCCTGATGATTCCGACCTTTTCGGAAACCAATCTCTTCGACGCGCTGTACGAAACCCTCGACCGGCTCTCCCGCGTCCCCGGGCGCAAATACATCGTGCTCGTCTCTTCTGGGTATGACAGCTTCAGCAAGATCAACCTGGACAAAGTCCTCCAGAAGATACGCGCCACTCCGGATGTGACCATCTTCTCGATTGGCACCGGGCAGTACGCGCGGCTGACAGGCCAGGCGCGCAGCGGAATGTTCGGGCCGCGCGGGATCGACTATCTTCAGGCGGACAATCAGCTCTCCAGCTTTGCCAGCATGACCGGGGGCATGGCTTTCTTTCCGCGCTTCGAGACCGAGATGCCAGACGATTTCCGCGCGATCAATGCCTCCATCCGCAACCAGTACGCGCTCAGCTACACGCCTACCAATGCCAAGCAGGACGGAACCTACAGGAAGATCCGTGTGGAGCTGGTCGACGACGAGGGTCAGCCTCTCAAGATGCAGGATCAGAAGCACCACGCGCTGAAATACGACATCGTCGCGCGCGACGGATACCGGGCCAAACAATCTGTCGAGTAAGCCGGGATTTAGGGCCTGTTCCCACGGACGAACAAAGCTCTAGCCCGCTAATGTGGGTGCCCCATGTCTCGCGTTTGAGACATGGGTTATTCCCTCTTTCCTAGCCGGCGATGTAGGGTCCCTGACGATGAAAGCGGGGATCGGTCAACTGCAAGAGCATGAAGCTGGCAACGTCGGCGCGAGAGATGTGCAAGCTTCCCGGCGGAAGACCGTCGGGAACCACACGGTAGTTGCCGGTCCTGGGGCCATCGGTCAGGCGCGGCGGCCGGACGATCGTGTAGTCGGCGCTGCTTGCCGCAAGCAGGCTCTCCTGCGCCGCCTGGTCGGCAAAGGGATGCCGCAGCGCAGTATGCATCATGAGCCAGAAGCCGATACGGGTCAGCGCGTTCTGGTATTTGCCATAGCCGGGTTCGACGCCCGCCGCGCCCAGCACGATCAGCCGTGAGATATAGTGCTGCCGCATGCCGGAAAGGATGTTGGGAATCGCAGACTCGAGGAGCCGGGTCTTCTTGACCGTGCGGGGCCCGAGAGCGGAGAGGACGGCCCGGTGCCCGGAGATCGCATCGGCCACAACCGCTCCATCGAATACGTCGCCGCGCACGACGCGAACCTCGGAGTTTTCTTCGAGCGGCGCATCGGCGCTACGCGTGAACGCGGTTACCGAGTG
>DATAWF010000106.1:0-19917 GCA_036267335.1 Acidobacteriaceae bacterium
GATACTGGCCCTGGTTGAAGGAAATCGTGACAACGCTAAATTTCAGTGTGGCCGGGCCTTGGCCTCGATGCGGGAGGACCGCACCGACGACGGGACTCGCTTCCTGTCCGCGATGGAAATCGGGTGACATTACCGGAGATAGAAGTAAGCCTGCGTGGCAAAGCCAATCGCGGAGGTGATTGCAATCTTGGACCCCGCTTTGAGCGCACTGGGGGGGACGAAGACGATGTCATCGGGCTGCATCGTGACGTCGACTCCTTTGCCCCGCAATACGCTCTCGAGCTTGATGGTTTCAACGACGCGCGTGCCATTGCCGGAGGACCGCAAAAGAAGCGTCCGTTGAGACCAGGAGGAGGGCTTGGTTCCCTGCGCCAAAGTCATCACTTCGGAGAGCGTGGTGTGGTTGGAATCGCAAAGCGGGAAGGCTCCAGGGCGATTCACGTTTCCTCCCACATAGACCACCCCGCAACGGCTGACCAGCACCGTATTGCCTGCCTTGAGGAGGATAGACGCGTTGTTGTTTTCCTTGAGGGTGGGATCCCAGACCACCTGCTGGGGATTGGTCATCGACTGGTCAAAGATCTCGATGCCATGACCGGCGTTGTTGGTAATGCCACCGGCCTCAGTGAGAATGTCGATGAGCCGGTGCCGTCCGGATAACTGATAAATACCGGGGATGCGAACTTCTCCAAGCACGGTGACGCTGTCGCCGAATTGCTGCGTGGTGACGATCACGTGGGGATCGTGTAAAAGCTGGCGGTCGGCAAAAAGCTTCGAGATCGCAGTGGCAGCTTCAATAGAAGTCATGCCGTCGATGTGAAAGACCCCGGCATAAGGAATTGCGATGTCCCCAGAGGATGCCACCGGCATACGGATGTCGTATTGGGACGCACCGAAAAAGTGCACATCCACGATATCTCCGGCGCGGATAGGACCGGAGCCCAGCCCCAACCCGCCCAGCGTGGAGGAAACGGAGGGAACTCCGCCGGCCGGCACCGGACGGCTGGAAGGAGTTACCGGGCTTGCGGGCTCGGAGAAGATGGGCTGCGCGGGACCGGAATTCTCAGACGGTATGCCGCCTGCCGGAGTGATGGGCGCTTGCTGCGGTGCGGCTTCGTCTCCTCCCATGTCCTGGCCGATGGCCCGCGGGATTCCAACCCCAAGAACCAGCAAGAGCGCGCACAACAGAGGCCAGCCACGGGTCCAATCGCAAAATCGCGGAGGGCACGATCGCACGCTTTGCGGCGCCGGACCAGGCAGGGCATTTTGCATCGGAGGGAGAGAGGCGGTCATAGTTTGATTCACGGCTCGGCTTGCGCTCCGCGGCGTGGTCTCCACTCAACGCAACCGCCGCCACCGCTGGAAACGGGAACCGGCCTCGCACTCGTTTCGAACCAATGAGAGCGAGGACAACCGCTACAAAAGCATACCATCGGGAATTGCCTCCAGGTGCTCCTCAAAAGGGCCAGAACGTGTTTCCTCAATCGCCGGCAGGGCGGAAACCAGGAGCGATGCGGTGCGGTGCAAGGGGCGCCCTACGCTTCGCGCGCGAACCGCCGTTCTCGCGCCTTGATTTTTTTCGCGGGAGCGCCAGCATAGACAGTCCAGGGCTCAAGATCGCGGGTGGCAACAGAGCTCAACCCGAGGACCGCCCCCTCTCCCACCTTGACGCCGGGAGCGACCGAAGCGCGGGCGCATATCCACACATAGGCTCCAAGATGGATGGGAAACGAGATGAGGGGAAAGGCGGGATCGTTGTAGTCGTGCGTGGCCCCGCAGAGGTATGCGTGCTGGGAGACGATCGCATGCGAGCCTAAAAATGCGGGAGACGGGTTGTAAATCTCCGCCTCATCACTCAAACAAACCGCCTCATCGCAAATGAGGTTCCAGGGCGCCCACACGCGGGATTTGGGGTAGAAGTGGCAGTGCGGACCCAGCTTTGCGCCAAAGCACCGGAGAAGGAGGGAGCGCCAGCAATGAAATGGCCGGGGGGAATACCTGTAGAACAGGCCCCAGCAGAGATTCCATGTCTGCCTGCGAATGCGGTTGGCAAGGGAGAACGACGGCCGCAAATAGGGATCGCGAGTTGAAGCGGAAGAAGACATCGTTGCTGCGCGCAGCCCACGGGGAGGACGAAAGAGGAAAACCCAGCGCTTGAGCCCGAGGAACCAGCCGGCACAGCCCGAGGCGACCGTGTTCCGTGAAGGATCGAACCGCCGCTATCCCTAGCCGTGTGCGGAGCTATGCAGCCGCCAGGGTACCACCGGAAAGCAGGCTCACGGAAAAGATCTCCTGCCTGCCGCAGGAGCTTGTGTACAAGGCAGCCAAACAGAAGTTAGCGGACCGGATCAGGCTGCCGGCAAGTGCCGCCAGGCGGCCTGATCGAGTGCGAATGTCTTTAGCGTATACGGAACAGGAGGCCGAAATTCAATGTATACGGCTGCAGGGTGGTGGCGTATTTGAAGGAAGGCTCTCCCGGAACCAGACCGGCAGGATACGTGTGGGTTCCGAGATTCCAAAACTGGTATTGAAAATCGGCGAGCCTGATATTGATCCGGGAGTTCACGTGGTAATCCACACCACCGCCGACATCGTAGACGATGCTGTTGTCGCCGGTGGCCGAACTGCCAAAGTTGACGTCACCGGTGCCGAGATAGAAGTTGCCGTAAGGCCGGAAACGGCCGAAGGCGTAATGCATTTCAGGACCAAAGAGGTAGGTACTTTCTTTGGCCGAGTTGCGGGCTGAAAATGTGAAGCGGGCTCCGAGCGCAGGCTGACCAAAGACGAACCTCCCGAGCCGGAAGTCCGCGCCGACGCCGCCGGCAAGTTCATTCCACTTGTCTGCGGCGTTCTCTTGGCTTTGAGTCGGCTTCACACCCGGAGGGTAATTGAGACCGGCCTTGCCGTCGGGGTTCATCAGAGTATAAAAGCCATAGACGTTGATCTGGCTTCCGCCACCCTTGATTGCAGGTACGACCTGTGCGTGGGAAATCCCAGGCAAGAGCATCCCCGCCACAATCATTGCGCAAGCTAACGATCTCGAAAGAAGTCGCATGTGAGCCGCCCGTGAAATTTATATGGTGAAGCCCGGCACTGAAGGTTCCCGACGCCAAGGCACAGCTAGAGTGCACACCTCACGCTGAACCTTGGATGCTCCGCACCGGTTCGTTTGTACCAAGTAACCTCGCAGGTTACACATCCAACAATAGTTGCAGCGGCGCCACCTATGTAACGCTCACATCCCACAGAGTCTTGAGGTTACGCGGAGACCCGCAACAAGGAAACCTTTTGGTTGTAGTTTGGCCCGAATTCTTTGGATGCAAATGGAAGGAGCCGCGTGAATCGGAAATGGCCCGCCGCTTCCGGGGGTGATCGAGGCACACCCGCAAACGGCCAATGATCCTCAGGGTAACCAAAAGTACTCTATCTGTCTAGAACCGTGAATGATGACGCCCGAAGAACAGACTAGCAGAAAGGCACTTTCCGAAAGCCTGACAGGGCGATGGATCCATCTGCTTTCGAATTCCATTCGCACCTCGTGATAGGCTGAGTCCATGGTGGCGCACCAACCATTGGGTTTTCAGATGGTGCGGGCGCGTGATTTTGTCGCCAAACAGCAGCTTGAAATCCGAATCTTTTCCGGCAATAGCAATTTCGACACTATTTTCCCGTTTTCTTCCCAGAGCCCCTTGGGCTGCAATCGCCTTCACGGCGGATTCTTCTCGCTAGGCCAAATGCCCAATGTCTAAGACAGCCGTCATTATTGGCGCCGGTCCCGCAGGTCTCACCGCGGCGCTCGAGTTTCTTCGCCGCTCGAACATCCATCCGATCGTGCTCGAGGCCAGCGGCGATATCGGCGGAATCTCGCGCACGATCCGCTACAAGGGCAACCGGATGGATATCGGAGGGCACCGCTTTTTCTCCAAATCCGACCGGGTCATGAACTGGTGGATGGAACTGCTTCCCCCTGAAACGGGGACGGAGACGGAACACTCCCTGCAATACCAGAACCAGCGCCGGACTTTGCGGGCGGAGCCATCGGGGCTTTCGCCGGAGAGCAGTGACCTGGTGATGCTGGTTCGTCCGCGCAAAAGCCGGATCTATTTTCTGCGGCGCTTCTTCGACTATCCGATCAAGCTCAGCGCCGATACACTGAAAAAGCTGGGGCTGGTACGAACCATCAAGGTCGGCTTCAGCTATCTTGCAGCCAAGCTCTTTCCGCGGAAGCAAGAAAAGTCGCTCGAAGATTTTCTGATCAACCGCTTCGGCCAGCAGCTTTATCTCACATTTTTCAAGTCCTACACCGAGAAAGTCTGGGGTGTGCCCTGCGATGAGATCAGCGCCGAGTGGGGTGCGCAGCGCATCAAGGGGCTGTCGCTGACGACAGCGGTGCTGCATTTTCTCAAGACGGCGTTCGCACGGCCGAAGGAAGACGGAATCCGCCAGAAGCAGACGGAGACCTCACTGATCGAAAAATTTCTCTACCCGAAATACGGCCCCGGGCAGCTATGGGAGCACGCGGCGGATCTGATCCGCGCAAAGGGCGGAGAAATTCTGACTGGCTGGCGCGCGACGCGGCTTTGCGTGGAAGGCAACCGAATCGTAGCGGTGGAAGCGGTGAGCGCGACGGGAGAGCAGAAACGGTTTGCCGCCGACCATGTCTTCTCAACCATGCCGGTGCGGGAACTGATTGGCTCGCTCGATACCGAGATTCCTCGCGAGGTGCGCGAGGTTAGCGACGGGCTTCAATACCGCGACTTTATTACCGTGGGGCTGCTGGTGAACGAGTTGCGCGTGCGCGAGCCCAACGGCGAGCCTTTGAAAGATAACTGGATCTACGTTCAGGAACCGGATGTGCTGGTGGGCCGGCTGCAAATCTTCAACAACTGGAGCCCGTACATGGTGGCGGACCCCAGCAAGACGTGGATCGGGCTGGAATATTTCTGCTACGACAGCGATGCTCTCTGGAAGATGCCGAACGACGAACTGATCAAGTTTGCCATCAGCGAGGTCGCGAAAATCGGAATCCTTAACAGCAGCGATGTTATCGATGGGCATGTTGTTCGGGTGCCTAAGACGTATCCAGCGTATTTCGGGAGCTACGACCGCTTCCACGTAATTCGGGATTTCACCGACCGGTTCGAGAATTTGTATCTGGTAGGCCGCAACGGGATGCATAAGTACAACAATCAAGACCATTCCATGCTGACCGCGATGACGGCAGTGGACAACATCATCGCGGGCATCACGGACAAGCAATCTCTCTGGGCTATCAACACCGAGATGGATTATCACGAGGAAAAGCCGGATCCGGCTGCAGAAGCGGACAAGAGCGGCGCTGGCGCCGCCTCCCCCAGCGCGTCGCGAACTTAGTTAGAAGGAGCAAAAAATGAGCGATCCCATTTCAATCACCGTGGTCGGTTCCGGATATGTCGGCCTGGTTGCGGCGGCTTGCCTGGCGGAGATTGGCCATCGCGTGCTCTGCGTCGACAACGACGACGCCAAGGTGAAGATGCTGAACGCCGGCGGGCTCCCGATCCATGAGGAGTCGCTTCCCGAACTGCTGGGCCGCTATCGCGAGATCGGGCAAGTCCGCTTTACGACCGACCTGTGCAGCGCAGTGCGGGAATCTCAGGCCATTTTTATCGCTGTGGGCACGCCGCAGCACGAGAGCGGAGACGCCGATCTTTCGTATGTGGAATCGGTGGCGCGGGAGCTCGCGAGCTCGATCGACTCCTACAAGCTGGTGGTCGAAAAAAGCACGGTGCCGGTTTACACCAGCGAATGGATCCGGCGGACCTTGGAGCGCAATGGAGTGAAGCGTTCGCTCTTCGACGTAGCCTCGAATCCGGAATTTCTGCGGGAGGGCACGGCGGTGCAGGACTTTCTGCATCCTGACCGCATCGTTCTGGGATCGGACTGCGAAGAAGCGGCAGATCTGCTGGCCGCGATTTACCGGCCTTTGAGCTCAGGCAGCTATTACGAACGTCCAGACGCCATTCCCGGGGAACGGAGCGTCCAAAGCCCACCGCCGGTGGTCAGCACCTCAACGAAAGCGGCAGAGATCATCAAGCACGCTTCGAATGCCTTTCTGGCGACGAAGATTTCGTTTATCAACGCGGTGGCCGATCTTTGCGAGGCCGTCGATGCGGACGTGGAGCACGTAGCGCGAGGCATGGGGCTGGATCGCCGTATCGGCAACCGCTTTTTGCAGGCGGGCATCGGCTACGGCGGCTCGTGCTTCCCCAAGGACGTGGCGGCATTCCGGTATGTGGCGCAACAGATGGGCGTGGATTTCAGCCTGCTCGCGGAAGTGGAAAGAATCAACGAGAACCAGCGGCAACGATTTTTCGAGAAGGTCCGCTCGGCGCTTTGGACGCTGCGAGGAAAGCGGCTCGCAGTCCTTGGCCTGGCCTTCAAAGGGGGCACGGACGATATCCGCGAGTCCCCTGCCCTCAAAATCATCCGCATGCTGCGCGATGCGGGAGCTTCGGTATATGCCTATGACCCGGCGGCCGTGGAGCGAGCCCAGGAAGAGCTTCCGGCGGATGCCTCCATGCGCTATGCAGGCGATCCCTACGAGGCCGCAGATGGCGCGGACGCCCTGCTGATCCTGACCGATTGGGCGGGCTTTCGCGACATCGATCTTGCGCGGCTGCGCTCGGCCTTGCGCTACCCGATCGTGATCGACGGACGCAATCTTTATGAGCCGGCCAAGATGGAAGATTGCGGATTCACTTATATCAGTGTGGGACGGGCGCGCCGGGTGCACGCCGATACGGCGGAGGCCCAGCGCTGGCGCTAGTGTGGTGAGTCTGAAGTTCATTGAACAATTGGGCGAATTGGAGTGGTTCGAAGAACAGCCCTCAGGGGCTAAAGCCCTATTGATTTTACGGCCTTTATGGCGCGACTGAAGTCGCGCCCTGATACAAAACAAAGTTCGCTTCTTGAACGAACTAATGACTCAGGACACAGAGCAAAAGCACAGACGGTGCAACGTGGCGAACGGCTCTGGACGCACGCTATTCCGTCTAGACCGGGGTTCCCGGCAAGCGAAGCTTGCTGGGGTGGAAAGAATGGCTGCACATATAGCTCAACTCACCGCATCCCAGTATCTGTGCTGTTGCTCTAACCGAAACGCCGAAAGCGGGACTCCCCCAGACCGCGGCGGCGGCTCTCGAATGAAGAAATTTACAACGGACCTGCGCTCTCGTGCAGGCCATCACTTTGCATGAGGGGAACCGAAACGTTGACAACCCAGAGAGTTCTGGTGACAGGAGCCGCGGGATTTCTCGGCTCCCATCTTTGCGATGCACTGCTGGGCGAAGGCCATAACGTCGTTGGCGTAGACAATTTTTCCACCGGCCGTCCGGTCAATTTGGACCATCTGGGGAAGGATTCACGCTTCACCCTGATCGAGCAGGACATCTGCACGCCATTCGATGCCGGCGCGGTCGACTACATCTTCAACTTCGCCTCCCCGGCAAGTCCGGCGGATTACTTGCGCCTGGGCCCGGAGACGCTGGACGTGGGCTCGGCGGGCACGAAGAACACGCTGGAGCTGGCACGCAAATATCGCGCGGGATTTCTGCACGCCTCAACCTCGGAGTGCTATGGAGACCCAGACGTCCATCCGCAGCCGGAGAGCTACTGGGGCCACGTGAATCCGATCGGACCCCGCTCGGTCTACGACGAGGCCAAACGTTTTTCCGAAGCGATCATCACGGCTTACCACCGTTACTACGATGTGGACACCCACATGGTCCGCATCTTTAACACTTACGGCCCGCGATTGCAGCCCTCCGACGGGCGCGTGATTTCCAACCTGATGATGCAGGCGATCCGGGGGGAAGACTTGACAATCTACGGAGACGGGCGCCAGACTCGCAGTTTCTGCTACGTTTCCGACCTGATCGCGGGCATTCTGCTACTCTCCCGCTGCGAGGAACACTCCCCGGTAAATATCGGCAATCCGGAAGAGTGGACGATCGCGGAGTGTGCGCAGGCCGTGCTCGAAGTGACGGGCTCGCGGAGCAAGATACGGCACGAGCCGCTGCCGCAGGACGATCCGACGCGGCGCCGCCCCGACATTACCAAGGCCAGGGCGCTATTGGGATGGGAGCCCAAGATCGCACTGCGGCAGGGTCTTGCGCTCTCGCTCGATTACTTTCGATCGCAGGGAAACAGCTAGAAAGCGGTTCCGGCTCATTTACAATCGCGATGGCGTGTTGATCATTTCGCCTGGGGAAAAGCTTTTGAACGATTCATCGCCAGTGCTGGTGACCGGCGGCGCCGGTTTTATCGGGTCGAACTTCATCCTCGACTGGCTGGAGCGCGATGGCTCACCCATCCTCAATCTGGACAAGCTGACGTACGCGGGCAATTTGCAGAACCTTGTTTCGGTCGAGGGAAAGCCGGCCTATTCGTTCGAGCAGGGAGACATCTGCGACCGGCCGCTGGTGGACGCACTGCTGCGACGCCACCAGCCGCGCGCGATCGTGCATTTCGCAGCGGAAAGCCATGTGGACCGCTCCCTGGTGGGTCCCGAAGCTTTCGTCCAAACCAACATCTTTGGGACATTCTGCCTGCTTGAGGCGGCGCGGGCTTATCTCGCCGAACTGCCGGCGGAGGAGCGCGCGGGGTTTCGCTTTTTGCATGTTTCCACCGATGAAGTCTACGGCACGCTCGGCCCCGGCGATGCGGCTTTCGAAGAAACCACGGCGTACGCGCCCAACAGCCCCTACGCTGCGTCGAAGGCAGCCTCCGATCATCTTGTGCGGTCCTATGTTCACAGTTACGGCTTTCCCGCAATCACTTCGAACTGCTCGAATAACTATGGGCCGTATCAGTTCCCCGAGAAGCTGCTGCCGCTGATGATCGCGAACGCCGCCGCAGGCAAGCGGCTGCCGGTCTATGGAGATGGACGGCAGATTCGGGACTGGCTCTATGTAGGCGATCATTGCTCCGCGCTGCGCCTGATCCTCGAACGGGGCAAGATCGGAGAGACGTACAACATCGGCGGCCACAACGAGCAGGCCAATCTGGACACGGTTCACCTGCTGTGCAGCCTGCTCGACGAGATGCTGCCGGGCTCACCGCATGTGCCACACAGCAACCTCATTTCTTTCGTGACCGACCGGCCGGGACACGACCGACGCTACGCGATCAACGCGGGCAAGATCGAGCGCGAGCTTGGCTGGAAGCCGGCGGAGACCTTTTCTTCCGGCCTGCGCCGCACGGTGAAGTGGTATCTGGAGCATCAGGACTGGGTTCAGCAGGTGACCAGCGGCGCCTACCGCCAATGGATCGATACCAACTACGCGGGGCGCGGAGAGGCGAGACGATGAAGGGCATCATTCTCGCCGGGGGCTCGGGCACGCGCCTCTACCCGGCGACCCACGTGGTCTCAAAACAACTGCTGCCGGTTTACGACAAGCCGATGATCTACTATCCGCTGTCGGTACTGATGCTGGCCGGGATTCGGGAGGTGCTGATCATCTCGACTCCGGCCGATACCAGTCTTTTCGAAAAGCTCCTGGGCGACGGTAGCAATCTGGGGATGCGTTTCGAATACGCGGTGCAGCCATCGCCGGATGGCCTGGCGCAGGCGTTAATCATCGGCGAAAAATTTCTCGATGGCGGCCCGTGCGGGCTGGTTCTGGGCGACAACATTTTCTATGGCCACGACCTCAGCCGCCAGCTTCAAACTGCCGCCCAGACACGGGAAGGAGCGGTGATTTTTGCCTACCCGGTCTCCGATCCCGAACGCTACGGAGTGGTGGAGTTCGACGCCGCGGGCCACGCGCTCTCGATCGAAGAAAAGCCGGCTCAGCCGAAATCGCGCTACGCGGTCACCGGGCTTTATTTTTATGACGGCACCGCGCCGGCAGTGGCGCGACAGATCAAGCCTTCGGCGCGAGGCGAACTGGAGATCACCGATCTCAACCGCCACTATTTGGAACAGGGCATGTTGCGGACGGAGGTTCTGGGGCGCGGCGTTGCCTGGCTGGACACCGGGACACACGATTCGCTGATCGAAGCGGCGGTTTTCATCGAGACGATCGAGAAGCGGCAGGGGCTCAAGGTCGCCTGTCCGGAAGAGATTGCCTACCGCCTGGGCTGGATCGATCGGGAGCAATTGGAAAAGCTGATCGTGCGCGTGGGCAAGAGCGCCTATGGGCATTATCTGCGGACGGTGTTCGCCGAGCAGGTGTTCTAGGGCCGGTGAGTCTGAAGTTCATTGAATAATTCGGCGAATTGGAGGGGTTCGAAGAACAGCCCTCAGGGGCTGAAGCCCATCTGTTTTGGCGATCTTTACGGCACGACTGAAGCGGATACCGCAAGGGAGAAAGAATCCGCTGGGGTCGCGGTGACCGCAAAGTCGCGCCCTGATACAAAACCAAAGAACATTGCTTGAACGAACTTCTGAGACAGGGCACCAGGGCCGGTTCACACTCTTAGGACGAGCAGCCTTGTGAACGAGAATCAGGCAGACGAAGCGGAGGCCGAAGGTTGTGGCAGATCCCGCCCAAAACGGCCATTTGTTTTGAGACACGCGACATACAGAACAGGCGATCCCCATCGCTTTGGAGATCCACGATTGCCTAAGGAAATGGAGACGTGTAACGAATTGCGGCTTGGCTGCAATCGCACTGAGTTCTTGCTCTCAGGCGCACGTCCGCCGTTACGGAGGGGCAGGTGACGCTCGATTGGCTCCGCCGAAAGTTATGGGATCTTGAGAGCAAGGCGAAAGCTCTCCAGCCGCCGGAGAGCAGCTTGTTCTGGCTGCTTGTGCTGGTAATTCCGCCAGTGGTTATTCTGTCGACGCACGTGTGGCTGAGAACGGCGTACACATCGGGCGTCTTCGATCTTCGCGGATTCTTGAATCAGTACGATCACGGGATCTATCGCTACCGACTGCTCGGGCGCGAAACACTGCTCTTCATTTATCGTCACCTCGCGGCGCTGCGGCCTGATAGGCACTTGGCCATGCCCCGCGGGCCCGATGGATCGCTGCTGTTTTATGCAAGCTATGTGCTGCTCGATAGCATTTGCTTCTCGATATCGAACCTGCTTCTCCTGGTCCTGCTGGCCAATCGCAAGAAGCATTTGCCGGAAACCAGCCTCGCGACTTATTTCTTCTTAATTTTGGTTCAGGCTTTGGCCATGGCGGTCCTGACTCCTTATGACCAGCTTGCCTACATGTTTCTGCTTGCAAGCCTCCTGGTCTCGACGCAGCGTATCCCATGGGTTGCCTATCTGCTTGTAGCGCTCGCCGCAATCCTGGGCACCCTCACGCGGGAGACCCAATTTCTGGTCACCTCTGCTATGTTCACGGCGGCGCTCTTCTGTGCCGGTGACAGGGGTCGTCGTTTATGGAAGACGGGAACCCTCAACCTTGTTGTCTTCGGCCTGGTCTATGCCATCCTGCGCTTGGAAGTCCCGGGAGCGAAGGACGTGACGGGAGGCTCGACGGTCGGGGGCAAGTGGGCCGTGGCAAGTTTTCTGGTTCTCACCCTGTTGTTTTGCATTAGCACATTGTTGGCGATCCGGATTCATGCCAAGATCGGTCCGAGCATCGTTTTGCTCGTGCTCTCGATACCCTATATCCTGCCCATCCTGGCCTCGGGCATCCTTCGGGAATTGCGCCTACTCGTACCAATCCTATTGGCGCAAACTTTTGTCTATGTCACCCTTCGGTTGAATTCCGAGGAAGAGCGACAAGAAAAGCAACTGCGGCGAGCCAGCGAGTTGGCGAGTTAGCGAGTCAGCCGAAAACGGGCCTTTACTTTGCCTTGCGCAAGGCGTGCAGAAACTCATCCACGGGAAGCGTGTTCAGCACATCTTCTTTCGTCAGGGCGGCGCGGCGGAGCTGGCGCACGCCAAAGCGCATGTTATCGAGGTTGGCCGTGTCGTGAGAATCGGTGCTGATGACGATCTTCGCTCCTAACTCCCTGGCCTGGCGGAGATGGACATCGCATAGGTCCAGGCGGTCAGGGTATGCGTTGTGCTCGACAGCAACGCCCAACGCGGCAGCCCGCTTGAAAATTGCCGCGGTATCGATCTTGTAGGGTTCGCGCCGCAGCAAGAGGCGCCCGGTCGGATGCCCGAGAATCTTGACATAAGGATTCTCGATCGCCTTGAGGATGCGCGCGGTCATCTCCTCTTCGCCCTGACTGAAGAGAGAGTGCACGCTGGCGATGACGACATCAAGCTGCGCCAGGACTTCGTTCGAGAGATCGATCTCACCATCGCCCAAGATATCGACTTCGATCCCGGCCAGCACGCGGATGCGGCCCGCCATTTCAGCATCGACGGCGCGGATACGGCGCATGTGATCGAGGGCTCGCTCGTCGTCGAGGCCGTTGGTCATGGCCAGGTTCTTCGAGTGGTCGGTGATCGCGATGTAGGCATAGCCCCGGGCAGCGGCAGCCTCCGCCATTTCAACAATCGTGTTGCGCCCGTCGGTCGCGACGGTGTGCATGTGCACATCTCCGCGCAGATCGCTTTGTTCGATGAGGATGGGTAGGCGATGCGCGGCGGCAGCCTCGATCTCGCCTTGATTTTCCCGCAGCTCGGGCGAAATCCAATCCATGCCCAGAGCGCCGTAGATCTCCCGCTCGGTCGCGCCGGCCACGGCGGCGCCGGTATCGAGGCGGGCCAGAGCGTATTCGTTCAAGGTGTATCCCTGCTTGAGAGCCCGCTGGCGGAGGGAGACATTGTGCATCTTGGAGCCGGTGAAGTACTGCAGGGCCGCGCCGTAGCTGGCCTCGGGCAGCAGGCGCACGTCCACTTGCAACCCGCCGCGCACGCGGAAGCTGACCTTGTTCTGGCCTTTGGCGATCAGCTCCGCGATCGGCGGATACGCGGCCACGTACTCGACCGCGGCGGCCACTTTGTCTTCGGCGCAGGCCGGACCGGTGGCGAGAATGTCCACATCGCCGACGGTTTCCTTGCCGCGGCGCAGCGAGCCGGCGGGGGTCACGCGATCGATGCCGGAGAAGTTCTTGAGATAAAGAGTCAGCCGCTCTGCGGCGCGCTCGGCCGAGTCCAGGCGCACACGGCCGGTGTTCTTGCGGTACTCGGCAATGCCCCGCTTTAATTTTTCCGCCAGCTTCTTGCCCAACCGGGGCAGTGCCTCGAGCCGGCCCTCGTCGATGGCCTTTTCCAACTGCTCGACGTCGGCGACCTGGAGCGCCTCCCACAGCAACAAGACGGTTTTTGGACCCATGCCAGGCAGCTTGAGGAGATCGAGCATGGTTGGACGGTAGGTCTGGAGAAGCTCATCCCGGAGCGGAAGGCTGCCACGAGCCTCGATCTCGCGGATGTTCGCGGCCATGCCCTTGCCGATGCCGGGGATGGCGAGGAGGCGTTTGGGGTCGTTGGCCAAGCTCGAAAGGGCTTCGGTGCTGTTCTCCACAGCTTCCGCAGCGCGGCGATAGGAACGGATGCGAAAGGGATCGCCGCCGCTAATTTCCAGCAGGTCGGCGGTCTCTGCCAGCATGAGGGCGATCGATCGGTTGTCCATGGGGACAATTCGTCCTTCAGTGGGAATGGGGGTGGCTGTGGGAATGACCAGCGTGGGAGTGGCTATGTGCATGGCCGATCTCGACTGGAGGGGCGCAGCCGTGCGCGACTTCGCATTCCGCGTGCTCGAATTGAATCGTGACGTGATAGATCCGGAAGCGCTCGCGCAAAAGTCCGTTGATCTGTTCGAGAATGCGGCCGCTTTCCGAGGGGGGGATATCGGCGATGGTGACGTGGCTGGCGAGGGCGTGGGTTTGCGAACCCAGGCTCCAAACGTGCAGGTCGTGAACTTCCTCCACACCTTGCAGCGCCTCCATGGAGTGACGAATCTCGGCCAGGGAGACTCCACGCGGCGTGCCTTCGAGCAAGATGTTCATGGTTTCGCGCACGATCGACAGCGAGCTCCACAGAATCAGCGCGGCAATGAGGATCGAAAGAACCGGATCGATCCAGTTTCGCCCGGTCAACAAAATAGCTCCGCCGCCGACGATGACGGCAGCGGTCGAGAGGGTGTCGCCCAGCATGTGGACGAAGGTGCTGCGGATGTTCACGTCGCGGGAGGTGGTCCAGAGGAGCGCAGCGATCACTCCATTCATCACCACACCGGCAGCGGCAACGATCATCATGACGCGAGGCTGCACGGGGGCAGGAGAGGCTAAGCGGTGGACCGCCTCAATCACCACCCAAACCGAGAGCAGGATCAGCGAGACCGCATTGAAAAAGGCGGCAAGAACGCCGGCGCGCTGGTAGCCAAAGGTTTTTTTGTCGGTGGCGGGGCGGGCCTGGAAGTAGACGGCGACAAAGGACAGCAGCAGCGCGAGGAAGTCGGAGACATTGTGCCCGGCTTCTGAGATGAGCGCCAAGGAATGGGCGCGCACTCCGGCAAAAAAAGTCAGCGCGACGTAGAGCAGCGTCGCAGCCAAGGAAAACCGCAAGACACGCTGCGTTCTCTCCGATACGGAGCCATGCACGTGCATATGTTCAGTTTACCGGGAGTGGCTGTTTGCCGGTATCGGGTTCTGGGGGCGGGGATGAGCGGGAACCGAGTTGGCGGTATCGCGGAGGCCGCTCCATGTCTCGGCGACAATCAGAGAGTTGCCCGGATTGTGCGGATCGTATCGCACGGAAGCGGGAAAGCCTAGCCGGCAGTCGTAGATATTGACCAGGTGCCGGAGCATGGTCACGTCTTGCGAGCACTCGTAGACGACGCCGGCGATGTCGTACTTGTAAAGGATGAGCTGCATGCCTTGAGGACGGCAGCTCTCTTCGGCATTCAGGTCGGAGATATCGATCACCGTTCCATCGATAATCCGGCCCTGGCGAACGAGCATCTCCCGGCGCTTGCGTTCCTGTTCATCGGGACTGGGAGTGCGGCGAAGCAGCGCATAGACGGCGGCAACGCCGCCGAGGCAGATCCCCGCAGCGGCGATTGCGGCTAAAAGATGCATGCCGCGCAGTGAGTCGTTGTGCATTGAATCTCCCCGGCACGGTGTGCCGAATGCAGACGTTTCGCTGCCAGGACTTTCAGAATAACGCAGAGGGGTGCTCCTTGGGAGAGACGGATGAGGAACGCGGGACACGAAAGCAGCGTCGCCACCTCCCCGTTCGAGCCGGGATGCTCCCGCCTTTGGGGCAAGAGCACGGGGGCCCGGGGAACTTGGGCCTGCAAGCCAGCGTATACTGAAACCTAGGCATGTCCATTCGTCCGTCTTTTTTGCCCGGTTCGCCCGCCGCGAACACTCCCGCGCCCCGCTCCCGTGGAAACTCCCGCTCTTCGGAGACCCGCCCCCGCATCCGGTCAACCACCGTTTTGTGCGTGCGGCGAAATGGCCAGGTCGTGATGGCCGCCGATGGTCAGGTCACTCTCGGGGAGAGCGCTATCAAGCACACCGCAAAGAAGATCCGCCGGCTCTACCAGGACAAGATCCTGGCGGGATTTGCCGGATCGACCGCCGACGCGTTTTCGCTCTTCAGCCGATTCGAATCGAAGCTCGAACAATACGCCGGCAATCTGGGAAGAGCGGCCGTCGAATTGTCGAAGGACTGGCGCACGGACAAGATGCTGCGCAACCTCGAGGCGCTGCTGGTGGTCGCCGACCTGCAGCAAACCTATCTTCTGAGCGGGTCGGGCGATGTGATCGATCCGGACGAAGGAGTCGCGGCCATCGGCAGCGGAGGCAGCTTTGCCTTGGCGGCAGCGCGCGCCCTGATGGAAAACACGGAGCTTTCCGCGCGGGATATCGCCGAGAAATCCCTGCGCATCGCCGGCCAGATTTGCATCTTCACCAACGATCACATCACGATTGAAGAGCTGCACGCGTAGCCATCGCGTGCAGGCAGCCCCCCAGAAGGAGCGGGTGCCATGGCCATCTTTTTACCGGGAACAACCGAAGAGCAGGAGCTCACGCTCGAAGACCTGACGCCGCGCGAAATTGTCGCGGAGCTGGACAAGCACGTGGTGGGCCAGCACGCTGCCAAACGCGCCGTGGCGATCGCGCTGCGCAATCGCATGCGCCGGCAAAAGCTGCCGCCCGACATCGCCGAAGAGATCATGCCCAAGAACATCATCATGATCGGGCCCACTGGCGTGGGCAAAACGGAAATTGCGCGCCGCCTGGCGAAGCTCACCAACTCGCCTTTCCTCAAGGTCGAGGCCTCGAAGTTCACCGAGGTGGGTTATGTGGGGCGCGATGTGGAATCGATCGTTCGCGACCTGGTCGAGATCGCGATCGACATGGTGCGCGAGGAGAAGCTGGAAGAGGTGGAGGACCGGGCGGAGTTGAATGCCGAGGAGCGGCTGCTGGATCTATTGCTGCCTCCGGCGCCTGTTGCTCCCGCGGCGTCCGCAGGGCCGACGCTCGAAGGCGGCCCTATTGGACTGCCGCCCACGCCCGCTCCGGAGAGCAACAACCGCACGCGAGAAAAACTGCGGCAGCAGTTTCGCGAAGGAAAGCTCGACGACCGCACGGTAGAGATCGATGTGCGCGAGCGCAATAACCCTTCGTTCGAAATCATCTCCAACCAGGGCGTCGAGGAGATGGATATCAACCTCAAGGACGTTCTGCCCAACCTCTTCGGCCAGCGCACGAAAAAGCGGAAGATGAGCGTGGCCGAGGCCTTCGAATACCTGGTGCAAGAAGAAGAAGGGCGCCTGGTGGATATGGACCAGGTGACGCGCGCGGCGGTCGAGCGGGTGGAGAACTCCGGCATCGTCTTTCTGGACGAGATCGACAAGATTGCGGGCCGCGAGGGCGGGCATGGTCCCGACGTCTCGCGTGAGGGCGTGCAGCGGGATATTCTGCCGATCGTCGAGGGCACGACGGTGAACACCAGGTATGGAATGGTGAGAACGGATCATATTCTCTTCATCGCGGCCGGAGCCTTTCATGTCTCGAAGCCCAGCGACCTGATTCCGGAGCTTCAAGGACGGTTCCCCATCCGGGTGGAATTGCAATCGTTGACGGTCGAGGACTTCATCCGCATTCTGACCGAGCCGAAATCGTCTCTGACCAAGCAGTACACCGCACTGCTCGAAACGGAGGGCGTGAAGTTGAGATTCACGCCGGAATCGCTCGAGGAGATGGCGCGCTTCGCATTCCGAGTGAATGAGACTACGGAAAATATCGGCGCGCGGCGGCTGCACACCATCATGGAAAGGGTGCTGGACGAGATCAGCTTCATGGCGCCCGACATCACCAAGGGGCACGCGTTGGAGGACGGCGATCTGGTAGCCTCCGCAGCCGCAGCCGGCGCCACTGTGCCTTTGCCGGTAAGCAAGCAAGAGACGGAAAACGGCGTGGAGCGGGTGGTGTTGATCGATCCCGAGTATGTGCGGGCCATGGTGGCATCGATCGTCAAAGACCAAGACCTCTCCCGCTATATTCTTTAGAGAAGCTTTGAATAAGTGCGTGAACCCCTTGAAGCCTTTCCCTCAGGGGCTGAAGAGGCTCCGGAAAAAACTCAACACAGGTGGCGCAATTGACGAAAAGCATGCCTCAGGGGCTGAAGCCCGCATTGATTTTTCTGCTTTTGTGGCGCGACTAAAGCGGATACCGCAAGGGAGAAAGAATCCGCTGGAGTCGCGGTGACCGCAAAGTCGCGCCCTGATACAACACTCACTACCCTAGGGGTTTTTCCGCAGCCAGCTTTTGCGGCACGACTAAAGCGGATGCCGCAAGGGAGAAATGCCCTAAAGCGGGACGGTTCTCTCATGCTTCGAAAAGCGCAGCGGCGGCGGCCATTCCAAACATCCGTCTCCTCGCGCCTGGCGGGAATCTGCGCGTTGCTGGCCGTCGTCTTCGCGGCGCCGGCGGCACACGCCCATGTCGGAAGCTCGGGCGTCTATGCCGAGGGCGATGCCGGTCCCTACAAGCTTTTTGTAACGGTGCAGCCGCCGGGAGCGATTCCCGGGGTTGCCGACGTGCAGGTGCGGACGAGCGATGCCGATATCCGGCGGATCCGGATCGTGCCGGTGCCGCTTACCGGGGAAGCCTCGAAGCATCCACCCGTTCCCGACACGATGCGCAAGTCGGATCAGGATGCCGAGTTCTACGGCGGCAGCCTATGGATCATGGCCGGAGGGTCGTGGCAGATCCGCTTTCTTGTCGACGGAAGCCGCGGTCCTGGCGAGCTCGCGATTCCCCTCGCGGCAGCGCCGACCGCAACGCTCACCATGCAGCCGGCACTCAAAGCGCTGCTCGCGATTCTCGGAAGCTTGCTGGTCTTGGGGATGGCCGGAATTGTGGGCGCGGGAGTGCGCGAGGGCACGCTGGCTCCGGGCGCGGAGGCTCCGGCGTGGCGCCGCCGACGCGCACGCTGGGCGATGGCTGCGGCCTTGGTGATCCTCGTCCTCGGAGTTTGGCTGGGCGGCCGCTGGTGGCATCGGGACGCCGCCAATTACGCGAAGAATCTCTACAAGCCTTTGCAAATGGATGCGTCGCTGCTTCCCGGCAATACCCTCGATCTCGCGCTGTCGAATCCCGCGGGAGCTACGCGGGGGTGGATGCGCCGACGCCAGATGGACGACTTTATTCTCGACCACGGCCACCTGATGCACCTGTACATGATCCGGGAGCCGGAAATGGATGTGGTGTACCATCTCCATCCCCGGCCCGCGGCCGAGGACCACTTTCGACTGGAGCTGCCTTCAATGCCGGCCGGCACGTACCGGCTCTATGCCGACGTCGTTCACTCCGACGGCTTTCCTGAGACGCTGGTGGCGACGGTGACGCTGCCTGTGATCTCCGGCCGGGCTCTGAGCGGCGACGACGCAGCGGGCACGGCGCCTCCTCTCAGCCGGGCCAACGAGGCGCAAACCATCTGCCTCTTGCCCGATGGTTATGTGATGGTGTGGGCGCGGCCTCCCGTACTCAAGGCGCTTCATCCCGAGGTATTCGATTTTTATCTGCTCGATCCCACGGGGCACCCCCCGGCCGACATGGCGCTTTACATGGGGATGCTGGGACATGCCGCTTTTGTCCGCGCCGACGGACAGGTCTTCGCGCATATTCATCCGTCAGGCACCGCGGCGATGGCGGCAATGATGATGGCGCAAGGCCAGAATCCCGAGCAGCCGATGCCAATGCCGATGTCCATGCCAATGCCGATGAATGGAGATTCGGGCGCGATTCCCAACAAGGTTGGGTTTCCCTACGGCTTCCCTACCGCGGGGAAATATCGCATCTTCGTCCAGATGAAGCACGGCGACACGATTGAGACGGGGAGCTTCGACGCCGACGTGACGAAGTGAAAGCAAGCGAGGCAGCGGAGGGACCAGCCTCGTTTTCAACTGTGACGAAATATCTATCTGATGAGGGTAAGGAGAGTGATGCTTCCTGGTCTTTATCTGGATCATATTGTCTTGCGTGTTCACAAGATGGCGGAGACGGAACTGTTCTGGAGCGCGCTGCTTGGCAAGCCTGAATTCAAAGATGAAGAGTCTCTGATGTATATCGTGGGCGCGACCCGGCTCTTTTTTACTTCTTCGCTCTATAAGACTGTTGAATCCTACGACAAAGAATGCGGCGGGTTAAATCATCTCGCCTTCGGCGTTCGTTCCTCGGAGGAATTGCGTCTGGTGCTGGATCACCTGAAGAATGCTGGCTTGCAGAACAGCGGCGTCAAGATAGATCACTACGGGAATAAAGAGTTCATCTGGCTAGATGATCCGAATAGCTTTCGAGTCGAGTTCTACTGTCGTCCAGAGTGACAATTTTCTGGATTAGGTCCTTTAGTTGTTAGCGAAAAGCAAAAACTAGGAATACTGCTTTTTCGGCCCACGTAGCGTCCGCCCTCGGCGGACGAACATGGGGCACCCTCTCTTCACCATCCGCCGATAGTGCCTAAAATGCGGAGCGCTGTACCTTAGCCCGGGATCGACAAGCCGGCGGA
>DATAWF010000107.1:0-9566 GCA_036267335.1 Acidobacteriaceae bacterium
ACCCAGGGCTGGACAAAAGAGCTGGACATCGTTGGCATCGGCTACCGTGCCGAGATGAAGGGCAAGAATACAGTCGTCTTCACCTTAGGCTATTCCCATCCAATCGAGTTTCCTCTGCCCACCGGCATTGAGGTTGCAATCGATCCCAAGCAGACTCGCCTGACAGTGCGGGGTATCGACCGCCAAAAGGTTGGCCAAGTGGCCGCCGACATGCGCTCGCTGCGCAAGCCCGATCCTTATAAAAACAAGGGCGTGCGTTATCTCGACGAGCGGTTGAAGAAGAAGGTTGGCAAGACCGGCGCTAAGTAAAGGGCCGGCCGAACGGGGCCGCAGGGCGGCTCCGCTTTTAGGAAAGGACGAAGACGATGATTTCGCAGAGACAAAGAAACGTAATCCGGCAGCGGGTACACACGCGTATTCGCGAGAGAATGCAGGGCACCCCGGAGCGCCCGCGGCTGAACATCTACCGTTCGCTGAACCACATCTACGCCCAGATCATCGACGACACCCAGGGCTGCACTCTGGTCTCGGCCTCGACCCTCTCCTCCAAGCAGAAGACCGGCGGCAACATTGCCGCGGCGAAGGAAATCGGCAAGCAGGTTGCCTCCAAAGCGATCGACAAGGGCATCAAGAAGGTGGTCTTCGATCGCGGCGGGTATCTCTATCATGGCCGGATTCGGGCGCTGGCGGACGCGGCGCGCGAAGCTGGATTGGATTTTTAGAGCAGGTCCCCGGTTGGGAGCCTGCGGACAACGCGCGATTGAAGGCGCGGAGAACTTGAGAAGGATCGAGCGAGAGAATGGCGATATCGAAGAAGAAGCTGGATGCTGGCCACTACAATCTGAAAGATCAGGTTGTGTCGATCAATCGTGTCACCAAGGTGGTGAAGGGGGGCAAAAACATGTCCTTCGCGGCCTTGGTGGTGGTCGGCGATCCTGGAGCAGCGGTCGTTGGCTACGGTTCGGGCAAGGCCAAGGAAGTGCCGCAGGCGATCCGCAAAGGAATTGAGGCGGCCAAGAAAAATCTGGTCCACGTCAACCTGAATGAGACGACGATTCCGCACCAGGTCCTCGGCCGGTTCGGCTCGGGACAAGTGCTGTTGAAGCCGGCTCCCGAAGGCACTGGCGTGATCGCCGGAGGTGCGGTGCGGGCGGTGATGACCTCGGCAGGCGTGCAAAACGTTCTTACCAAGAGCTTGGGTACGGCCAACCCGCACAATGTGATCAAGGCCACATTCGATGCGCTGACGCAGTTGCGGGATCGCGCCGAAGTCGCGGCCCTCCGCGGAAAACAGGTGCAGGAGCTATAGCGATGACGGCAGAAGCGAAAAAGTCCAAAGCAGGCAAGGCGGTTCGCCTGCAATACTACCGTTCGACGATTGCGACGCCCGAGAAGCACAAGCGCGTGGTCAGAGGGCTCGGCTTTACCCGGCTGCATCAGGTCGTCGAGCGCGAGGACACACCGTCAATTCGCGGCATGGTCGCCGTGGTTCCGCATCTGGTACGTATCCTCGAAAACTAGCGGCTGCAATTCGAATCTGGCAGGCCGGGAAGTCGAGCCGGCATCTGCGCCGCGATTTGCGGCGAGGGAATGAACATGGCGATCAATCTGTCGAATCTACGGGCGCCGAAAAGGGCGAATAGCAACCGCAAACGCGTGGGCCGCGGCATGGGCTCCGGAATGGGCAAGACTTCGACCCGCGGCCACAAGGGCCAGGGCTCACGCTCGGGCTCGAGTCTCATGCGCGGTTTCGAGGGCGGCCAGATGCCGCTCCACCGCCGGCTGCCCAAGCGCGGCTTTACCAACATCTTCCGCACCGAATACACGGTGCTCAATCTGGACCGGATCGCGAAGCTGCAGGCTGAGAGCGGAGAAAATGAATGGACGCTTGAAAGCCTTGCCGCCCGCGGCCTCGTCGGCAAACGGAATGGCCTGGTGAAGGTTCTCGGAACCGGCGAGTTGACCGTAGCAGTGATCGTGCACGCGCACAAGTTCTCGAAGGCCGCGCAGGAAAAGATCGAAAAGGCCGGCGGCAAAGCGGTTTTGATCGGCGGATAGTTGCGGCCGGGCGCGTGAGCCCGGCGGGTGGTGCATCGTATGTTTGAGAAGCTAGCCAATATCTTCCGCGTTCCCGACCTGCGCAAGCGGGTGCTTTTCACCCTGGGCATCCTGGCGGTTTATCGCCTCGGCTCGCAGATTCCTACTCCGGGCATCAACCTCGCGGCGTTGGAGCAGTTCTTCAACCAGCAGGCTGGCAGCGCCCTCGGGCTGGTCGATCTTTTCAGCGGCGGAAACCTCCGCAAACTGACCGTCTTCGCCCTGGGCATCATGCCCTACATCACCGCGTCGATCATCTTCCAGTTATTGACTGTGGTCTACGAGCCTTTAGCCAAGCTGCAAAAGGAAGGGGAGTTGGGGCGGCGCAAGATCACACAGTGGACCCGGTATGTCACCGTCCTGCTGGGTGTCGTTCAGTCGCTGGCCATCGCTCTCACTCTCATCCACGGCTCGGGTGGCGGTGTCTCTTACGTGCTCAATCCGGGTGCCGGCTTTGTCTTTATGACCGTGCTGACTCTGACCGCGGGTACGACCTTCATCATGTGGCTGGGTGAGCAGATCACCGACCGCGGTATCGGCAATGGCATGAGCTTGCTGATCTTTGCGGGCATCGTCGTCGGACTGCCGCGCGGCATCCAGGACCTGATTGACAAGGCTCGGACTCAGGCCTGGGGTAGCTTTACCGTCCCGGCGTTGGTCCTGTTGGTCGTCGCCATGGTCGCGATCGTGGCTTTCATCTGCTGGGTCGAGCGTAGCGAACGCCGCATTCCAGTCCAGTACGCCAAGCGTATCGTCGGTCGCCGCCTCATGGGCGGCCAGTCGACCCACCTGCCGCTGCGCGTGAACTCCGGCGGCGTTATGCCCATCATCTTCGCGGCTTCACTTCTGTCGGCGCCGATGCTCTTTGCCAGCTCGAATTTCGTGCGCAACAGTCCCTTCCTGAGCCGCATGACCGACGCGTTGGCCCCAGGCGAGCCATGGTACGAGCTGCTCTACATTGCCGGCATCGTCTTCTTCGCCTACTTTTATATCTCCATCATTTTTCGGCCCGATGATATCGCCGACAACATGCGCAAGTATGGCGGCTTCATTCCAGGCATCCGTCCGGGACGAAGGACCTCGGATTATGTGAATGAGATCCTCACCCGTATCACCTTGGTGGGAGCGGTTTACCTGGTGATCGTTGCTCTCATCCCTTCGATTTTGATCAGCGGCATCCACCTCAACGATCTCTGGCTCGTAGGTGGTTTCTTCGAGAGGCTGCCGACCTGGGTCACCCACGGCCTGGGTGTCAACTTCTACTTTGGGGGCACCTCTCTCCTGATTGTCGTCGGCGTCGCCATGGACACCATCAATCAGGTCGAGTCGCAGCTCATCATGCGTCACTACGAAGGCTTCTCGCCGCGCAGCGGCCGGGTTCGCGGAAGGCGGGCGTGGTAACAACGGTGACCCCCGCGAGCGACCCAGAAATGGAGAGCCGGGTTCGCAACTCGGCTCCAAAAACCGAAGTCCCTGGGCCAATCCTCCTGTTAGGAGCTCCGGGGTCCGGGAAGGGAACCCAAGCCAAGCTCATCATGGAGGCGTGGGGCGTTCCGCAGATTTCAACCGGAGACATTTTGCGGGAGAACAAGCGGCTCGGCACCCCTCTCGGTCTCAGGGCGGGATTATTGATGAGCCAGGGTCAGCTCGTCGGGGACGATCTGGTCAACGAAATGGTGGCCGGCAGGCTGTCTGAGCCCGATACCGTTCGTGGCTACATTCTCGATGGTTATCCGCGCACATTGGCTCAGGCCGAGTGGCTGGACCGGATGCTGAAAACGAGAGCAAACCAGAGTCTGGGGACTCTGCCGGTCGTTGCTGTGAACATCCGCGTAGGCTATACTGAACTCTTGCGCCGTATCACCGGACGGCGCAATTGTCCAACCTGCCAGCGCATATACAACGTGTATCTCAACCCGCCCCGCGTGGACATGGTATGCGATGTTGAAGGCACGCCGCTCGTGGCGCGCCCCGATGATGTGGAGGCGGTCTTCGAAGAACGCATGCGCGTTTACGAGGCCCTCACTGCGCCGGTGGTTGAGCACTACCGTGCCCAGGGCAGGTTTGTCGAGGTCGACGGAGAACGTCCGGTGGACGAGGTGAAGGCGGCGATCGCCTCCGCCGTTTTCAAGTTGCGGCAGCTTGTGTAGCCGCGGCGCAGGGGTTTGAACGAAGGCATGGCCATCATGATCAAGTCGCCGCAGGAGATCGCAAAGATGCGGCGCAGTGGCGGAGTGGTTCGCCAGGTT
The DNA here is from genome assembly GCA_036267335.1 of Acidobacteriaceae bacterium. Classification (GTDB taxonomy): domain Bacteria; phylum Acidobacteriota; class Terriglobia; order Terriglobales; family Acidobacteriaceae; genus PALSA-350. The sequence continues at coordinate 4,347 of DATAWF010000107.1, forward strand.
CTCGATGATGTGCGCAGCCTGGTCAAGGCGGGTGTGACAACGCTTGATCTTGAGCATGCCGCCGAGAAGAAGATTCGTGAGCTCGGCGCGGTTCCGGCATTCAAGGGCTACCACGGGTATCCCTGCGTGCTATGCACCTCGGTCAACGAGCAGGTGGTTCACGGAATTCCCTCTGGCGAACGCGTGTTGGTTGACGGAGATATTGTTTCGATCGATTGTGGCGTGGTGATCGACGGCTATTACGGCGATTCGGCGATTACCGTTCCGGTCGGCAAAAAGGTCACGCCGAATGCAATGCGGCTGCTCGATGTGACCCAGGCGTCGCTCGAAAACGCGATTCAGACCGTGCGGCCGGGGGCAACGCTCGGCGACATCGGTGCGGCGGTGCAAGAAGTTGTCGAGGCTGGAGGATTCAGCGTGGTGCGCGACTTTGTCGGGCACGGCATCGGGACTCGGATGCACGAGGATCCCCAGGTTCCGAACTACGGCCAGCGCGGCGAGGGCACCAAGCTGCGCGAAGGTATGGTCCTGGCCATCGAGCCAATGGTCAACGCCGGCAAGCCGGCAGTGCAGGTGTTGAGCGATGGTTGGACGGCAGTAACGCAAGATGGCAGCTTGAGCGCTCATTTTGAACACACAGTCGCAGTCACTGCCGAAGGCGCGATGGTATTGACGCAGTAACGAGCACATGCTCCGGTCCGGGTTTACCGGGTGCCGGGGCGGAATTGGGATAGGGATTGTCGAAAGAAGACGCGATTGAAGTCATGGCAACGGTCGTCGAGACCTTGCCCAATGCGATGTTCCGGGTCGAGCTTGAGAACAAGCACCAGGTTCTGGCCCACGTCTCCGGACGCATGCGCAAGAACTTCATCCGCATTCTTCCCGGCGACCGGGTGGCGGTGGAGCTGAGTCCTTACGATCTGACCCGCGGCCGTATCGTCTACCGGTACAAATAGCCTCCGGGCGCAACAGAGGAGTGAAGCATCATGAAGGTTCGGGCATCCGTTAAGAAGATTTGCGACAAGTGCAAAGTCATCCATCGCCGCGGAGTGGTGCGGGTGATCTGCGAGAACTCGAAACACAAGCAGCGCCAGGGCTAAGGTTTCTCAAGGGGAAATCGCACTCCGCGCTAAGCGGTGAGTGCGAAGAAGTCTCCCGCCCCAAGCGCTTATGGCAGGGATTGGGCTAGTTCGCTTGAGCGTGTTTCATCAATAACCGGAACCGCTGTGATCACGGGCGAGACTCGCCGCCAAAGCGGAGCTCGGGCGGTATCCCGAAGCAGCAGCACCATCGATGAAACGAGCTGCACAATAGGCGTGCGTTGAACCTGCTCCCGTTGTCTCCACCGGCTCTCCCGGAGAGAGCCACAACTGCCGCGAACTGGCCAAGCCGGTCGTGGCGCGAAAGAAGAAGGATTCATCATGGCACGTATCGCTGGAGTCGATCTGCCGCGCCAGAAGCAGGCACGTATCGGCCTAACATACATCTATGGCATCGGCCAGCCGCGCGCGTTGCGCATTCTGGGGTCGGCCAATGTCGATCCCTTCAAGAAAGTTCAGGATCTGGGCGAGGACGAGGTCAACCGCATCCGCCAGGTGATCGAAGGGGAAGGCGGGGTCGAGGGCGATCTCCGCAAAGACACTTCGATGCACATTAAGCGGCTGATCGACATTCAGTCCTACCGCGGATTGCGGCACCGCCGGAACCTGCCCACGCGCGGCCAGCGCACCCACACCAATGCGCGCACGCGCAAAGGCCCGCGCAAGGGCACCATCGCGGGCAAGAAGAAAGCGACGGCGAAGACATAATGGCGAAACCACAGCAGCAAGCTGCCGGCGCCAAGACCGGCAAGACCAAGAAGTTCAAGAAGCGGGAACGGAAAAACGTGCCCTACGGTTTGGTCTATGTACAGGCCTCGTTCAACAACACCATCGTCACCATCACCGATGGACAGGGAAACACGCTCTCCTGGAAGAGCTCAGGATCGCTCGGCTTCCGCGGCTCGCGCAAGGGCACTCCCTTTGCTGCGCAGCAGGCGGCTGTCAATGCTGCCAACCAGGCCCGCGATCACGGCTTGCGCTCGGTCGATGTCCGCGTGAGCGGCCCGGGATCGGGGCGCGAATCCGCGGTACGCGCTTTGGCTGCAGCCGGTCTCGACGTGCGCTCGATCCGCGACGTTACGCCGATTCCGCACAACGGCTGCCGTCCGCCCAAACGCCGCCGCGTCTGATGACGCGGACGGAAACCGGCTCCGATCGCGAAGACCTTCCTGCCTATAGGCACGAAGAGCTCCGGTCAGGTAGGAGTGGAAACAATCAGGTGGAGCGGGACGAAGGATCGCCATTTCGGCCTTCTGTAAACCGCTCGGCCTCCGAAGACAGGGCTTTCTCTTCGAGAACATGCCCGAAGGAGATAGAACGTGGCACGTTATACTGGACCGGTCTGCCGCCTTTGCCGCCGCGAAGGCACCAAGCTCTTCCTTAAGGGAACAAAGTGCTTCTCTGAAAAATGCCCGCTTGAGAAGCGCAACTTCGCTCCCGGCCAACATGGCCGCGCTCGCAAGGCCAAGATCGTCGGCTATGGCCTGCAACTGCGCGAGAAGCAGAAAGCGAAACGCATCTACTTCACCCTGGAGAGCCAGTTCCGCGCCTATTACGAGAAGGCTTCGCGCGCCCCGGGCGTCACCGGTGAGCTGCTCCTCCAGCAACTCGAGCGTCGGCTCGACAACGTGGCTTACCGCCTCGGGTTCGCGACTTCCCGCCGCCAGGCTCGCCAGATCGTGCGCCACGGCCATGTCGAAGTGAACGGACGCAAGGTGAACATTCCTTCTTACCAGGTGGGCGTCGGGGACATCATCAAGATTCGCGAGGGAAGCAAGAAGCTGACCGTTCTCGAAAGCTCGACGGAGTTCGCCAGCCATCAGTCGGCTCCGCAGTGGCTTGAAGTCGACCATGCCAATCTTTCTGGAAAAGTGGTGGCTTTGCCCAAGCGTGAGGACGTGAGCCTGCCGGTCAACGAGCAGTTGATCGTCGAGCTCTACAGCAAGTAAAAAGCAGTTGTTGTTTCAAATCCACGTAGGAGAACTGGGCGCGGCCGTTGCAGAATGCTTCGCGGCGCCTGCCGCGCACGAAAGGTATACCGAATATGCTTTGGCGAGGATTTCAAAAACCTAAGCGTCTTGCCGTTGACACCGAGACGCTCACCGAGAATTACGGGAAGTTTAGCGCTCAGCCTTTCGAGCGCGGCTTCGGCACCACCATCGGCAACGCCCTCCGGCGAACCCTGCTTTCCTCGATCGAGGGCGCGGCGGTCACCGCGGTCAAGATCGAAGGCGTGCTGCATGAGTTCCAATCGTTGTCGGGCGTCGTCGAAGATGCCACTGACCTCATCCTGAACCTCAAGCAGGTTCCCTTCAAGCTCAACGGCGAAGGCCCGAAGGCACTTTACCTTCGCGCCGATCAACCGGGCATCGTGACCTCCGGCATGATCGAAGCCGATGGCGACGTCGAGATCCTGGATCGCGAAGTCTACATCGCTACCGTGAGCGAAGGCGGTAGGCTCGATATGGAAATGCGCCTCAAGCGCGGCCGAGGATACGTCTCCGCAGACAAGAATTTTGACTCCGACCTCGGAATCGGTTTCATTCCTGTCGACTCGGTCCACTCGCCCGTGCGCAAGGTAAACTACACCGTCGACGCCGCGCGTCTCGGGCAGATTACCGACTACGACAAGCTCACCCTCGAAGTCTGGACCAACCGTTCCGTGCTGCCCGCCGACGCCATCGGCCTCGCTGCCAAGTTGCTCAAGGACCACATGAGCATCTTCATCAACTTCGAAGAAGAGATCGAAGCCGAAAGCAGCGCAGACGAAGGCCGGTTGCAGATGCGCAATGAGAACCTCAATCGCTCCGTCGAAGAGCTGGAGCTGAGCGTGCGCAGCTACAACTGCCTGAAGAATGCCAACATCCAGACCATCGGCGAGCTGGTTCAGAAGACTGAGCCCGAAATGCTGAAGACCAAGAATTTCGGCCGCAAGTCTCTGAATGAAATCAAAGAAATTCTGGCTCAGATGGGCCTTTCGCTGGGCATGAAGATCGACGAGCACGGCAATGCTGTGCCCGGCCCGACCAGCGTGCTGCCGGCCGCAACTCTGGCCGCCGGCTATGGCCATTTCGGAGACGACGAGGATGACGAAGACGATCTCGATGGGGTGGAGCCTCCACTCCAGTCGGAGCCCGAAAACTTTTAATTGCCCCGCTTGAGGAGCGCGGCCGGTCCCGCACTTAGCGCAACCGGCCGCGCAAAGTTCGAAGGAAAAGAGACAGATCATGCGCCATCGCAATGCAGGATACAAACTCGGAAGGAACACCAGCCACCGCAGCGCTCTCCTGCGCAACCTGGCTACTTCGGTTCTCCTCGAAGACCGTGTGGAGACGACGCTGACCAAGGCTAAGGCTGTGCGTCCCCATGTTGAGAAGCTGATCACTTTAGGCAAGAGGGGCGACCTCCACGCACGCCGGCAGGCCTTGAGCTTCCTGCGGACGCGAGAAGCGGTTTCCCGTCTCTTCGACACCGTTGCGCCCCGCTATGGTGAGCGCAACGGGGGCTATCTGCGCATCGTGCCCATTGGGTTTCAGCGCGGCGACGGCGCGGCGAAGGCCTTCATCGAGCTGCTTGGAGCGGAGCACGAGCTCGATGAGAAGCGTCAAAAGCGCGCCGAGGCACGAGCCAAGCGCCGCGAAGAGATGGAAAAGGCCATGGCGGAGCAACAGCCACCTGCCGAAGAAGGCGGAGCGCAAGCCTAGCCCCTCCTAACCCCACCATAAAAATACGAGCGCCGGCACTGGGCCGGCGCTTTTTCTTTTCTCAGGTGTTCCCAAGAAAACAGCGCAATGCCTTTGAAAGCGCGCCAGAGCATTTCGCTTTGGGTGTATACCAAAGCTGCTCTTACAGCTTGCGTAAAATCTTCAGGAGTAGAGAGCCATGTATCAGGACATGGCTTCGCCGTGACGGCGACCTGAGCAGTGTCTTTCCCGTTGCGGTGTCCGCTTCGGCCATGCCGAAAAGCACCCGCGAACCCATCCGGGCTTCAGCCCCTGGGGATGCGAATTACGCCACCCGCGTTCAGCTTTTTTCGCAGCCGCTCTTCGCCGATATCACCAGTTCACAGGAAAAGCGAAATTGCGCCTAGTAGGCTAGTTCGGAGACTGCTTGCCAGCTT
>DATAWF010000108.1:0-5224 GCA_036267335.1 Acidobacteriaceae bacterium
ATCAAGAAATGGAGCAAGAAGAGATGGTGAACCGGCCGGGAAGATTTCCATGACGTTCTCCTACAACGCCAGCAAGTCTCCTAAATCTGTAGTTAGGTTGTCAAGAGAAATTCTTGAGGCCTGCCTCTCCCGTCTCCACTAGGGGCCTGTTAACATTAACCTATGTAGCATACAGCCTATCCTAGCAAGGTACGGTGGGACCACGGGACTGTCAAGCCGGTTCGATCGGATGCGAGAGGAAAATCCTGCAATGTCGGTTTGGGCTCCGCGGAAAACGCGGTTCGCAATCTTTTTAGTTGGCCGACGGTGGCTCCATGTGATCGATCACGAGAACCTCTACCGGACCCTTTTCGGGTACTAGCTTCAACCCAAGCTGTTCTTGCAGAGCCGTAAAGAGGGAAGGCCCGGGCGGACTCCCACTGCTGCTTGCTGAACTCAACTCCTCTGGCGCCCACGTCAAGTCCCAGGTATAGCTTCCCTTGAGGCCTGTTTCATCGAGAACGATGCGGTCACCCAGCTCAGGCGTATCCGACAATGCTTCGGCAAAGTATTGCAAGGTGGCGTCCTTGCCATGAAAACTCCCGTTCCCGATGGACGCGTTCCAAGTGCTGATCGCCTGCGGTTCCGGGCGGATCTTCGCCCCTCCCTTTGCAACTACCAGAGCATAGATAGGGAGCATCTTGACCTGGTAGCTCACCTTGAGTCTGCAGCGATCAGCAAGAACCGACTGAAGCATCAAGCGTATTTGGTCTTCGGCTTGATCTACGGGAAGGTTGTTCAGCTTCTGGAAATCGGCATCGGAAACCCTCGCGTCGATATCGTAGCGATTCTTGTCGATCCATCCGGGAAGGCCTACAACCCTGCTGTCCATGCCCAGACGAATCTTGTAGGCAAATTCAACGACTAAGGCGAGAGGAAAGCTCTTTGTCGAGAATCGATCGTTGCTCCAGCTCCAACTGGCATGTTCAGGATCTGGATTGCGCAGCGCCCGAATCGATGCGACTTCGAACGATGGGAGCGGTCCATTCGCATGGAGCAATTGTCCGGAGGCAAAGGGAAGTTTCGCGAATCCAAACGCAACGGCGCCCGTGAAAGCACCGCTCGCAATCGCGGTCAACGTCAATCTTCTGCTTGAAGCGAGGAAACGGGCCGAAAAACGGAACATTACGCGAACTATACGTTCCTCGGTGCGCACCTGCAACTGCAGGCGGCACGATTTAGATTGACCGGCGGCGGTTGCCGATCCGCCCGGCGAACCCGCTCCAGCGAGCGATCGAAACGGAAGGTTACGCCTTCGCCCGCTCCAGCCGGCGGAGGGTCTTCTCCGCTTCTTTCACATCCTGAAGCGTCAGCTTGCCCGAATCGATCAGGTGGGCCATTACCGGCTGGGTGCGCCCGCCGAAGAGCGCCAGCAGCTCATCGACCAGTCTGCGCTGCGCCGCCTCGCGCGAGACCAGCGGCTCGAAGATATGGAAGTTCCCCACCTTCCTCGCGCGGCGCACAACCTTCTTCCCCTCCAGCCGATACACCGTCGTCTGGACGGTGGTGTACGCGGGCAGGCGCTTCTGAGGAAAATCCTCCTGAATCTCACGGATGGAGGCCGACCCGCGCCGCCACAGGCTCTCCATGATTTGCAACTCGAGTTTCGTCAGTTTCGGACTTGGCATCTTGCTTCTTTCCTATAAGCGTAGGAATTCCTACTATTTTACAATGATATTGCGGTTCTCATCATCCGGCGCCTTCACGCTGAAATTTGCTTTCATCGGCCCAACGCGCGGGTCGAATGAGCGGCCAAGGCAGATGCCTTTGCGTTTAGCGGATCGCATCGCGGGTCATCTCACCGTCGATCATGCGCCATATCCCCAGCGGATTTTCCGCCTTCAGCTCATCGGGGAGCGCCGGCTCAGGAAAATCCTGGTAGCAGACCAACCGGGCGAACCGAAAAATGGCCAGGCTGCCCACCGAAGTCGATCGTCCATCGCTGGTTGCGGGGAACGGACCGCCATGCACAATGGCATGCCCTACCTCCACCCCCGTGGGATAAGCGTTGAAGATCAGCCTGCCTGCCTTGCGGCTTAAAATCTCGATCAGCCCGGCATACTCCTCAAGATCGCTTTCCTCGGCATGGATCGTCGCCGTCAGGTGCCCTTCGAGGCCCTCGGCAACCGCCAGCATCTCTTCCTTGCTCCCATAGCGCACCAAGAGCGAGGTCGGACCGAAGACCTCCTGGCTGAGATCGGGATCGGAGAGAAAGTCTTTCGCCTCGGCGAGAAAGAGCGCCGCCTGAGCTGTAGCTCCCGCGCCATGGTCGGGAGCCTGGCCGCGTGCGACAACGGTCGCGCCCTTCTCGGAGACGCGCTGCTCGAGCGCCGTCGCATAATGTGAGGCAATCCCGCGCGTCAGCAGCGTATGCGGACCGCCGGCGCTCACGCGATTGCCGAGCTCGCCCAGAAATTTGTCCACTCCATCTTCGGCGGGAACCATCACAATTCCCGGCTTGGTGCAGAACTGTCCCCCGCCGAGAGTGAACGAGCTCTGCAACCCGGCGGCAACTGCCTCCGCCCGCTTTTTGAGCACGCCCGGCAGAACAAAAATGGGGTTCACGCTCCCCATCTCGGCATAGCAAGGGATCGGCTCCGGACGCGCCGCGGCGAGCTTCATCAGCGCGGTGCCGCCCGCGCGCGAGCCCGTAAACCCGACCGCCTTGACCGCGGGATGCTGCACCAGCGCCGCGCCGATCTCGATGTTGGCGTCGAAGAGCAGCGAGAACACTCCCTCCGGCAGCTTGGCCGCGCGGACACTTTCGCAGAGCAACCGGCCGACGATTTCGCTGGTGCCGGGATGCGCAGGATGCGCCTTGACGATCACGGGATTCCCCGCCGCCAGCGCCGACGCCGTATCTCCCCCTGCAACCGAGTAGGCGAGAGGAAAATTGCTCGCTCCGAAGACCGCGACCGGCCCAAGAGCCTTGAACATCGAGCGCAGCACAGGCTTGGGAACAGGCTTGCGGGCCGGGTCGCCGGAATCCAGACGCGCTCCCACCCAGGAACCCTCTTCAATTGTCTGGGCATAGAGCCGAAGCTGGTTGCAGGTTCGCGCCAGCTCGCCCTGCAATCGCGGCTCAGGCAGAGCGGTTTCCAGTTGTGCCCGCTTGATGATCTCCGCCGCCGACGCCTCGAGCGCGGCGGCAATCTGCCGCAGAAAGGCGCCGCGCTCCTTCCCCGCACGCTGGCTGTAGATGGGGAAGGCCTCGCGGGCCAAAGCGCCGGCTCTCTCGACATCGGCGGTAGTGGCCGAGTAATACTGCGTCTCCAACGGAAGCCCGGTCGCCGGATTCATTGCCTGAAATGCCTTGCCCTTGCCACCCTCACCAAACCCGATCAGCGAGATACCATGGAGTTCCAATCCTCTACCCCCGATGCGCACCGTTCATGCGCACGTGAAACCAGCTTAATGAATTGAGCGGAAGAACGCACGGACTCGCAAACCGGCAGTTCCGCAAGTCAGCGCTTCGATGGCCGGCGAATCCGCAGGCCCGATGCAAATGCCCCATACAAGCACGCCCAAAAAAAACAGCCGGTCCGCATAGGACCGGCTGCATCACTTCAGGCAAGACCTGCTCTCAGTTGCTAAAGAGCAAAACCCCCGCCATTTTGTCCTCGCCCACGTCGCCGACAGGGCGATAGAAGAGCTGATTGTTTTCGAGATAGACCTCCAGGAACGCCGGCCGCTCGGCGATGCCCCCGGCAATCAGCGCCTCCGAGAGCGGGTCCTCCACGTAGCGCTGCAAGGCGCGGCGCAGAGGCCGGGCTCCATAGGAGCGGTCGATGAGAGTCTTTTCGAGGATCCACTTCTTGGCCTCTTCCGTCACCGAGATGGTGATCGCCTTCTGCATCAGATTCGCGTTCAGCTGCTGCACCAGCAGCTCGAGAATCTGGATCAGGTCGGCATCGGAGAGCGACATGAAGATGATGACTTCATCGAGGCGGTTCAGGAACTCCGGATTGAAGGTCCGCTTCACCTCGTTCTTGACCAGGTCCTCGATCTTGTCCATCACCAGGTCTTCGCGATCGGACTGGAAGCCGAGCCCCTGCTTTCTCTGCAAGTGCCGGGCGCCGATATTCGACGTCATGATGATGATGGTGTTCTTGAAGTCCACCGTGTTGCCGAGCCCGTCGGTAAGCTGTCCGTCTTCAAAAACCTGGAGCAGGATGTTGAAGACATCCGGATGCGCCTTCTCGATCTCGTCGAGAAGCACGACCGAGTATGGCGACCGCTTCACCCGCTCGGTGAGCTGACCCCCCTCCTCGTATCCGACATATCCCGGAGGCGAGCCGATGAGCTTCGAGACCGAGTGCTTCTCCATGAACTCCGACATATCGAAGCGGATGAGCGATTTCTCGCTGCCGAAGAGGAATTGCGCGAGAGTTCTCGCCATCTCCGTCTTGCCCACACCGGTCGGTCCCAGAAACAGGAACGACCCGATGGGACGGTTGGGCGACTTGAGCCCGGCCCGCGAGCGGCGAATGGCCCGCGACAGGGCGGAGATCGCCTTGTCCTGCGAGATGACGCGTTTGTGCAGCTCTTCTTCCACGCGAAGAAGCTTCTGCGTCTCCTCTTCCTTGATCGAGGTAATGGGCACGCCCGTCCAGCGGCTGACCACGTCCTCAATGTCTTCCCGGCCAACGATGCCGGCGGTCGAGTCATCCAGGTGATATTTGTCGCGCAGCGCGCGAAGGTTCTCCCGCTCCTTGCGCTCTTCGTCGGAGTAGAAGCGCGCCTTCTCAAATTCATGGTTGGCGATCGCGTTTTCCATGCGATGCACGATGAACTTGATGCGCTTCTGCACCTCGGTGATCTCGTCCGGCAAAGAAGTCTGGCGCAGCTTCACCCTGGCCCCCGCCTCGTCGATCAGATCGATCGCCTTGTCCGGCAGAAAGCGGTCCGGAATATAACGGTTCGAGTGCGCCACCGCAAAGTTGATCGAGGCATCGGTATAGCTGACCGCGTGAAACTTCTCATAGCGGTCCTTGATGCCCATGATGATTTTGATCGCATCCTCTTCGTTCGGAGGCGGCACCTTCACCGCCTGGAAGCGGCGCTCGAGCGAGCGGTCCTTCTCGATCGATTTGCGATATTCGGCCGGCGTGGTCGCGCCGATGCATTGAATCTCGCCCCGCGAGAGCGCCGGCTTGAGAATGTTGGCGGCGTCCAGCGAACCCTC
>DATAWF010000109.1:0-8597 GCA_036267335.1 Acidobacteriaceae bacterium
ACCGAAGAAACATACGCCACTTGGCCAAAGCGGAGCGGGCGCTCTTGTTCGCAGCAGGGGGTGCCCCTCTATTTTAGAGCATTCGAGCAAAGCACAGGTCCCGTGATGGAGTGAGATCGGTTATGTGCAGCCATTCTTTCCACCCCGGCAAGCCAGCTTGCCCGGGACCCCGGTTGACGGGAATGGCTGCGACCAGAGCCGTTCGCCCCCCTTACATCATCTGTGCATTTGCTCCGCTTCCGGATCGAGCGTCCGTCTACTCCATATGTGTCGGCAACAGAGCGCAAATGTCGGGCAGATTACGATAGCGCTCTCCATAGTCCAGGCCATAGCCAACCACAAAACGATTGGGGATACGAAATCCCACATAATCGGCCTCGATGCGCTCGAGACGACGTGCAGGTTTGTCGAGGCAGGTCGCGACCTTCAACGACTTGGGTCCATGCTGGCCGAGAAGCCTGCACAAGAAGCGCAGAGTGAGGCCGGTATCGAGAATGTCTTCGACGACGATCACGTTCTTGCCGGCGATAGGCGTGTCGACGTCTTTGATGAGCTTCACTGCGCCGCCTGTTTCGGTCCCTCCGCCGTAGCTCGACACCGCGATGAAATCAAAGGTCGCGTCGATGGTGATGGTGCGGGCCAGATCCGCCAGGAAAACGGCGGCGCCCTTCAACACCCCAAGCAAAAGTACACTCTCGCCGGCATAATCGCGGCTGATTTCCTCGCCAAGCTCGGCGACACGTGTGGCGATCTGGACGCGGTCGAGCAAAAGTTCCAGGCCATCGGCTTCCCTGCCCGGCGGTTGAGGATACGGGTGTGTGAGGGGGATCGCCATGTCCAAAGAATACCGTGGAATTCTGAAAAAACCGGCCGCGCCGCTCATCAAAACCGCAGCGGCGGAAAAAACGGTTCCCCAAAACGGTTCTTTAGATGAGGAGTTCGGCGCAGCGCTCCCGGAGAAAAGGGGAACCGCGGCTCAGGGCAACGGAGCCCGGCAACCTAGGTCAACCCCGGCTCAGGCTCTATACTGAAAGCAGCTCCCCTTGATCCCACGCTTCCGGTCCCATGTATCCCTTTCTACATATCGGCCATTTTTCCATCGGAACTTTCGGTCTTTGCTTGTGGTTGGCGGCGGTTTGCGCCTGCTGGGTGCTGCATAAGAATTTCGAGCGCCATGGCATTGGGGCCGATGCCATCAGCGTCGTCGCGTATGTCACCGTTCTAGGCGTCGCGGGAGCCAAGCTTTGGCACGTTTTCGAAGAGCCGGCACTGCTCAAAAGCTCGCCCGCGGAAGTCCTGTTCGACCGCGCCGGGTTTGCCTGGTTTGGCGGCCTGGTAGCGGGGATTCTGGTTCTCTTGTGGCAGGGCCGGCAGGCGAAGATCGGCGGCCTCGCCATGCTCGATTTAGCCTCGCCGGCAGCGGCGGTCGGCTACGGAATGGGCCGCCTCGGCTGCTTGATTTCCGGCGACGGCGACTACGGCATTCCGACCAAGCTGCCTTGGGGAATGAGCTTTCCCCACGGACTGGTTCCAACCACGCAAAAAGTTCACCCCACGCCAATTTACGAGTTGCTGGTGGCCCTGGGAATCGCTTGGTATCTGTGGCGGCGCGGCCGTCCGCGGCCCAGCGGAAGCCCGGTCCCGGGGGTGGGCCAAATTACCGGCGAGTATCTTCTCCTGAGCGGCATCGCGCGCTTTTTGGTGGAGTACATTCGCATCAATCCGAAGATCTATTGGGGCATGAGCAATGCCCAGGTCGCCAGCCTGGGCTCGATTGCCGCCGGGCTGCTGCTTCTGCTCTGGGCCCGCCGCCATGTCCAAACGCCGGCACCGGATACGGCGCCGATTCCGGCCCGGCAGTGAACACAGGCAACCGTATTCAGCAGAGCGTCATTTCGCAGATCGTCTCCCCCGTTTGATCCATCAAGACAGGAGAACGCATGTCACAAGCCGATCAGCTTCGCATCCCGGACGCAGCCAGGACCGATGCGAAATCTTTCGAGATTCTGCGCGTGTGGGTGGCGCGCCAAGACCAGCACATCAGCATGCGAACGGGCGTGTGGGAAGATCCCGCATCGTGGGGAGTGGTGCTGGCCGATCTCGCCCGCCACATTGCCAACGGCTACGATAAATTTGAACAGCGCGATCCACTCGCGGCTCTGGAGAGCATCAAGGCGGCGTTTGAGGCCGAGCTGCGGACCCCCGCGCGCCCGATGCAGGGCGAGGTGGGAAGATAAGCTGGGACGCAATTTCGCACATGAGGTTTGCCCAGCCGCGATCCCTGTGATCAGCCGACTGTGATTGCCTTCTTTCTGTCATTCCTGGAGGGAATCCGCTGCTGCCCGTCATTCTTGCGGCTCGGCGATGGCATTCAAGCCCGGTTTGGGCTTGAGTGAGCTAACTCCGTTCCTGCTGACAGGTGACCACTGACCACCGATAACTGACAACTGACTCCTTCACTCTGTCATCTCGGTGCCCGTCTCGGCCCCCCTCGCCGCGGCGAATATAATCGAGGTACGCAAGGCGTAGAATTTGGCCGATCAGATCGTCATTCGCGGCGCCAAGACCCACAATCTGAAAAACATCGATTGCGATCTCCCGCACGGCAAACTGACCGTGATCTCCGGTGTTTCAGGTTCGGGGAAGTCCTCGCTCGCTTTCGATACGATCTACGCCGAGGGCCAAAGACGGTATGTCGAATCCCTGTCCGCCTATGCCCGGCAGTTTCTGGAACGCATTGAAAAGCCGGATGTCGAGCTGATCGACGGCCTTGCGCCGGCCATCGCGATCAAGCAGAAAAACTCGACCCGCAATCCCCGCTCGACGGTCGCGACCGCGACCGAGATTTATGACTACATGCGCCTGCTCTATGCGCGCTGCGGAACCATGCACTGCATTGTGTGCGACGGCATCGTGCGGCGCGATTCCGTCGACGAGATTGCCGCGGCCATTTTGTCGCTCGAGGAAGGGGAGCGGCTATACGCCCTTTTTCCCGTGCTGGCGCGCTCGCTCCCCGCCGCTCCATCCGCGGATGCCGAGCCGCCGGCGGAGCCTCGAAGCAAAAAGCAGCGCGGCAAATCGGCCAAGGCCGCGGCCATCGCCAGCCCCGACGAGGTCCCGCGGGAGAGGCTTGGCGATCTGCGCAAGCGCGGCTTCAACCGGCTGTATCAAAACGGCCAGATCGTCGAATTCGCGACCCCCGAGTCGCTGCTCGAACTCGATTTTTCCCAACCTGTCTTTGCGCTGGTCGATCGCCTGGCGGTCTCGGCGGAAAACCGCGCGCGCATTGTGGATGCGGCCGAGATCGGCTACCGGGAGTCGGGCGAGATCGTCTTTGAGACCGTGCCCCGCGACGCGGATGTGGCGCCGCGCCGGTTTCGTTTCTCCAAGATTTTTGAGTGCAAGAATTGTCACCGCACGTACCGCGAGCCTGAGCCGCGGCTCTTTTCCTTCAACAATCCCTACGGCGCCTGCCCCCGTTGCCAGGGTTTTGGCAACACCGTCGACTTCGATTTCGATCTGATTGTCCCCGACAAGCATAAGACGCTGGAGGAGGGGGCGATCGATCCCTGGACCCGTCCGAAATATCGCGCCTATCAAGGGGAGCTGCGGAAGGCGGCGCGGCAGCATGGAGTGCCGCTCGATCTTCCCTGGAACGAGCTTTCGCCGGAGCAGCAGGCCTTCGTCCTCGATGGCGAGGGATCGTTTGCCGGTGTGCGGGGCTTCTTCGCTTACCTCGAGCGCAAAAAATACAAGCTGCATGTGCGCGTGATGCTGAGCAAGTATCGCGGGTATGCCCGTTGTCCGGAGTGCGGCGGAGCCCGCCTGCGCCCGGAGGCTCGCGCGGTGAGGATTGCCGGCAAAAATATCTGCCAGGCCGCCGCCCTGACCATTGCCGCCGCGGCACGATTTTTCTGCGCGCTCGAACTCGAGGGAGAGCAGCAGGAGATCGCAGGCGGCATTTTGCTCGAGATACAGCAACGGCTACATTTTCTCGAGGCCGTGGGACTGGACTACATCACCTTGGACCGTCTCGCTTCCACGCTTTCCGGCGGAGAAGCGCAACGCATTCAGCTTGCCACCTCTCTCGGCTCGCACCTGGTAGGCGCGCTGTATGTTCTGGACGAGCCTTCGATCGGGCTTCATCCCCGCGATACGGGCAAGCTGATCCGCATTCTCCAAGAGCTGCGCGACTTGGGCAACACGATTCTGGTGGTCGAGCATGACCCGGATGTGATTCGGGCGGCGGACTGGCTGCTGGATCTCGGCCCAGGCGCGGGAGAGCTGGGCGGCCGTATTCTCGCCGCCGGCGCCGTGGCCGACGTTGCCGCAAACCCCGATTCGATCACCGGGCGCTACCTGAGCGGCTCGCTCACGTTGCCCATCCCCACGCGGCGGCGTGAGCCATCGCGGGAAAAGCTGCTGGTGCGGGACGCGCGGGTCCATAACTTGCAGGGTCTCGATGTTGAAATCCCCTTGGGAATGCTGGTGGCCATCACCGGGGTTTCCGGGTCGGGGAAATCCACGCTGGTGCACGAAGTGCTCTATCGCGGAGTGGCCCACGCGCTGGGCAAGGGCGAAGGCGCCGATCCAACCGCATTTTTCAAAGAGATCAAAGGGGTCGAGCGGTTGAATGACATTGTTCTGGTCGATCAGTCTCCCATCGGACGGACGCCGCGCTCCAATCCCATCACCTACATCAAAGCCTTCGACGCCATACGCGAGCTTTTCGCCGCCCAGCCGGAAGCGGTGCGGCGCGGCTACGCCGCGGGCCATTTTTCCTTCAACGTCCCCGGCGGGCGCTGCGAGGTTTGCCAGGGAGACGGAACTGTCTCCGTCGAAATGCAGTTTCTGGCCGATGTCGAATTGCCCTGTGAAGAGTGCAACGCTACCCGCTACAAAGCCAGCGTTCTCGAGGTCAAGTACCGGGGCAAGAACATCCACGACGTTCTCAACCTGACGGTCAGCGAAGCGCTGCGGTTCTTCTCCGGGCAGCCGAAGATTGTAGACAAGATCGCAGTTCTGGAAGAAGTAGGACTCGGGTATGTCCGGTTGGGCCAGTCGGCAACGACCCTGTCGGGCGGCGAGGCCCAGCGGGTCAAACTGGCCTCTCATCTCGCTGCCGGCCGGACGGCGGGAGGACGAGCTGGGGCCGGAGCTCCGAAAAAGGGTGGCAGCCGCGTGCTCTACATCCTTGACGAGCCGACTACCGGGCTGCATTTCGACGATGTGGGCAAGCTGCTCGCGACCTTCCGGCGCTTGATCGAGGCGGGGGGATCGCTTGTGGTGATCGAACACAACCTCGACGTGATCAAAGCGGCGGATTGGGTGATTGACCTTGGCCCGGAGGGCGGCGCGGCCGGCGGCAGATTGGTGGCCGCGGGCACCCCGGAAGAGATCGCGCAGGCGCCCGGCTCCTATACTGGAGAGTGGCTGGCCCGCGCGCTGGCTCCGCAGGAAGTCGCGGTATAAAAACCGCTTTTACCGCATCTCTTATGTCTCTTCCCGTCACTACCTTCACGAAACATCTTTGCGGCGCCGGATTGGTTTGGGCTTTGCTGGCCGCGCTGCCGGGGATGGCGCAGTATCAGCTCCCTCCAGGCACGCAAATGCCGGACGGTACACCGCCGGCACACGCCGCCCAGCCGGCTTCGAATGCGGCGGCTCTCGAACCCGCCGAGAACAAAATGCAACAGGGCGATTATCCGGGCGCGCGGCCGCTGGTCGAGAAATATCTCGAGGCGCACCCCGCCGACGCCCGCGGGCTTTTCGACCTCGGATACCTGAACCAGGCGGCCGATCATGTGGACCTGGCAATCGAGGACTACCGCAAAGCCATCGCAGCGGACCCCAAACAATTTGAGGCTCGGCTCGCCCTGGGAATGATTCTTGCCCAGCAGGGAAAAGACGACGAGGCTCGCCAGCAGCTTCGGCAGGCCACCCAACTTACGCCATCCACACCCAATCCCACGGCGCAAGCGCAGGCCGATCGCGCACTCGCGGAATTGGATCTCGCCAGCGATCCGGTCGAGGCGAAGCAGTCTCTCATTTCTGCCCTCCGCATCAGTCCCGAGACACCGGACGACCTGCTGCTCACGGCCAAGATCGCCGAGGCCAATGAAGATGCCGATTCGGCGGAGACAGCCTATCGCCGCCTTTTGGCCGGGGCGCCCTCTCCTGCGCTCGCCGCCGACGCTACCGCGGGGCTTGCGCACCTGCTGCTCCAGCAGAAGAAATACAGCGATGCGGAAACCCTGCTGCGGGAAGCGCTGAGCCGCTCGCCCGAGGACGCCGCTTTGAACGCCCAGCTCGCGACCGCCCTGATCGGCGAGGACAAAAACAGCGAGGCGCTTCCAGTACTTGAAAAACTGCGCCTGCTCAAGCCAGGCAACCTTTCCGTGGACCAGATGCTGGCCGACGCTTACGCGCAGATGGGACAGCCGGAAAAGGCGGATCCGCTCTATGCGGAGATGCTGAAGGCCGAGCCCAACGATCCCGACACCCTGACCGCCGACGGCCGTAACTTGCTCATAGAACAGAACTTCGACGAAGCGCAGCGGGTGCTCGAAGAAGCGGTCAAGGCCAAGCCCGACGACGGCGAGGCTTGGGCGGCGCTCGCTTTTGCCGCCAACAAAAACCGACAGTACACGGCCGCTCTCCACGCCCTTTCGATGAGAGCAAAATATTTGCCTGAGACTCCATCTAGTTATTTCTTGTGGGCCATTTCGTACGATAATGTTCACCAATCCAAGTCGGCCGAGGATTATTACCGTAAATTCCTCGCCGCCGACCAGGGGAAGCTTCCTGACCAGGAATGGCAAGCGAAGCAAAGGCTCGCCGTTCTCGGCCGCAGTCGCTAACGTTGTAAGCCCCGTGCCTTCTTGAGAGGTGCGCGATGCGGACCGCAATCGCTGCCATCGTCTTCTCCGCGTTATCCGTAGGAACTCCTTGTCTTTTCGCCGCTCCCGCCGGTAACACTGCGCCAGACCCCGCCGTCCTGGCCGAGCTGCAAGCCAAGGCCAATGTTGCCGAGCCCAGAGACCGGTGCTTTCTCTATGCCAAAGTGGTCGCGGAGATGACGGTTCTCGCCGGGTACCAATTGAACAGCGGCGATTCCGGCAAGGCTTCGGCCACGTTGCAGGCCGTGCAACACTACGCGCAGATCGTCAAAGACGACGTTGGGAACGACAGCCGGCGGCTCAAAAACGCAGAGTTGCTGCTTCAACAGACCTCCTTTCGCTTGCGCGATATTTTGCAATCGGCGTCCTACGATGACCGGCCTCCGGTCGAGGCAACGCTGAAGCAACTCGACCAGGTGCAATCGCAGGTAATGATGCAGGTCTTCAGTAAATAACGGCCCGCTCCCCCGCGCTGGCCCAGACCATAAAGACCAAAAGACCAAAAAACCGAAGACCAAAAGACAGGGTATGGATGTGCGGAAGCACGGCACGCGAGCGAACGAGGCACGGCGCGGTTGGTCCGCCTGGCTGTGGCCGCTGCTGAGCCTGCTGCTTCTGCTGCTTCTGCCGATGGCACTCCATTCCCAGCAGCAGGCTTCCTTGACGGACAAAGAAGTCGACGACCTGCGGGACGCCGCACAGGATCCCGAGGCGCGCATCAAGCTGTATCTTGGCTTCATCGACGATCGCATTGCGGTAATGCACCAGCTTGCCGGCGACCCCGATGCCCGCAACCGCGCCGCGAGGCTGCACAACCTGTTCCAGGAATTTACCGAGCTCTCCGACGAGCTCTCCGACAACCTGGACAACTTCGACCAGCAGCATGGCGACATGCGCAAGGTGCTCAAGCTGGTCGAGGACAAGACCGCGGCCTGGGACACGACTCTCAAGGCGCCGAAGACCGCGAGCGATTACGAATTTGTGCGTACCTCGGCGATCGACGCCAACCAGGACGTCCACGACGATGCGGTTCAGATCCTGGACGAGCAGACCAAGTACTTCGCCGAGCAAAAAGCTGAGGCGAAGAAAGAGGCCAAGGAGAAGAAGGATTCGGGCGACGAATTTTAGAGCAGAGCGTGTTTCTGCTGACGTGCTGACTCGCGTTTAGTTTGGGGTCGGTTCCTTGTTTGCGTGGTCAATAACTGTAACGTCAACAGGGATATTTTTGGCCGGTTGAAGATAGAGACCGAGTTCTTGTTTCAATGCGTCGAAAAGAAGAGGGTAGGCTGGTTGTGGTGTCGCACCCGCCGGAACATCTTCACCTGGACTGGGCGCAACTGCGAAGGGGGAATTGGTCCCAGCAGTAAAGGTGAGGGTGTAGTCGTATTGACCGGCGAGACCAGTCGCATCCGTCACGGGCAGGTGCAAATTATTCCCTAGGTCAGCTGCGAGGCCGTCTGTTGTTTTGGAGCGACCTCGCCATATCACAGTCGACCCATACAATAATTGACCGGAGCCGGCCGCCTCAGTGAACCTTGGCACACCGTTTTTAACCTCGATCGCCGGCCCTTTAGTCGCAGTGGGGTTTGTAGTCGACGGTGTAGCCACCGACAGCCGTGGGCCAGACTTCGCCACGAGCAGCTCATATCCCGCCTGCAACCGTGTTTCATGATGATAGATGAGGCCAAATCGTTCTTC
>DATAWF010000110.1:0-6487 GCA_036267335.1 Acidobacteriaceae bacterium
TTCGACAGCACCTTCGTGATCGCCGCCGTCAACGTCGTCTTCCCGTGATCAATGTGCCCAATCGTCCCTACATTGACGTGCGGCTTCGTCCGGTCAAATTTCTCCTTCGCCATACCCTCGTCCTCTCCTCGCTCCCTACTAGCTCGCCCGCTTTGCTTTGGTTGTCACGCGAAGCTCTCTCGGGAGCCTCAATAATATGCATAAATTTTCAAAAATTTCGCGCGCAGCTCCGGCGCCACCCGCTCCACCAGCGAGAGGTAAACCTCGCGAATCTGGCCTCGGTCAGAATCGCCAAGCGCCTGGTAGCCGCGGACCGCCGCCTGGCCCAGAAGGCCTCCGCGGAGAGCACCCTCAAAATCCCGAACGCGCACATTCGAGCTCTTGAGCTGTTGCAAATACCGGCCAACATTGGCCACCGCAAACAAGTTATCCAAAGCGGCCTTCACGTCGCGAAAGTGCGCTTCATCCTGAACCGGAATCGCTGCCTGCTCAAACATAGTCACTCACACCAGGAGGTATTTGGAGCGGGAGACGGGAATCGAACCCGCGACCAACAGCTTGGAAGGCTGTGACTCTACCACTGAGTTACTCCCGCGAATCGCTAGAGCCTGCTTCATAGATGATCCCGCCGCATGGGGACACAAGACGGGCCCCCCTTTGGTGGCGGGTCTCGTCTGTGGCTACAACCATCGTCAGCTGTTGATGAAACACGCTCTACCCAATTTCCAGCCACAAAGCCATTTCGCTTCTCCCACCCGCGCGAGCAGCAACTAGCTTGCCCTGACGCCAAACCGGCAGCGAAACCGCTCAATCTCTGGAGCTGATGACCGGGATTGAACCGGTGACCTCTCCCTTACCAAGGGAGTGCTCTACCAACTGAGCTACATCAGCCCAAACTCAATCTTACAGGCCCACTGCGGCCATCCCGCGGCAGCAGCTAGCGCGAAGAAGTCATGACAATCCTCACGCCGAAAAACGCCATCAGGACCAAGACCACCGTGCGCAGCCTGCCCGGCCCCATTGTTTTCCAGGCGAGACCCGCAATCAGTGCCAAAAGCCCCAGGGCAATCCATCGATGCGAGCGGGGCCGGGGTGAGAAGGACCCGTTCTCCGGCCTCTCCTCGGGATCCATCCGCGCACCCTCATTCGCATCCACACCGTGGTGCACAGGGGAGGATTCGAACCTCCGTAGCTCGCAAGGAGCGGCAGATTTACAGTCTGCTGCCATTAACCACTCGGCCACCTGTGCACATCCCGCGCCGCCGGTCCCGGCAAAGCCAGCTCACCGTTCTTCCGCCGCAATTCTCCGCGCAACACTCTGCCGCCAGGGGCGGCTCAATCAAACAAAAAGTGAGGAAGGAGTGGTTGCGATAGGAGGCGCCGCTTGGCCCGAGGGCCTTGAGGTCTGCCTGGCTCTCCGGCTCGCGTCTTCAATGTCCAATACTTTCCAGAAATCTTCCGGATTCGCATCCCGTCCGCGAATCCGCAGCTTCGAATCCAATGACCACCAGCGGCAACTCTGGAGCTGGCGAAGGGATTCGAACCCCCGACCGTCTGATTACAAATCAGATGCTCTACCAGGCTGAGCTACGCCAGCTTAAAACTTTAGGCTTCGGCAAGGGAAAGAGCCTGCAAACGAGCCTTTCCCGACACCAGTCACGAGTAACGAGAGTATCACAGCGGCCGCACCCCGGCAATTTGGTCTGAAGAGCAATCGGGCTCGTCCTCCGCAAGGCGCCCCCACTCCGGATGCTATGATTCGTTGTGCTTTCCGGCTCGTCCGGCAAAGCCTTTGCCGCAACGCGCCTTTCCGCCGGTCACGGACGCGCGCCGGCTTTCCCCCATGCGAAGGCGCACCAAGGCGACTGTCCTCATCGTTCTCGTCATTCTCGTGCTTCTCGCCCTGGCCGCCTTCTTGCGCAAAAATGCGCCTCCGGAAGCGGCCCGGCTTTTGCCTGAATCGGATGGCATCGTCTACTTCAACCTGCGGCCGCTGCGTGCATACACCCATTTTGACAAGCATCCCGTTCCACACGATCCGGCCTATCAGCAGTTCATCGACGCCACCGGATTCGAGTTCGAGCGCGATCTGGACCAGGCTGCTTTCGCTGTCCACCGCATGCCGAACCCTCTCGGCCCCAATGGCCCTCTAGCCTTCTCCGAAGTTTTCATCGGGCGTTTCAATGGAAAGCGCCTGAGCCCCTACTTTTCCTCGATTGCAAAATCGCAGGAAGAGTATGGGGGCCACACCATCTGGGAAATCCCGAGCCAGGGCCGAACGGTCCGCGTCGCCCTGCTCGGCTACGACATTGTTGCGGCTTCGAACGCGCCGACGCCGGAACAGATCCACTCCATGCTGGACCGTTATCGGACAGCGGCATTGCCCTTTTCCGGTTCCTCGCTGCTGCGGGAGCATTATTCCGACATCCCTCTGCTCTCCCTGGCGTGGGGAATTGGAAAACTGAGCGTGCCGCTCAAGCATGACGGAATCTCATTGTTCGGCATGCATATCCCGCTTGCGCTGGATACGACCTTTCTGGCCTCGGTGCGCTGGGTTGGAGCGCTGCACCTGCGGGTGGAAGAGATTGCGCCGTCCTCCATGGCAGCCACTGCTTCCGCCGATGCGCTGAGCTCCGGCGTCGCCATTTTGCGGACGCTCGAAGACAACTTGCCCTCGCGCATGACCGACGCGGATCTGCGCGGCGTTCTCGATTCGACCCAGATCCAGCATCGCAACGACCGCGCGGTGGCGACGGCCACGATTCCGTCGTCGTTGATCGACAAGATCCTCACCGCTCCCGATTCGTTGCACTCACTGCCCCGCGGTCCGGCAACGCCGGTGCCGAACCACTAACCCGGACACGATCTTTCCTAAAATGAAGCGGCATCTATAATCTGCATGTCACGGAAAGACTGGAATCGGCGGCAAACGCAGGAGACACTTCTAGAGCGTGCTTCATATATGGCCCCCGCTGCATGGGGACACAGCACGAGCCCCGCTTGGCTGCGGGTCTCGTCCGTGGTTACAACCATCGCCAGCTATTTATGAAACATGCTCTACGGGAGTGGGGGCAGAGGAGCGGGCAAGGCGCGCGCCTCTCTTCCGATCCGCTACCCACCAGCGCCGGCCGCTTGCTACGTGACAGGTTGAATCAGGTTTCGTTCGCATTTCTGCCGTCCCGCCCGACGGGGATACTCGCCGGATGGCGGCTCCCCAACCCGTCTGGTGCTCGTGCAGCGTGGAGAGATTCATGAAACCAAGAACGATAGCGGCCTCCCTCCTGCTATGGATGGGTATGACAGCCGTCGCGGTAGCGCAAAACCCCTTCGCCGGAACATGGAAGCAGGACCTTGCCGACAGCCACCTGGCCGGCGCGACAATCAAATTCCGCCCGGCAGCGGGAGATTCGATCGAGCTTGATTCCGACGGAACCGCCTACTCGTTTCGGACTGACGGCAAAGCGTATCGGATGACCTCCGGCGAGTTGGCCATCTGGAGTCAAGAGAACCCGACGACCTGGACAACCTCGTACCGGAACCTGGACGGCAAGCCCTTGAGCACCGGCACCTGGACCCTGTCTGGGGACGGGACGCACCTGAACATGATCGCATCCGGCACGTTGCCCGACGGAGAAAGCTATTCGAACAGCACCACCTATGAACGAAGCGGAGGAACGGCTGGATTGCTGGGATCGTGGAAGAGCACCGACGTCACGCTCAGCACGCCGGAGGAGATGATCATCGAGGCCAATGGCTTGGGCGGACTATCGATCAAGATTCCTACGACCAAGTTCTCGTTTCTGGGCGCGTTCGACGGCAAAGAGGTCTCTCCTACAGGCCCGGACATTCCTCCTACTCTGACCATGGCGATTGAACGTTCCGGACCGTCGAGCTTCAGGGTAATCAAAAGGCTCAACGGCATCGTGACCTATTCCTCCGTCTATACGGTCTCCGCCGATCGAAAAACGATGACCGAGATTGGGAACGCGAGCGGCGATCCTTCCCACACAATGATCTGGGAGAAGCAATAGCCATGCGGACGAAAGCCAGGACTGCGCTCCAGCTTTTTGCGGGATGCATTTTTGCCGCAATGCTGTCCGCTTTTGCGCACGCGCCGGTGCGGGTGCTTGCCGCCGCGCAGCAATCGGATCAATCTTCTCAGTCCCGGTCCGGCCAATCCCCGTCCGGAAATCAGCCCAAGACCGCCCCCGGAAATCTTCAACAGCCAAGCCGTGGCGTACGGCCGGCCCCTGTTCCTTCTCACGTGAGATCGGCTCCGCCGGCCAAGGAAGGTGGCTCTGCAACCAAAGCTCCTCAACAACCGAGCAATGGAGTCAGGAAAGCACCGGTCCCCTCGCACTCGCGATCGGGCGCCTCGAATGGCAAAAGCGGCGCAGGCGCCAAACCGCTCTTGCGACCGCGCAGCCCGGTGAAACCGACCCCGTTTCGTTCGCACGCGAGATCGAATCGCTTGAACCCATCCAACCTTTCGCAGCATGGAAGCGGCAGGATTCAGCACCCGCAAAGCACGCCGGCCACCAAGCCCGCGCAGCCGCCTCCGAGCAGATTGACACCTCATCCCCAAACGTCAACACCGTCCGACAATAGTCCGCGTTAGAGCATTTCTCCTATCGCTATGCACCACCGAGATCTGAGAAGTGCGGCCTTTCTTGGTAAAAAGCCGCGTAGGGTATCGCAGCTTCGGGGTACACCTATAGGAGAAATGCGCTAAAGCGCGGCCAGCTTGCGATGTGCAGGATTCTTGGATCAGCCGAGCAGGCGTGCCGCTTCCTTCGCGAAATAGGTCACGGTGAAATCCGCCCCCGCGCGCCGTATCGAAACCAGCGACTCCAGAATGGCTCGATCGCGATCGAGCCAGCCGCGCGCGAATGCCGCCTGGAGCATCGCATATTCGCCTGAGACCTGGTAGGCCCCGAGCGGCACGTCGAACTGCTCCCGCGCAGCGCGGATCACGTCGAGATAAGGCAACGCGGGCTTCATCAGAATCATGTCGGCGCCTTCGACGAGGTCCTGATCGATCTCCCGCATCGCTTCCCGCAGGTTAGCGCCATCCATCTGATAGGTGCGCCGGTCGCCGAATTGAGGCGCGGAATCAGCGGCTTCGCGGAACGGGCCATAAAAAGCTGATGCGAACTTCGCGGCGTAAGAGAGGATCGGAGTCTGGTCGAATCCCTCCTCGTCCAAATGATCCCGTATGGCAGCGACGCGGCCATCCATCATGTCGGAGGGTGCGACGATATCGGCTCCCGCTCGCGCCAGAGATGCTGCGGTGCGGGCCAGGAACTCGAGGCTGGAATCGTTTTCAATCTCGTATTCGTCGCCTTCCCGCCGGACGACACCGCAATGTCCATGCGTGGTGTATTCGCAAAGGCAGACGTCCGCGATCAACAGCAACTTGCCGGCGTGAGGCTTGAGCGCGCGCAACGCCTGCTGCACGATGCCGTCCTCGGCCCAGGCTCCGCTGCCTTCCTGATCTTTCGACGCGGGCAGGCCAAAGAGTAAAAGACCGCCCAGGCCCAATGCGACAGCCTGCTCCACTTCTTTCACGGCCTCGTCTATCGAGAGGTTATAGACCCCGGGCATGGAGCCGATCTCGCGCCGCACGCCTTCCCCGGGGCAGAGGAAGAGGGGATCAATCAAGGCTTCAGGGCGCAGATGAACCTCGCGCACCAGCGATCGCATCGCGGCGCTCTGCCGCAAGCGCCGCAGGCGTGTCACGGGAAACTCCATGGCTACCGATTTTAGAGCATTTCGCTTTTACTCTGACCCGGGGAGATCCGCCAGGAGCGGTCGTTCCTCGGTGGAACGGCCGCATTCAGGGCAGCTTTTTGGCTACGCCTAAAGTGAAAATGCTTGGACGGGTCGCGCGCCGGGGCCGATTCCCGTGCTTAAAGAGGAGCGCGACTGAGGGAAACGATGCAATGGATTCCGTCAACCTGCATGGCGGAGAGACGATCGTCATTCGTGACGAAGAGATCGGCGCCGGCAGTAGCGGCGCATGCCAGTTGAATGGCGTCCGGCGCGCGGAGCGAGCGGTCGAGCCGCAGAGCGGAGAATCTTCTGGCGGCGGCGAGATCGAAAGGCAGGACCAGAGCGGTCATCGTGATCGCTTTTTCATATCGCATGGCCTGATTCGAGTGCCTCCCTGCTTGGCCACGCCAAACAGCAAATTCCCTGCGGGAATGACGGGAATGACAGAAAGAAAAGCAACGGCAAATGCCCCACTCAAGCCAAAACCGGGCTTGAATGGGCCACCCGCGCAGGGCGGCGCGGGAGCCACGGTGGTGCAGCTGCGGCCCTGAGGGCCGGAAGAAAGCAGGGAAGCACGTGAGCGACGGTGGAAACCGGTAGCTGAGGCGCGAAGAACGAAATACAAGGGATGACGACAGCGTGAACAGCAGCTTCCCTGCGGAAACGACAGAAAGAAAAGCACGGGCAGATGAGCTCGAAACAAACAGCAGATCTT
>DATAWF010000111.1:0-32918 GCA_036267335.1 Acidobacteriaceae bacterium
CGGCTTCTACGGTTGGCCAATGCCGGGCTCCCACGCCGGCCAGCAGCGCCGCGCCATAGGCGGCGCCTTCTTCCGCGGCGACGATCTCGACCGGCTGGCCATAGACGTCTGCCTGAATCTGCCGCCACAGAGGAGAGCGCGCCCCGCCTCCTCCCAGCCGAATTTCGTGCACCGGAATCTTCAGCTCGCCGAAGATGGTCAGGGAATCCTTGAGGCTGAAAGCAACGCCCTCCAGGATGGCGCGGATGACATGACCGCGGCCATGGTGGGCAGCGAGTCCGGCCAGAGCCGCGCGAGCATTGGGATCGAGATAGGGCGTGCGTTCCCCCATGAGATAGGGTGCCCAGAGAACTCCGTCGGATCCGGCAGGAATTTGTGCCGCTTCTGCGGCCAGCGAATCGTAGGGATCTGCTGAAGTCGCGGCGACCGCGCCGAGGCCGAAGTTGTCCCGGAACCAACGGAAAGAAAGTCCGGCGGCCTGCGTAACGCCCATCACGTGCCAACGGCCCGGGATAGCATGGCAGAAGGTGTGGAGACGGCCTCGAGGATCGGTAAAGGGAGCGTCTGTCGCAGCGAAGACGACTCCTGAAGTGCCGATGGTGGCGCTGACATCGCCGGGACGGGCGATGCCCATTCCCAATGCGCCTGCCGCCTGATCGCCGGCGCCGGCGACGACCGGAGTGCCGGCCAGGAGCCCTGTCTCGCGTGCCGCGGTTTCCGTAATCCGCCCGACCACGACCGGTGATTCGTAAAGCTCAGGAAGGCAATCGGGGCTAAGCCCGGTCGCCTCGAGCATGGGATAGGACCATACACGATGCTCGACATCGAGCAGCAGAGTGCCGGAGGCATCCGCGACATCGGTGGCGCGGACGCCAGTCAGGCGGAGCCGGACATAATCTTTAGGAAGAAGAAAGCTATGGAAGTTGCGCCAGATCTCGGGTTCGTGGGCCCGGACCCAAAGCAGCTTGGTCAAGGTGAAGTTGGTCAAAGCGGGATTCGCGGTCAGCTCGACCAGGCGTTCCGCACCGATGATGGAATTCAGATACCGGCATTCCTCGGCCGTGCGCTGGTCGCACCAGATGAGAGAGGGCCGTAGTACACGATCGCTCTTATCCAGCAGTACCGCGCCGTGCATTTGCCCGGTAAGGCCGATGCAGGCAATCTCCGATGCCGGAATGCCCGACTCATGGAGCAGGCGGCCGATGGCGGCGCGTCCCGCCTCCCACCAATCTTCGGGGTCCTGTTCGGCCCAACCGGCATGAAGCGAACGGAATGGCTGGTGCTGGTGAACCGCCGAAGCGGCAACTGCGCCCGATTCATCGAGCAGCAGTGCGCGCGTGCCGCCTGTGCCAACGTCGATTCCAAGCAGATACATGCGGGCGCCCCTCCGGAGTTTTGAGAACGGACCGAACATCTCTTGCGCGCAATCCGCGCAGCGAAAGCCAGGATAGAAGGAAAAATTCCCAGGCCCTGGCAATGGAGCCTGGAGGTGGAGCCTGGCAAGATGGCTAGAGCAGCTCTCCTATTGCTATGGCCGGGACGAGATTGGAGAAGAGCAGCTTTCTTTGGCAGAAAGCTGCGTTCATGGCATCGTCCCGGGATCCACCTATAGGAGAACCGCTCTAGCTGAGATTTAGAACTGGTTCCAAAGGTACTGGTTGTAGACCTCGTGGTGGAACTGGACCTCGGGAGCCTTGACGTAGGTGCCCAAGAGACGCGGGCAGCGGTCCGCCGAAGCCTGCTTGAGGTCGGCGTAGCGGGCCTTGACGTCGGCGCCAAGCATCTTCGTCACCCAGTTCGATCCGCGGAAGTTTTCGAGGGCCGTGTAGATGTTGTCGGGCAAATAGCGCTTGGCCTGGCGGAGGTTCTGGATCTTGGCGGTATCCCCGTCGAGGCCGGTGCGGAAGATGGAATAGAGCACCAGATAGGGATTCGCATCCGGAGCGACGGAGCGGACTTCCACGCGGGCACTGCGTTCGTTGCCGAGGGGCACGCGCACCATGGACCCGCGGTCGACCGCCGAGGCCTTGATCTGATTGGGGGCTTCAAAGTGCGGGTCCAGACGGCGATACGCATTCACACTGGGGTTGAGCGCCAGGCAAATATCGTTCGCACTCGTCAGAATGCGGTCGATGAAGGACCAAGCCGCGGTACTGATCTTTTCCTCGCCCTTAGGATCCCAGAAGAGATTCTTGTTGCCCTTGCTCACCGAAAGGTTGGTGTGCATTCCGCTGCCGTTGACGCCGACAACCGGCTTCGGCAAGAAGCTGGCGGTGTAGCCCATCTTGGTCGCGACTTCGCGGCAGATAAATTTGTAGAGCTGAATCTGGTCCGCGGCGGTCACCACATCGCCGTACGAATAGTTGATTTCGAACTGGGAGGGAGCGACCTCGGGGTGGTCTTTCTCATTTTCAAAGCCCATCGCGCGTTGCACTTCCGCCGTGGAGTCGATGAAGGTGCGCAGCGGGTCTCCGGGCAGGGAGTGATAGTAGCCGCCGGTATTCACGTACTCGAACGTGCCGGTCTCGTGGTAGTGCCGCTCGGCATCCGGCCCGGCGAAGAGGAAGCCTTCGATTTCGTTGGCGGCGTTCAGCGTAGAGCCGTTCTTTTTGAACTGGTCCTGGGCGAACGACTTTAGAACTCCCCGAATATCGCCGGAGAAGGGCTCGCCACCCTTGTCGATAACCTCGCCGAAGACCAAAACTTTGCCGGCGCCGAAAAAGTCCGAAGGAACCCAATAGAAGGCGTTCCAATCGATCCCCAGCCGCAGGTCGCTCTCATGCTGTGCGGTAAAACCGCGAATCGAAGAGCCGTCGAAGGTGAGATTGTCCCAACTCTTGAGAAGAAACTTCTTGTCGTAATCCAGCATGTGAAGGCGGCCTTCCAGATCGCTGAAAAGCACGGTCACAGCCTTGATCCGTTTCTCGTCCGTCAGGTACTTGAGGCGCGCTTCTTGGATCTTGTCCAGAGCGACGCGCTTCTTTCGCTCTTCTTTGGCTTTCAGGTTCAGATCTTCCAGTTCTGCGTAGGACAACGTCAGAAAATCGCGTAGATCGTTCGACATGGAGCTCCTTTTTTGCGGGAATTCGATTGGATGGGAGATTTCGATACTGGCAACGGCGAGCAAGCGCGGGCCTAGGGCGGCGGGGAGGGCCGCATGGCGTCGCGAGAGGTTCGGCTATCGGGCGTGCAGGGCAAAGGGCGTCTACCGGCATCCACGAGCGGAGGCCACAAACCGGGAAAGAACGGAGATCGCTCCGCCGGCCCAGATACCGGCGGCGGTTTGAGCCACCGGTGTTCGCCCCGGCAGATCCCGCCTCTTCGTGTTGCTCGCCTGCTATGGAATTGGCAGGCTCTAGCATAACGCGAGGGCCGCCATGGAACCAAGATAAAGAGGGTGGGGGAGCCATCTCGAGCCGGGCCTTTTGAATTTGACCTTGGGCGCAAGGCCCGCTTCCGCAGTTACAATGGGCGGACATGAGCACACGAGACGATGAGAAGGCAGCCGCGGCCCGCGAAAGCTTGAAGTATATCCGGCCTGGAATGGTCGTCGGCCTGGGCTCCGGCAGCACCGCAAGCATTGTCATCCAATTGATTGGCGAACAGGTGAGCCGGGGACTCAAGATCCGCGGCGTCCCCACCTCCGGGGCGAGTGGGACCCTGGCCAAATCGCTCGGCATTCCGCTTACGACCTTCGAGGAAGTGGATTCGGTCGATGTCACCATCGATGGCGCCGATGAGATTGCTCCCGGTTTGCAACTGATCAAGGGCGGAGGCGGTTTCTTATTGCACGAGAAGATCGTCGCCGCGGCTTCGAAGCAGGTGGTCATTGTCGCCGATCAGAAGAAGAAGGTCGCCGAACTCGGCCGCTTTCCGCTGCCGGTCGAAGTAGTTCGTTTTGCCGTGGGGCCGGTGAAGAGACAGCTCGAACAGATGAAGGCAGCTCCGCGGCTGCGTACCGGGGCGGACGACGAGCCTTTTGTCACGGATGAGGGGAATTGGATCTTCGATTGTGCCTTTGGCCGGATTCCCGATCCACCGGCAATCGCCCGCAGACTGGAAAGTGTCCCGGGGATTGTCGGGCATGGACTCTTTCTAGGATTGGCGTCTCTCGCGATCGTTGCTGGTAGTGAGGGAATAGAAGTGCTTACCGCATAGGCGGCTTCTCAATTCAGGGGCACGGTTTCGTGGAAGTGCTCGAGGTTGACGCCCGCAGTTCTCCCCTCAAGATCGTAGACAAAAATATCGGCGAACTTGGCGTTCCAAACAATCTCGTCGGTGCTATAGGAAGACCGGGCATTCACCACTTGGGAAAAGGTCTCTTCAACGCCGGTCAGCAGAATCAGGAACTCGGCGCCGCTGGCCGACATCTCCTCCTCGGTAACGCCGAAGAGCGGACTGCTTTGATCGATGATATGCACGATGGTCCAGGAGAGAGGAAAGAAGGCCACGCTCTCCCGTTCCAGGGTGAGCGGGTAATACCGGCGGATCTGGGTGCCGTCGCCGAAAGCTTCAAAACGGGTGATCAGAACGCGAGCGTGGAGGTCGATGATCTGGCTGTTCCGGGTATTGATGATCCTGAACTGAAAAGCTTTGAAATCGCTGGATCTTGCAATGACCGCGCTCTGGCTGAAGAGAATGTCCGCGACAGGACGAGAGAAGCGGGCGAAGACCAGCCCGGTGACGACGGCCAGACCCAGCAGGCTCACGACCGATTCCAGTGCGACAAGGATGTTGGCGGGGAGTCCTACCGGAACGGTGTCGCCGTAGCCGATGGTGGCCGAGGTGTGAATACTGAAGAAAAAGGCTTGAAGAAAGCGGGAGTGGACGCCGGTGTTGAGAGTGTGGGCGAGACCGTCGGGACCACAGAGGAGGAAGGCAAAGGCGAAGAGAGCATTCAGGGCGCCATAGGCCATGGCAGCGAAGAGGAAGAAGCGGGTCCAGGTTGTCGTGACCAGATTGGAGTAAGAGAGAGCCGCCTGCAAACTGCGGCCTCGCCTCTGTACGTTGAAGCCGCCATCGTGGTTCAGAAGGCGCAGGCCACGTTGCTCAGAGAGAACCCGGCCAAAACCGAGATCGCTGCTGGTATCTTCGCGCGGTCTTTGTGCTGCACTCCCTGGGATAGGATTGTCCGCCATCGCGCTATCTTCTCAGATAAATCATTTTTAGCAAGAGAGGCTGCCCAAGAGGGGGCATCTCAGGCTCAGAGCAGTTCTCCTATAGGAGTACCCCGAAGCTTCGACGTCCTACGCGGCTTTTTAGAGCGTGTTTCATAGATGGCCTGCTGCATCGGACATCTATGAAACGCGCTTTGGCAAGAAAAGCCGCACTTCTCAGGCCTTGGTGGTGCATCGCAATAGGAGAAATGCTCTAGTGTAGGCAGGGAACAGGTCAATGGTCATCGGACATTCGAGCCACTACAGTGGCGCAAAGGAAACGCCGGCCCCAAACTCGCCGTGGAAACGGGTAGAGGAGGCGCAGTTGGATGCGCGGACTCCCTGCCTGCTCGTGCCTCAGCCCGCGCATGCGGTGATGGCTGGCGATCTCGCGGCTGCGCTGCTGCCGGAGGTATTTGGAGAGCTTCCCGCGGAAATCACACAATCCATCCTCATGCACGATACCGGTTGGGCGATGATCGATGCGGCGCAGATTCAGCGTCTCCGTTCGAATGCGGCGCGCGGAACCAAACCGATGTCTTTTGTCGCGGCCTCTCCACAGGAGTCGGAGGAAGCGTGGACTGCTTCGATTAATAGTGTCGAACGGCTATCGCCGGCTGGAGGCATGGTCGTGAGCCGGCACTTCGCTCTGCTTGCGGGCCAGTCCGAGCACCGCAACTTTGTGGCCGCAGAGCGCACCCGTCAGCGCCGGTTGGCCGCTCAATGCGGAGCGCCGGCACTGGAGACCGCGCGTTGGGTCGCAGCTTTGGGGTTTTGCGACCTGCTCTCTCTCTACCTGCTGTGCGGATTTGAAGGTGAAGCCGCATTTCCGCTCGCCCATCCTGCAACGCCTGAGGCTCGCAACGCCCCGCACGTGACCCTTACGATCGACGACGGTCTTCTTCACTTCCTGCCGCAGATCTTTCATCCTGGGAGCAAGCTGGAATTGGACACGTTAAGGCATCCGATCGAGGGAGGTGGCTCCCGCGTCGAGCGCCTGAGCTGGAAAATCGTTTAGTTGGATCCGCCAAACCTTCTCCGTCATCTGAAGTGGATCAGCCGCATTGGAGAAATTGTATGGATGAGCGTCTGGATGTGATGAACGTGGTTGCGTCTCTCGCTTTGTTTGTGGATGCGCTTCGCTGGAACGATCTGCGGTCAATTTTTACCG
Organism: Acidobacteriaceae bacterium; assembly: GCA_036267335.1. Classification (GTDB taxonomy): domain Bacteria; phylum Acidobacteriota; class Terriglobia; order Terriglobales; family Acidobacteriaceae; genus PALSA-350. The sequence goes on from DATAWF010000111.1 coordinate 6,328, forward strand.
CGGAGGTCAGGCTCGATTACACCTCGCTTCTCGGCGGGGAGGCACGGCGGAGGGCGAGCGAGGATCTCATCACGGCTTGGCAGGAGCTTCTTCCCGGATTTACCCATACCCAACATTTGATCGGAGCTGTCCGTGTCTCTGTAACTGACGGATTTGCCTACGTGGAAGCTCCGGTGATGGGATGGCACATCATTCGCGACGAGACGATCGCGGGAAGAGAGACTTGGACGGTGGGCGGCCGGTATGAGATGGAGATCGAGCGGCACAATGGCGAATGGCGCATTGCGGCGCTGACGCTGGCCGGCGCTTGGGCCGAAGGAAACCTAGACCTCGCCGAGCAGGCCCGCGAGCGGGTGAGAAGCGGGCGAGGGCGCCAGACCGAAGGATAGTGTGGTGAGTCATTAGTTCGTTCAAGAAGTGAACTTTGTTTTGTATCAGGGCGCGACTTTGCGGTCACCGCGACCCCAGCGGATTCTTTCTCCCTTGCGGTATCCGCTTTAGTCGCGCCATAAAGGCCGTAAATCAATAGGGCTTTAGCCCCTGAGGGCTGTTCTTCGAACCACTCCAATTCGCCAAATTGGTCAATGAACTTCAGACTCACCACACTAGAGCATTTTCGCTTTAGGTCTATACAAAGAAGCTGCTCTGAACGCGTCCATTCCATCGAAGAATGGACGTTCTTAGCTGATCTCACGAGTTCACAGTAAAAGTGAAAATGCTCTAAGCGCCCATCGTCATCGGGCAGGGAAGCGCCTTCCGGGATTTTCGCCGCGCCGGCACGCCGCGCGTTCTCTCAGCCTTTCAGGAGCGCGACTCCGCAGCAGACGAGAATGGCCGCAATCCAGCGCCGGCCGTCGACCTTTTCACGCAAAATCCACTTGGCTGCGACGGCATTGGCGACGAAGGTAAGCGAGCCCGCGGCCGGTGCGATCAGGCTTACGTCGGCATGGCTAAGGGAGAAGAGAAGGGCAAAGAAGCTGACCGCCATGCAGGCGACGCCCGCGAAGAAAAGTCCATTTCCCAGAACCGCCCCGACAGCGCCGCTCCATCCCCGCGCCTTCCAGATTTCGCTCAGATCGCCGGTCTTTTCCATAGCCGCGGCGATCGCCACGTCGCCGGCGGTCGCACTGAGCACGATGGTGGCAATCATGCCGGCAACGGCGGTATTCGACGCCAAATTCATTGGCGCCCACCTCCGCCGGCTCCTTGGAGGGCGCCGGATGGCAGTGAGCCTTCGTTGTCGCGGCGGGTGTAGGCGGGGCCTTGTGCGACGAAACCGACCCCCGCGACGATCAATGCTACGCCCATCCAGCGCGCGATCGAGATCTGTTCGTGGAGCCAGAACTTGGAAAGGAGAGCGACGATCGCATATCCGAAAGATGTTGCCGGCAGAACATACGTCAGGTCAGCCCAAGAGAGAGCGGTGAGGTACGAGGCGAAAAAGCCGAAGAGCAGCAGGACGCCCGCGACCACCCACGGTGAGAGCAAAGCCTCGATCAGAAGCCCGGGATGAGAAAGCGGCACGGGCCCCAGACGCTTCATTCCTATCGAGAGAAAGGTATCTCCGAAAGATGCAGTGAGAGCAACGACTGCGAGAACTGCGAACTTTCCTGGAGTGAGCCTTGCGGGCATAGTTCGGACTGTCTGGGGAGTCATCTGAACCACCTGCAATGAGGCACGGAAAGAACAGGCCGCAGTAAAGATGCACGGCCTCAGAGCCTTCTACGCGTGCAAGCCTTACGTCCCGGGGTTGACCACCGGGGTGGAATTGCTGGCCGTTTGAAGCTTGCTTTTTTCCACCGCCTTGTTGCGGGCAGCGCGCAGCTTCATGAAGGACTTGGCCTCGACATAGAGGCGCTTCAAATCGCGGTTGACGACCGCCTTATGAATGATTCGCCACGCCGCCTTGGGCCGAAAGTAGTACTCGTCATAGAACCGGTGCACCATTTCAAGCACGTACTCTTTCGGCAGCCCCGGGTATTCGATGTGGGCGATTTGGTGCCCGCCCTCGTCGACCATCGCGCCGTCGTTCACGATGAAGCCGTTCTCTTTGGCGTAGTCGTAGAACTCGGTGCCGGGGTAGGCGTGCGCGATCGACACCTGGATGGTCTCGACATCCAGGCCCTTGGCGAAGTTGATGGTATTGCGGATGGATTCCTTGCTCTCGCCGGGCAGGCCGAGGATGAAGTCGCCATGGATCGTCAGGCCAAGGTCGTGGCAGTCGCGGGCGAAGTCCTTCGCGCGCTCCACGGTAGCGCCTTTTTTGATGTTTTTAAGAATCTGCGGATCGCCGGATTCGAAGCCGACAATCAGCAGCCGGCAGCCGGCTTCGCGCATGGCTTTCAGCGTGTCCCGATCCGTGGTGACGCGCGAGGTGCATGACCAGGTGAGATTGAGGGGCTTCAACTTTTCGCAGAGCTCGATGGTGCGGGCCTTCTGGATGTTGAACGTGTCATCGTCAAAGAAGAACTCCTTCACCTCGGGGAAGAGTTCCTTGGCGTGAGCCATCTCCGCCGCCACATCGCTCGACGAGCGTTTGCGCCATGCATGCCCACTCAGCGTTTGGGGCCACAGGCAGAAGGTGCACTGCGCCGGACAGCCGCGGGTGGAATAAAGAGACACGTAGGGGTGGAGAAGAAAGGGGACGTTGTAGCGCGTGACATCGAGATCGCGTTTGTAAATATCCGTCACCCAGGGCAGCTGATCCAGATCGTTGATCTGGGGACGGTCCGGGTTGTGCATGACCTTGCCGTCGGACCGGTAGCTAATTCCGAGAATTTCGTTCAGCGGCTTGCCCTCGGCAAACTCAACCAGAGAAAAGTCGAACTCCCGCCGGCAGACGAAGTCGATTGCAGGGCATTCGTTGAGCGCCCGGTCAGGAGACGTCGTAACCGGTGGTCCGACAAACGCGATCTTGAGCTTCGGATTCGCGTCCTTGATAGCCTCTGCCAGCTTCTGATCGCCGGTCCACCCCGGTGTGCTGGTGAAGAGCACGAGAAACTCATACTGCTTCGCGATCTCGATCGTTTCCTTGGCGGAAACATGGTGGGGCGGCGCGTCGAGCAGCCGCGAGCCTTCCAGCATGCCCGCCGGATAGGCGAGCCAAACCGGATACCAGTAGGATTCGATTTCGCGGGTAGCGGGCCAACGAGAGCTGGCGCCGCCATCGAAATTCTCAAAAGAGGGCGGGTTGAGGAGCAACGTCTTCAGAGGCATAGGCTTACTCGCTAGTTTAACAGTTCGTTGGGCGCTTGAATTCGCCGCCAGGGAATAGATCGGAAACGGTGTGCAAAATGAGATACCTGCATGCCGCGCTGCTGCAAAATCATGAGGTTTTAGGCTTGTGGCCTCCGGCAAATTTTTGCCGTACTATGCTTTGAGTATCCTTAAGAGTTGATGCAGGCCTGAGAGCGGAGATCCGAAAAAATATCCATGCCAAATCCGATTCTCGATTTTGAGATCGATAAGTCCAAGCTGCAGTATGTTGGCCACGGGCTCCAGCGGCCCGAGTGCATTTTGGCCGAGCCCGACGGGGGGTTGTGGAGCGCCGATGCGCGGGGCGGAGTGGTTCATCTTTTCCCGAATGGCGAGCAAAAGATCATTACCCAACGCCATTCCGACCACTTTGAAGGTGTCAAAAGCGAAGCTTCTCGCTATCTCGAAGGCACGCTGCCCAACGGCCTGGCCTTTGCCTCCAACGGCGATATCTTGATCTCGAATTTCGGAACCGACCGGCTGGAAGTAATGACCCGCGACGGCGAGTCGAAGGTTTTGGCCGACCAGATCGACGGGCAGCCCATCGGCAAGGTGAACTTTGTCCTGCGCGATTCGAAGAACCGCATCTGGATCACCGTTTCCACCAAGATTAAGAACTGGATGCAGGCCCTTCGCACCGATCTGCCGGACGGCTACATCGCGCGATACGTCGATGGCGGTTTTCGCATCGTTGCGGAAGGATTCCACTTCACCAATGAAATTCGCATGGACGCTCGCGAGGAGTATCTTTATGTAGCGGAGACAACCGGCGGCTGCATCAGCCGGATGCGTGTCTCCGAAGACGGCGAGTTGAGCGGACGCGAGGTTTTCGGACCTTCGAGCTTGGGGAAGGGCGCATGGCCGGATGGAATCGCTTTCGATAGCGCCGGCAACCTTTGGGGAACCATGGTCTACTCCGACAAGCTCTTTGCGCTCACGCCGCAGGGAGATTTGAAGGTCTTTTTGGACGAGGGCGATCCGCACAAAGTCGGAGCGTTGGAACAGGCGTTTTTCAAGGGCGAGGTCAACGAGCAGGTATTATTCGCCACAGGGCAAGGAGTCGCCCCATGGATGGCGAGCGTTACATTCGGCGGCGCGGATCTGCGGACACTCTACATCGGATCGCTCCGCAGTTCTCGAATTCCGTACTTCCAGGCCCCGGTTCCGGGTTTGCCCATGGCGCACTGGAACGCGAGGCGCGGATAGCCGTTCGCTTCAGGATCGGACTTCCCGTCTTCCCGCTGCATTCGAACGGGTCCACAATTTGCCAACTCAGCTGCCGGAAAGGCGACAGAACAGAAGGAGCATATGACGCAGGCAACCGCAACGCTTGAAGGAAACTACATCGAAGGAGTGTGGGAACAGAGCAATTCGGCGGCACACACCGACGTCATCAATCCCGCGACCTTCGAAGTGCTGGCACGTATCGATCTGGCTGAAGAAAAAGATGTGGCGCGCGCCGTGGCTGCGGCCGCAAAGGCCTATCCTGCCTGGCGGCGCACCCCGCCCCAGGAGCGCATCCAGTATCTGTTCCGCTTCCGCGACATTCTGATCAATCGCATCGACGATGTGGCCCGTACCATCGTTCTTGAGAACGGCAAAACCTTCGCCGAAGCAAAAGCGGAGATCCAGCGCGGCATCGAGAACGTAGAAGTCGCCTGCGGTATTCCGACGCTGATGCAGGGGTACAACCTTGAAGATGTCGCGCACGGCATCGACGAGATCATGATTCGCCAACCGCTCGGAGTGACCGCTGCAATCACGCCCTTCAACTTTCCGGCGATGATTCCTCTGTGGTTTCTGCCCTATGCCGTGGCGACGGGGAACACCTTCATCCTGAAGCCCTCGGAGCGTGTTCCATTGACGGCGCGGCTTCTGTTTGAGCTGCTGCACCAGAGCGGATTCCCAACCGGCGTCTTGAACCTGGTGGTCGGCGCCAAGGCTGCGGTGGACGCGCTGTTGCATCACCCGGATGTGCGCGCCATCAGCTTTGTCGGCTCGACCCCCGTCGCAAAGTACATCTACTCCGAGGGTTCGTCGCACGGCAAGCGTGTGCAGTGCCAAGGCGGCGCAAAGAACTATGTCGTGGTCATGCCGGACGCCGATCTGGACATGACCTCGAAGATCGTCAGCGACAGCGCCTTTGGCTGCGCTGGGCAGCGCTGCTTGGCGGTTTCGGTTGCCATCGCTGTGGGAGATGTTTACAAGGAGTTTTCCGATACGATCGTGGATCGGGCGTCGTCTCTGCGTACCGGCAATGGCTTGGATTCCGATGTGCAGATGGGTCCGGTCATCACTCCGGAGAGCAAGACGCGCATCCTTAGCCAGGTGGACAAAGGATTGAACAAGGGTGGAAAGATTCTGCTCGACGGCCGCGGGAAAGGCGGCTCGGAGAAAGGGAACTTCATCGCGCCGACGATTCTGGCTGAAATCGACGAATCGAACCCTCTCACTTCTACCGAAATCTTCGGCCCGGTCCTAACCGTAAACCGCGCGGAAACCCTCGACGACGCAATCGCGGCTCTCTCCAAGAGTGCCTTCGGTAATTCGGCCGCGATCTTTACTTCGAGCGGCGCCTCTGCCCGCAAGTTCCGCTATGAGGTTCCTGCCGGCAACATCGGAGTGAATATCGGTGTCGCTGCACCCATGGCTTATTTCCCCTTCAGCGGATGGAGAGACAGCTTCATGGGTGTTCTGCACGGGCAGGGAAAAGATGCGATCGAGTTCTACACCGACAAGAAGGTTGTCATCGAGCGCTGGCCGAAGGAGTGGTCGCGCAAGTTCTAATACCTTTAGCGCTTTCCCAAAAAGGCCATCCGCCAAGCGGATGGCCTTTTTGCCTGCGAACCGGAATCGCCGCCCCCCCAAAAGAGCGGGAACTGCCCGCTACGGCAGATTTCCTGTAGATATGTCCCGAAAAACCCACCAAACACGGCTTTTTACCAAGAAAAGCTGCACCTCGCGGATCTGGCGCCTCATAGGAACAGGAAATCTGCCTTACGGAATGATTCCATTGTCGATGAGCCAGCTCACCGACTCCCGTACGGCCTCGATCGAGGCATAGCGCGGCTCATATCCGAGCAAGGCGCGGGCTTTCTCGATGCTGCAGTTGGGCGAGTGGCGCAGATGATCTTCGGTTAACGCCGCGTCCCGGGTGGAAACTCCCTGCTTCCACTCCTCCCAGGGAAGAAAGCGTAGTTCCGCCGGCTGGCTGAACCAATCCGCAATTTGTTCCGCGTAGCCGCGCAGGGTCAGAGCTGCACCCGAAACGACATGAAAGCTCTCACCGAGAGCGGCGTCGCGATGATGGAGAGCCAGCACGAAGGCCCGCGCCACATCTGCCGCATGAACGTGATGAACGGTTTCCATTCCGAAGTTGGGGAGCCGAAGCTCCTCGCCGCGTCGGAGCGCGGCAAAAGCCGCGGGATTGAAGTTTCCCGCGGGGCTGATTGGCTGCCATCCGGGGCCGACGAGGTGTCCGGGATGGAGAATCGTGACCGGAAGTTCCGCTTCCTCCGCTTGCTGCAAAAGCCAGGCCTCAATCGCCGCTTTGCGGATTCCATAGTCACCGAAGGGCCGGCGTGGTGCGTCTTCCATTGTGGGAACGGAGACGCTGGATCCGTGGACCCAAATGGTGCCGCAGTGCAGCAGATGACCAGTCCGGCCACGAAGAGCAACCGCGAGCTGCTCGGCGCTCTTCAGATGGTAGCAAGTGAGATCAATGACCGCATCGGCCCCGAGCTCCGCGATTTTCCTGCCGAAAACGCCTGCTTCTTCTTCCGCGGTCCGGTCGATACCGAGATAAGAGATCGACCGCCAGGCGGGGTGCTCGCAATAGGGAGCCTTCGTTCCACGGCAAACGCAAGTCACAGAATGTCCAGCGTCGGCCAACATGGGAGTCAGATAGCTTCCGATATGACCGGTTCCGCCGATGACGACGACATGCATCTTTGAGCCTCTTCTTTGATTTGTCCGTTCCCGGAGTTGTGCTGGGACTCACCCTGGGTTCGGAGATTTGCCGGGATGCCAGATAATATAGAGTAAGCGGGTCAGGAGGGGCGGGTGAATCACTTGCCGCGAACGGGCTGCACAAGCTTCGGATGCGCGATAGCAGCAAGCGCAAAAAATTCAACGTGAGAGGGCCGGTGAGAATTCCCTTCGTGTTTCGTCGGACACATCGTGTTCACATCCTGAGTGCAATGACGGCTGTGCTGTTCGCCTTGATGCTCTTCGTGTTAACTCCAAAAGGATCGGTCGCGGAGCCCGCCTTGGCAGGCGGCGTGCATGTGAAGAATGGCGACGCAATCTACCATCAGCGGTGTGTCCGCTGCCACAACAAGCAGCCAGGCGATACCACTCCATTCGGTCCTCCGAATTTATACAGCGTTTTTCGCGGCCCGTCCGCTCTCAGCGCGACGCAAGCGAAGACCATCATCGCCCACGGTAAGGGCGCGATGCCGGCCTTTGGCAGCACGCTGTCGAAGGGCGACATCGGCGACGTGATTGCCTATCTGAAAGCCTCCCATTAGGGGCAGCCGCCCATGAGGGGCAGCAGATAGATCAGTTAGACCAGTGCAACGGGAGAATGGTGGGCAGCAGGAATTGTGAGAAATCCAGGCCCTAGGGTTGTTCCCGCCGGCTCCAGACCGGCGCGCGCTTCTGGAGGAATGCCTGGATGCCCTCTTGAAAATCCGGGCTGTTCCTTACCCGTTCGCTTAGTTGCAAAGCCGCTCGCAGATCGTGGTCAAGCCTCTCTTTGGAAAAACGCCCGAGCAATTTTTTGATCTGCCGCATGGATTCAGGGCTATTGCGCATCAGAGCAGTCGCGATTTCGCGCGTCCGCGGGATCAACTGCTGCGCGGTCGTCAGCTCTGTCACTAACCCCATCGCCAGCGCTTCTTCGCTTGCCAAAGGCCATCCGGCAAGCAGGAGTTGCCGCGTCCGCTTTTCTCCAACCATTGCAACGAGAAAGACCGCCACGATCGCAGGAATGAATCCGACCCGGACCTCGGTGTAGCCGAAGACCGCGCTGTCTGCGGCTATTGTGAAATCACAGAGCGTAGCAAGGCCGAATCCACCCGCCATTGCCGCTCCGTTCACAGCCGCGATCGTGGGCTTGGGAAAGTCGTAAAGGCGTCTCATCACCCACATGAAGGCTTCGAGATCGTCGCGCTGGTCCTCTGGCCGTTGACGGCCCTGAACGCGCAAATGTTCCAGATCCATTCCGGAGCAGAAGGCCTTTCCCGCCCCTGTCAGTACAACGGCTCCGCAGGAGCAGTGTTCAGCCGTCTCCAACGCCTCGCTGAGTTCGCCGATCATCTGCGGATTGAGAGCGTTTCGCCGCTCAGGACGATTCAGGGTGATGGTGTGGATGCCGCCGGACTCATCGACATTAATGGCGCCGAAGCTCTTCGCCATGGTGCCCGTTTCCCTTGAAAGGTTCATGCTTCCCTCCGAACTCCCCGGCAATCGATTGGCTCATTGTGAGCAGTTCATCCAACAAGTGCAAGCGAGGAAGTATAGCGCCCCGGCGATGCAATGCGGAAAGGGCCTCTTCGGTGGCGACGTTTCCAACCAAGGTATTTTGGGCAAAAGGGCAACCGCCCAAGCCGCCGAGGGCCATGTCAAAGCGGCGGCAGCCGGCATCGTAGGCCGCGACGATTTTCTGGGCAGCTTGACCCGGGGCGGAGTGCAGATGCACGCCAATCTCGATTGCCTCCCCTCCGGGCGCGGCGAAAGCCGCAGTCGCTGCGCTGACCAGGGAAAAAACTTGTTCCGCGGTCGCAACTCCTACCGTATCGGCCAGTGAAATTTGGCCGACTCCCATGCCGGCCAGAACGTGGCATGCAGTGATCGTTGAATCGATCTCCCATGGCTCACCGTAAGGATTTCCAAAGGCCATCGAAAGATACGCGATGAGATTCAACTTCTCGCCACGCACGACCGCGGCGATCTGATCCAGAGCCGTCAGGGCCTCTTGCGCACTTTGGTTCTGGTTGCGCCGCAGAAACTCTTGTGAGACCGAATAGGGAAAGCCCACTGTACGCACCGCGGCCGTCCGTAGGGCGCGTTCCACTCCTCTCGGATTGACGACGATTCCGATGATCTCGACATTTCCAGACGGTCGGAGCAGCGCGAGCACCTCCTCTGAATCCGCCATCTGAGGGATAGCATGCGGAGAAACAAAGGAGACGGCGTCGATGTGTGTGAAGCCCGCGGCGATGAGAGCGGCGAGATAGCGGGCCTTGATTTCTGCTGGGATCCGTCCAGGGAGACCTTGCCATGCGTCTCTGGGGCACTCAACGATCTTGACCGGGCCGGCAGTCATGGACGTGAAGGTCTACCGCGGAACCAGGGCAGGGGGAACCAGAAGATCCTCGGCGAGTCCCGATTCGTCCGATCCTTGCCTCAGGCCGCCATAACGGCGTTCCCGGCGCTGGTAATCGGCGATTGCTTCGAGCAGGTGCACGCCGCGGAAGTCGGGCCAGAGGCGATCCGTGACATAGATCTCCGAATAGGCGATCTGCCAAAGAAGGAAATTTGAAACGCGCATCTCGCCGCTGGTGCGTACGACGAGGTCGGGGTCGGGCATATGCGCGGTGTATAGGTGCCGGTGAATCTCGTCTTCGCCGATCTCATCGGGGGAGATTCGCTGATCGCGGACCTTCCTCGCCAAGGCCCGGAAGGCGTCGACGAGCTCGGAGCGTGCGCCGTAGTCCAGCGCGAGCGTCAAGACAGTTCCGGTGTTGCGCGCAGTCGATTCAGCGGCCCATTGCATCTTTTCCTGAACTTCGGTGGGGAGCTCATGCGTGCGCCCGATATAGGAGATGCGCACGTTGTTGTCATTCATCCGCTGGATATTCGAGATCAGGTAGGAGCGCAGCAGGCGCATGAGAAAGTTCACCTCGCTCTTGGGACGGCGGAGGTGATTCTCTAGGGAAAAGGCGTAGAGCGTTAGCCAAGGTAAATTGATGCGGGAGGCAGTTTCGACAACATAATGCACCGCCTCAGCACCCTGCTGATGTCCTAGAAATCTCTTCAGGCTGCGTTTGCCGGCCCAGCGTCCGTTGCCATCCATGATGATCGCAACGTGCTGAGGAAGACGTTTGGGATCGAGCTTGGCATAGACCGCTTTTTCTTCGGGTGAAAGCTCGTCAACCCGGCTCGGAAGAAAGGAATGCACACAAACTACCTCGTTTTCGACCGTAGCACATGCCCCGCTTCGCCGCAAAGGAGCGAGAGTTGCAGAGTTTCACATAGCGCCGTCGAGGTCCGTCCCGGGCCAGCGGCAGCAGATTCTCCGCCGCGGGCATCCAGTGCCATCGGTGAAAAGACCGTTCTAGAAGCTTCCGATCGTCTCTCTATGCCGAATGGATTCGTCCGTCCTTCGATCTATCGCGGCTAGGAACAGCCCGGCCACAAGGTTCTGAGGGTTCTTTGCGCACACCATTCCTGGTTGGATAAACGCGCGAAAAGCACAACAAATTTTCTCCCGGCGAATCGCCGAGTGGCTTGGAGAAGACCGAGGCCCTGAGGCATTTTTCCTGTTGTTGTGGCCGCTGCGGGAGCGATTCTGTGCGGATTTTCGAGACCAGGATCCACTCCGGTCTGTCTCTCCCCAGAAGGCCTACAGGAAAAACGCCCTAGGCGGTCCGGCGGCGGCCAAGAGCCATGTCTCGCACCTGGTTCAGGAAGATCGAGCGCTGGAGCGAATCCAATTGCGCGACATGGGGAGCGATCTCGGCCAGGAAAGGATCGGCGAGCAACGCGTTCGCCTCTTCCGTCCGCCGCGTCCGCGCGTCGCGAAGCAGTTCGCAGATATCGACTTCCAAAGCATGGGCAAGACGATCGAGAGACGAGAGCGTGGGCATAGCCTTCGCGTTCTCAATCTTTGAAATATAGGTGCGGGGAACCTGCATCCTGCCGGCAAGCTGGCGCTGGCTGAGATTTCTGGCTTTCCGGATCTCGCGCACCGCGCGCGCTACCTGAAGGCCAGTCCCGTTGTCGGCGTCTTCTTCCGGAGCACCTGAGAGCGCGGGCGCCTGAACCTCAGGCTCGTCGACCTCAAGTGGCTTGTGGCACCGTCTGCAAAGCGAGTTCAGGGTCCGGAATTGAACCAGCGTGCAGTGTTCGCACCGTATGACTTCTCGCGCAGGAACAGTAGCAAGATTAGTTGCCATACTTTATAAAACGGAGGCGCCAGAGCGGGCAGCCTCGGGTATTTGCGCTTTGACATTGTTCTCCGACGCTGGTCAGCGAGGGGAACAATGCGAGCGCTGTTTACCCTGATGTATGACTACAGTGAGGGCAGGGTACCTTCCTTGTCAAGTGGAAATATTGAGACAACCCAAAAAAAATCGGAGAAAACCGGGTAAAAGCCGAAACAACTCGAACCACATTCGCCAGCCCCATTCAGCAGCGAAAAAAATGCTTCTTGACACAACATGCTTTTTCGAACGAGCGATTGCTCAAGGCGCGCTAGGGTGGTTCTCTTCAGAGCGAATGGGCTGGCGGTTTTCGGGGGCGGCGGGATCGATGGCGAAATCGTAGCTTTCGTCCAATTCCGCGGCGGGTGTGCCGGGCAGTGCGACCAAGGCATACTCACCGGGATCAAGTGGCCGGGGAAGAGAAAACCGGTACCAGTTCGTGCCGCCAACTTGTTCCATCGTCAAAGCGATGACATCGGCTGACGTGTAAGGACGGCCTTTGGCAATGGCCGCGAGGGCTCCCGGAGAATCCTTCGATGCCTGCCGGCGATTGTTCGATACCGTGAGGTGCACGGCGGCGAACTCGGCCTGGGCCATATCTCCGCCCGCGCCTGTGCGGCGAAGAAAAATCTGCGGAGCGGTGTCGTGGCTGCGTACTGCTGCCGTTTCTCCTTGCAGTTCGACGACCTTGTGGAGCTTGAGGGAGACGCCGCGATCGAGCGAAGAGGTCGGATGCATCTCGACCAACTCCTTCACTCCATGCCAGGTATCGAGAATCCAGGCATGACCGTATTCGGGCAATTGCAATCCATCGGCGACCCGTATGTCGTCCGAAGAGACGGCGTCGGAGCCGGGATCTTGCGCGAACAGCGCGGTATGCAACCAGCCGGCCAGCAACAGGGCCAAAAGGAGAGCTCGGGAAACAGCCATAGAAGGCTTTCTTCGAAGTCTGAAACGGCATGCGCCGGGACGGAGACAGGGGCCTTTCATCTACTATAGTGGGCCATGAACAGTTCGCAGCGTGAGAATGCCGCGGCCATGACCGCGCTCCTTGCTACCCTTCGGCAGCAGGAGGCCGAGATCCGGCAAGGCGGAGGCGCAAAGGCCATCGAAGGCCAGCATGCTAAAAAGCGGCTTACGGCCCGCGAGAGGCTTGAGCTTCTGCTCGATCCCGGGCGGGAGTTTCTCGAACTCGGACTTTTTGCCGCCTTCGGCATGTATGAAGAATGGGGAGGAGCGCCGTCCGCAGGCGTTGTGACAGGGCTTGGACGGGTGGAGGGGCGTCTGGTGATGGTGATTGCCAACGATGCCACGGTGAAGGCGGGAGCTTTTTTCCCCATGACTGCGAAAAAGGTTCTACGGGCGCAGGCGATTGCGATCGAGAACCGCATCCCCACGCTCTATTTGGTCGATTCCTCCGGCGTTTTTCTTCCTCTTCAGGAGGACGTCTTTCCGGATCAAGACGATTTTGGGCGCGTCTTTCGCAACAACGCGGTGATGAGCGCTTTGGGCATCCCGCAGATTACGGCGATCATGGGCATGTGCGTCGCCGGGGGTGCGTATCTGCCGGTCATGACCGACCAGGTGTTAATGACCGAGGGCAGCGGATTGTTTCTTGCAGGCCCGGCATTAGTGCAAGCCGCGATCGGCCAGAAGTCGACGGCGGAGGAGTTGGGCGGAGCTACGGTCCACGCCGAGATCTCCGGAACCATCGACTTCAAAGAGCCCAATGACGCGGCGTGTATCGCGCGGCTGCGTTCGCTTGTGGACAAAATTGGCCATCGCGGAACCGCCCCTTTCCATCGCGCCCAGTTCGACGCAAGCAAGGATGGTCCCCAGTTTTCAGCCGAAGATTTGTACGGACTCATCAATCCGAATCCAAAAAGCGCCCCCGGCAGCTATGACATGCGCGAGGTGCTGACGCGGATTTTGGATCGGTCCGAATTCGACGAATACAAGGCCGATTACGGCAAGACGATCATTTGCGGTTATGGCCGCATCGGCGGATTTGCCGTGGGCATCGTCGCCAACCAGAAGAGGCAACAATCGCAAGCGACGCATGCCGGCGAGAAGCGGGTCGAATTCGGCGGGGTGCTCTATGCGGAAAGCGCTGACAAGGCGGCGCGTTTCATCATGGACTGCAATCAGAATCTGGTTCCGCTGATCTTTTTGCACGACGTCAACGGCTTCATGGTGGGACGGGACGCGGAATGGAGCGGCATCATTCGAGCGGGGGCGAAGATGGTCGCCGCTGTCGCCAACTCCACTGTGCCTAAGATCACGGTTATCGTCGGCGGTTCCTTTGGGGCAGGGCACTATGCGATGTGCGGCAAAGCTTATGATCCGCGGTTTGTCTTCGCGTGGCCCACGGCCCGATATGCGGTGATGAGCGGGGCGTCAGCGGCCGGGACCCTTGCTGAACTGAAGACCCGGCAGATGGAACGCGAGGGGAAACGGGTGAGCAAGGAGGAACAGGCTGAAATTTTGGCTTCCATTCAGGAGTCCTATGAGAAGCAGACCGATCCCCGCTACGCCGCCGCCCGGCTTTGGGTGGACGCAATCATTGACCCCGCCCAGACGCGGCCTGTCCTCCAGCAGGCTCTGGAAGCGGTAGCTCTCAATCCGGAGATAGCGAAGTTCCACCCCGGCATATTGCAGACTTGAAGGGTTGGAAGCAGGCCGCAACCTTGGCAACCAAAGGTTTTCAGCCCCGCGGCCTTTCAATTGGCAGTATGTGGCGGAAGGATCGCTCCTGTATTCTTCTGAGGATCATGAACAGAATCATCACGGCAGCGGTCCTGATTCCGCTGGTCCTGCTTCTCATCTTTCAAGGCTCGTTTCTACTCATCTTGATTACCACAGCGGTGGTGGCGGAGTTGACAGCTTGGGAGCTGCTTTCCTTAGCCGCGCCTGTGGGCGCGCGCCCCCCGCGCCTCGTTGTGCTGGTCGCAATCGCGGTCGTTTTTGCCGCCACATATTTCGACACAGAAGCGGAGACGCCGATTCTCTTGCTGCTCACGCTCATCATTTTCGTGGTGTGCGCTTTTCGGTCTCCGCTAGAACGCGTGTTGCCCGACACCGCCTCCTCCACCTTCTGTCTGATTTACGCGGGGCTCTCGCTGACGACGATCCCCTTGCTTTGGGCGCAAGACGATGGACGCGCACTGGTGCTTTTCCTGTTTTGCGCGGTCTGGTGCGGAGACATTGCGGCACTCTATGCGGGCAAGGCATTCGGCAAACACAAGCTCGCGCCGCGTCTGAGTCCAAACAAGACTTGGGAGGGCAGCGCTGCTTCCGTCGGCGGCAGCGTTCTCGTCGCGGTCGCGCTGTTTTACATCGCGCGCCAATTGCAGAGTCATTCAATCTTTGCCATCGACTACACAGGGGCGCTATGGCACTGGATCGTGCTTGCGGGTTGCTTGAACATCGCCGCACAATTAGGGGACCTGGTCGAATCGGCGGTCAAGCGCGGGAGTGGCGTGAAGGATTCCGGAACGATACTGCCGGGTCATGGTGGAGTTCTTGACCGCATCGATGCTTTGCTGCTGGCAGGGCCTGTCCTCTGGTCGATCGAATGGACAGGACGATATCTCGCACAGCGGGGTTTGAACTAGGGCCTGTTCACACGATTAGGGCGGAGAGCGTTGCGAGCGAAAACCGCGCCGGTTCTCCCGGGCTTCGAGCCCGATGTCCTTTTAGGCAGGTTCGGATTTCTCGAGCGGCAGGTGCGGCAACGGCAGGTGCGGCGTCGAAACTTCAACCAAGATTTGTTCTCCCACTTTGCAGGATCTCGATGCCATTCTTCTGTTGGCAGCGGCTACTCCGGGTGCGCCGCAATGGCCGCGCAGTGTCTACCAAAGTATTCTGTCTCCAGACCCCGGCTTGATTCTCCAGCGCTCTTGTTTGGCCGCTTTCACTGAGCTGCCGGAGGGCAGAGTTCTAACGGGAACGGCTGTTGTGAGCCTGTCGCCGATAGAAAATCTCGCCGAACTGGAAACGATCTTGGTACATTCCGCATTCCGGCGGCGCGGGATTGGCGCCGGGTTGCTGCGCCGCGCGATAGAAATTGCGAAGCAAGACCAGGCAGAGCTTTTGCGCCTGGAGGTTCGGGCTTCGAACGCCGCGGCGCTCGCTTTCTACCGCAGGCAGGGTTTTCGCGAGACAGGCCGCCGGGGCAGGTATTACACCAATCCCGCTGACGATGCTCTGCTCTTTGAAATGCCCCTTCATTGAACCGGCAAGAAAGGTTCCTTGCTGACCCCAAAAAGCCTCGCGCGAACGACGCCCGCGAAGAGGGCCCCCCGTCGCTCCGCGCGTTCTTCAATGCGCTGGCTGAACCGGAAAGGCCTTGCAGATCAATCGGTCCGTGGCCTCGCGCCGGGTTTCCACAACTCACTTTAGACGAGGAAGCAATCGGTATGCTACCGTTTTACGTCTTAATACGAAGGGAGAATTCTCGCCTATGGATGCTGAACCAAACGGTCAGATGGAGTACGGCGACTTGCGTCTGAACCGGCTGCGGGAAGAGCACAGCCGCTACTCTCAGCAGCTCGAATCTCTCATGAGCAAGCCGTACCTTTCCGAAGAAGAAAAGCTCGAAGAAGTTCGATTAAAAAAGTTAAAGTTACATTTGAAAGATCAGATTGTCGGGCTCCGCGCATCGGCAAGCAGTACAGTCCAGGTCGCCTGAATCTCGCGGAGTAGCGGCCGCCTTGCTGACCCGGGCGCCCGGGTCTCCTGCCGTGGGCGTGCGCGCATTTCATTCTCTCTTGCTCCCAGCTTCCTCTGCCGAACTCATCTACGGGAGGGACGGCCTCTATAATGTTGAAAAGAGGCTTCTCCCTTCACGATGGTCCAAGACGGATATTTTTATGGATTAGGGTTTTTTGCCGCTGCCGCGGCTGCCTGGAAGCTAACCGGCTACTGGGGCTGGGCTGCCGTGCCCTTTCTGCTGGCGCTGTTCTTCTTATGGTTTTTTCGTGACCCCGAACGGCAAGCGCCGGAAGGCGCGGGGTTGATCGTTTCTCCAGCAGACGGCAAAGTAACGGAGGTCCTGCCGGTTCGGACAGAAGCAGGCGACCGGATCCGGCTAAGCATCTTTTTGAGTGTTTTCAACGTGCATGTGAACCGCTCTCCGATTGCCGGCAGAATCAGCAAAGTCGTCTACCGCAAGGGCAAGTATTTGAATGCGCTCAACCCGGCCTCTGCCGTCGAGAATGAGCAGAACACAGTCACGGTCGAGGGAGAGGGCTGCGAGGTTGTTTTCAAACAGATCGCCGGCCTGCTCGCTCGCCGTATCGTCTTTCGGCCAAAGGCCGGAGATCTTGTGACGCGCGGCGAGCGCGTGGGCTTGATCAAATTTGGCTCTCGAGTCGACGTCTTGCTGCCCGGCGACGCGCGCGTGCGAGTGACGATAGGAGAACGGGTGAGCGGCGGTTCTTCTATTCTGGCGGAACTAGGACCTGTGAACAGGCCCTAGTGTCCTGAGTCATTAGTTCGTTCAAGAAGTGAACTTTGTTTTGTATCAGGGCGCGACTTTGCGGTCACCGCGACCCCAGCGGATTCTTTCTCCGTTGCGGTATCCGCTTTAGTCGCGCCCTGAAGGCCGTAAAATCAATAGGGCTTTAGCCCCTGAGGGCTGTTCTTCGAACCACTCCAATTCGCCAAATTGTTCAATGAACTTCAGACTCACCACACTAGTTCCGGTTGAACCCAAACAGAAGCCCGAAGTGCTTTCGGAGGCATGAGCGTGAACAGCGAAGTCGGTCCGCGGGAGAATAAGCGCCCCCAACGGGTCCGGCTTCGCCGAGGCATGTACATTTTGCCGTCGCTCTTCACCTCCGGCAATATCGCCGCCGGATACTACGCGATCACGCAATGTCTGCAGGGCTCGGTTCTCGAGCCGCAACACTTCAACTACGCTGCTCTGGCCATCGGTTTCGCGATTCCGTTTGACGCACTCGACGGCAGAATCGCGCGGATGACCAATACCGCCAGCGATTTCGGAAAAGAACTGGATTCACTGGCCGACGTGATCACCTTCGGCGTCGCACCCAGTGTTTTGGCATTCACGTGGGGTTTCCACATGCTGCCCCGCGGCACCTCGCCGGTACTCCGGCACAACATCGTGCAACTGGGCGCTTTTGTCTGCTTCCTGTTTCTGATTTGCGGAGCCAGCCGGCTGGCCCGATTCAATATTGGTGTCAATCCTCAGCCGAAGAACCCAGGGCGGGCAGATCGCAAATACTTCGTCGGCATGCCGATTCCTGCAGCCGCGGGAGTCATCGCCGCTGTGGTGCATTATTTCTTGGGCAATCCGGTTCCCAATTGGTGGATTGCCATCATCTGGATGGCGCTGGTGGGGCTGATAGGCTTCCTGATGGTTAGCACGTGGCGCTTTTGGAGCGGCAAAGAGATCAATCTCTCCAACCGTCACCCCTTTCAACTGATGGTGCTTCTGGGCCTGATAATTTACGCGATCGTGTTTTTCTCGCAACTCCTGCTCCTGCTCTTGGCCTTTGGCTACATGTTCTCGGGAATCTTCGCCCGCTTTGCCTATTCATGGGGCCGGCGGAGGAGAGCGGCCGCTGTTCTGCCGAGCGGCGCTC
Source organism: Acidobacteriaceae bacterium (assembly GCA_036267335.1). GTDB lineage: Bacteria > Acidobacteriota > Terriglobia > Terriglobales > Acidobacteriaceae > PALSA-350. The sequence goes on from DATAWF010000111.1 coordinate 24,398, forward strand.
CGTGAACTGAGACTGCAGTTCTTTTGCGCCGAGAATCCGCTCCTAAGTTTGAAGCGTAAGCTCATGACACGAGCTCTTTCGGTGGCGTTCTATTTGTGTTCTTCTAATCCGAGGCTCCCGAGAAACCCCGGACCCACTCCAATCCTCGAGGACTGCTGGCTACCATGACAGAACCCTACCGTATTGCAATTGTTGGAGCCGCGTCGCTGCGGGGCAAAGAGCTCAATGAAGCGCTCACCGAATCAGCGTTCGCGGGATCCGACTTTCTGCTCTTGGACGACCAGCAGGCTCTCGGCCGACTGGAGACAGTGGGCGACGAGGTAAGTTTTATCCAGGGGATCACGCCGGACTCTTTTGACCGGGTCGACTTCACGTTTTTTGCAGAGGACGCCGCGGTCACTCAACTCCATTGGCAGAACGCTCTCCGGGCCGGTTCGAGCATCGTGGATCTCAGCTACGCGCTCGAAGGAGAAGCCGGCGTTTTGGTTCGCGCGCCTTGGATCGACGAGGACACTCCAGTTTCCGCAGCTCCGGGTTTGCAAACCCCGGCAATTGTCTCCGCGCATCCCGCGGCGCTCGCGCTCGCTCTGCTGCTTGGCCGGGTTCAAGCCGCGGGTGCAATCGACCACGTCTCCGCTACCGTGTTGGAGCCGGCATCCGAATATGGGCGCGCCGCGATGGACGAACTGCACCAGCAAACAGTGGCGCTGCTCTCCTTCCAAAGCTTGCCGAAAAGCGTGTACGACATTCAGGTCGCTTTCAATGCCATTGTCGCCGCGGGCGAGTCAGCGAAGGTGAATCTTGCGGAAACGGAGGAGCGAATCCGCAGGCACTATGCTCTCCTGGCTGGCGGCCGGCTCCCGCGCACTTCGCTCCAACTCGTCCATTTGCCGGTCTTTCACGGGCACTGCTTTTCGATCGCCGTTCATTTTGAGCGGCCGGTCGCGCTTGAGCACGTCGAAGCGGCGCTTTCCGGCGCTCATGTCGAGATTGTTTCCGGCGATCCTGACGCGCCGAGCAACCTGAGCTCGGCCGGGCAAGAGGAGATCCTGGTACGGGTTCGCTCCCAAATAGCCAGCGGCGCGCCTTCCCGTACCTTTTGGCTTTGGGCTTCGACGGACAATCTCAAGCTCGCAGTTCGCAATGCCGTGGAGTGCGCGCAGGAGATGCGCGGTCTGCGCCCGCGAGGCGTTGTGCAGTAGCGGCTTTCTCTCAAGCCTCCGGCAAACTACTCCGCCGGCCTTTCCGCCAAGCCTGATGCTGCTGCTGGATATAGTTGTCGGTCATACCCGCGATGTAGTCGGCAACGACTCGAGGAGCGCCCTCCTGGTTGACCTGGGACTGGTAAGTGGGCGGCAACAGGGAAGGATCGCGAACCCAGCAGGTGAAGAGATCGCGCACGATCATGCTTGATTCACGAAGAGCACGCTCAAGATCTTTGCTGTTGTAAAGCGCGGCATACAAATACTGTTTCGTAGCGCGACGCAACTCTTCGGTCTGCGGGGTGAAACGCACGACTCTTTCAGGGAATTGGCGAACAGCCTCCAGCGTCGAAATCTTTTCACGGTCTATGCACTCAGCGGTGGCCTGGATCAGGTCTCCAACCAGCGTGTTCAGCATTCTCTTGAGAGCTTCATTGAACAGCAGCTTCTCGGCGGCGCCGGGGTATTCGTGTTGGGCGCTTCGATAGGCCTGGTCAAAGAGCGCGACATGAGCGCGAATGTCGTTGAGCTCCAGCATTTCGGCCTCATAGCCATCTTCGAGGTCCGCGGTAAGGTAAGCGATCTCATCCGCCAAGTCGATGAGTTGGGCCTCGAGAGGCGGCCGTAGCTCCAGAAAATAAGCCTGCAACTCCGGATGCTCCACCGGAGAATAGTCGCGGGAGTGTTTCACGATACCCTCGCGCACTCCCAAAGTCAGATTGAGCCCGCGAAAGGCCGCGTACCGGATCTCAAACGACTCGACAATTCGGAGGGCGTGGAGGTTGTGGTCGAAGCTCAAGCCAAACTCGCGCAGCGCATCGTCCAGCGCCCGTTCGCCGGCATGGCCGAAGGGCGGATGGCCTACGTCGTGAGCCAGAGCGAGCGCTTCTGTCAGGTCATCATTCAATCCAAGCGCGCTGGCGATCGCGCGCGCGATCTGCGCCACTTCCATCGTGTGCGTGAGCCGGCTTCGGAAGTGATCGGAATGGCGGTAGGTGAAAACCTGGGTCTTGCCCGCAAGGCGGCGGAAAGCCCGGGAATGAATCACACGGGCCCGGTCACGCTGAAATGAACTGCGGTAGGGATGGGCGCTTTCCGGATGGGCGCGCTCGGAAAGCGGACCGGTTTGAGGAACCGCGCAACCTGCGGGAAGGATGCCGGCCTTGGGCGGATTGGCTTCGGCGCTCAAAGCTTTGCCGGCGGCTCCTTATTTCGCTAGAGAGCCGGTGGATGCCTCGTTGCCTTTCGCCAATCGGACCCGCGCACTTTCGAGTTTCTTTTGCACTTTGCTTACGTCGATCGGATCGGCATCGGCCGGGGTGGTGACGGCATACTCTTTCAGGCTCTGTTCCCACTGAGCTTCGGCTTGCTTCAGCCGTCCTGTTTTTTCATACAGCTCGCCCATGTGATCGTGAACCGTCGGATCGGTAGACATGCGTTCGAGCGCTTTGTTCAGATTGACTTCCGAGAGTGTGTACTGGCCCATCTTGAAGTACACCCAGCCGAGCGAGTCGAGATAGAAGCCGTTTTGCGGTTCCGCCGAGACCGCTTTTTGAACCATCGAGAGCGCTTCATCGAGCCTTACGCCGCGATCGGCCAGCATGTATCCGAGATAGTTGAGAGTTTCGGCGTTGTTGGGATCGATCGTGAGGACCTTGCGGAAGGCATCTTCGGCGGAATCGTAGTGCTTCTGGCGTTCCGCAAGAGCGCCCTGCAGGAAATAGACGTAGATCCTTTCCTCCGGCTTGGTCGAGAGCACCTCGGCCTTGTCCAACTCGTCCTCGGCGTCCTTCCAGCGGCGAAGACGGGTATAAATTTGCGCCAAGGTCATTTCCGCGTCGCGATCGCCGGGGGATCCGTTGAGTTGATCTTGCGCCAGCTTGATGCCCTGATCCGGATTGGCGCCATCGGATAATTGCAGAGCGACCATCAATTGGATGGCCTTGTCCTTCGGCATGGCCTGGGCAGCTTTCTGGGCGACCGCCGTGGCCTTGTCGTATTGGTGGACCTCGCGATACGTATCCACTTGGCCTTGATAGCCGCGCTCGGCGTAATCATCGCCGCCCAGATCGATCATTTTCTGGTAGGTTGCGATGGCTTGGTCGGGTTTGACTTGCTCGCGGTAGATATTGGCAAGACGGTCGAGGAAGATCGCACGATTGTTTTTATCTTCATCGGAATACTGTCCGTCGGTGCGGGCAGTTTGGCTGACCAGCCCTTCGAGAATTTGGACCGCATCGTCATAGTGGCCGAGCGAGTCGTCGATGAGCGCCTCGTTGTAGTTGATCTCCAAAGAATCCGATGCCAGAGATTTTGCTTTCTTAAGCGTCGTCAAGGCCTGGTCGAAATGCCCTTGGCGCCTCTGGATTTCGGAGATTCTGAGATAGGTTTGCGCATCCTGCGGATCCGCCGCCGCGATGTTCTGGAAGTGCTTGAGCGCCTCGTCCAGTTGGCCGTCCGTGAGCAGGGCCTCCGCCAGTCCGCGCTCCGCATCGAGATTGTCTGGTTCCTCGTCGAGCGCCTTGCTGTAGGCATCGATCGCATGCTTGGTGTCTTTTAGCTGGTCATAGCTGACGCCAAGAGCGTAATTCATCTTCGGGGTGCGGTCTTCTTCCGGTACAGCCGTCAGCACGGTCACGGCCTGTTGCGTATTGCCGGAATCGGCATAGAGCCGGGCGAGATTCAGCACCACCTCTTCGGAATTGGGGTCAATCTTCTGCGCCGCCTGAAACTGGTCCGCTGCGCTCTTCGTGTCGTGATTGAGGGAGTAAAGCTGCCCTAGCAGCAAGCGGCTCTCAATGTCGTCGGGCTCGAGTTGCACGATTTTGGTGTATTCGGCAATGGCCAGTTGCAACACCTGGCCGGAGGCTCCATTGCCCTGCATGTTGCCGAGAGATTGCAGATAGACACGGCCCAGGAGCTTGTGCGCCTGCAAATTGTTGGGGTCGGTTTTGAGCGTTGCTTGCGCGGCTTCAACCGCATCGCGAATTCGCCCGGTGCGCAAATAAAGATCGGCTAGGCCGCCGTTGAGGAATTGCGAAGTGGGGTCAGCATCGAGCGCGAGTTTGTACTCCTCAATCGCCTTGCTGGCGTACTCGGGCTGACCATAATTGGTGGCCATGTCCTCATACATGTGGGCCAGCGCGAAATGGTAGTACGCCGCTGCGCGGTCCGGCGTCTGCGGCGCCGGGGTAGCGGAATTCTTGCCCGCATCCTTCGCCGGCTCGGCCGTCTGATTCGCGGAGTGCCGCTGGGGTGTTTCGGCCGGCGCTTGCTGGGCGTGAAGCGGCGCCGTCGCGGCGATCGCGGCAAGAAGGATTGCCGCGCCGGAACAAAGTCCCTTGGAGGTGGCGCGGAACGAGACAGACATCAACTTGATAGTCATTCTGGGAATTCCTGCAGCCCGGGGATTGAATTTTCACGCATTTGCGCCATGGGCAAAACGCTCTGGAGAGGAACCCGCATCCCAACCTGTGAATTCGGCGACACCGGTCCGCAAATCCGCGGAGCTACTGATTCATAGATGATTGTAGCGCGACTACGGATCAGTGAATGCAGTCTACCCCCTCCGCTACCAAGTGGTCTCCGCGCCTTGGTCGAAGGTCCCCCCACAAAGGTTGCAGGTCCGGGTCTGCGCCGGGAAAAGTGAAACCCCGGCGCCCCCCGTGGGAAAGTGAATCACAGGCTCTAGTGCCGGAAGTGCCGTATCCCGGTGAAAACCATCGCCAAATCCAAAGCGTCGGCTCTTTCGATCACGACTCCGTCGCGTACCGATCCGCCCGGTTGGACGACAGCGGTGGCCCCGGCCGAGGCAACCGTCTCAAGACCGTCTGGAAACGGGAAGTAAGCATCGGAGGCAGCGACGCATCCAGCCAGAGGCAATACCGCTTTCATAGCGCCAAATTTTGCTGCGTCCACTCGGCTCGTCTGTCCGGCGCCCACTCCGAGAGTCTGGCCGCCGCGGGCATAGACAATGGCGTTCGACTTGACGTGCTTCGCGATTCGCCAGGCAAAGAGCAATGCCTGCAACTCCGCGGACGTGGGAGCGCGCTTGGTTACGGTTTTCAAATCCTGTTCGCTCACCCGTCCACGATCTGCATCCTGCAGCAGGAGGCCTCCGGAGATCTGCTTTAGAATTCGCGAGGAACGGACGTCGCGAACCTCGACCAGCCGGAGGTTCTTCTTCGCCGCGAAGCGCTCCTTTGCAGCCTTGCTAAACGAAGGAGCGGCGATGGCCTCGACGAAGAGTTGGGCGATTTCGCCGGCGGCTTCCTCGTCGACCTCGCGATTGATTCCGATTACGCTGCCGTACGCGGACTCGGGATCCGTGGCCAGGGCCTTGCGATAGGCTTCTGCAATCGTGTCTGCAACCGCCGCGCCACACGGGTTGGTGTGCTTGATGATCGCAACCGCCGGCTGGTCGAATTCTTGAACCAGCTCCCAGCAGGCGTCCAGGTCGACCAGGTTGTTGTAGCTGAGCTCCTTGCCCTGCAGTTGCCGCGCACCTGCGACCCCGAGACCGGTTCGGTCCCCATAAAGCGCAGCTCTCTGGTGCGGATTTTCTCCATAGCGGAGATCCATGATCCGGGAATAGTTGAGTTGGAGGGCGGGAGGGAAGAGGGAACCGGCAAACTCGACGGCCGCTTCCGGCTCCGGCGCGGAAGTGACTTCGCCCAAGGTAGCCGCGATGGCCGAGTCGTACGCCGCGGTAAGGGAGAAGGCCTGCTTCGCGAGCCGCCACCGGGTCGTGAGGCTCAAGGCTCCCTGCGAAGACTTAAGCTCTGCCGCCAAAGCCTCATAATCGCCAGGCGAGGTGACGACGGCGACATCCTCAAAGTTTTTCGCGGCAGAGCGGACCATGGAAGGGCCGCCAATGTCGATATGTTCGACCAGTTCTCCGAAGGCGAGCCCTTGCCGTTTTGCCGTTTGCTCGAAGGCGTAAAGGTTGACGACAACCATGTCAATCGCTTCGATACCGTGCTCCGCGACGGCGGCGCGGTGCGACTCATTGCTTCGTACGTGGAGGATGCCTCCATGCACCTTCGGATGCAGAGTCTTCACGCGGCCATCGAGCATCTCCGGAAACCCGGTCAAGTCGGAGATATCGCGGACTTGAAGTCCCGCCTCGCGGATCGCGCGCGCGGTGCCTCCGGTCGAAACCAGTTCTACGCCTAACTCAGCCAATTGGGCTGCAAATTGTGCCAGCCCGGTCTTATCCGTCACGCTCAGAAGAGCCCGGTGAATCTGCTTGTTTCCCGTCAAAGCCGCTCCTTGCCTAGTGATTGTGGGTTAGTTGTGATTGCTTGAGACACATCAGGACGAAAGCCGCGCGGACCGCGTGCCTTATGTTTAGATCATGCCAGAGCTCGACCGGCGCCAGCAGGTTATTCTTGGGGATAGGCTAGCTTATGGTTTTGAAATCGTCTGAGCGCGGACCGGTTCCGCAACCCGAGATTTTGCCTCCAGTCGACCGGGCCGGGGCAGGCGAGTATTCGATGGGCGGCGCGAGTTCCTATGCAGACCCGGCGCCCCGGCCCAGGCGGCGTGCCTGGGCTCGCTGGGCGACTGCTCCCGCGACCTATCTTCTGGTCGGCATCAATTGTCTGGTCTACCTCGCGATGGCGCTCGAGGGCGTTTCCCCCCGCAATCCCACAGTTCCCGATCTTCTGCGCTGGGGTGCAAACTCCGGACCCTATGTGCTGATCGGCAAGCAATGGTGGCGTCTGATTACTGCCGCCTTCGTTCATGCCGGACCCCTCCATCTGGCCACCAATATGTGGTGCCTCTGGAACCTCGGGCTGTTGGGGGAGCCGTTGCTCGGGGTTTTTGGAACCTTGGCCGTGTATTTGCTAACCGGGGTCGCGGGGAATTTGCTGAGTGTCGCGGTCCATCCCGGGGTCCCCAATGGCCCCGCTGGAATTGTCGGTGTGGGCGCTTCCGGGGCGGTCTTCGGCTTGGCCGGGGTTTTGATTCTGCTGCTCAAATCGCCGCTGCTTCCCGTTCCCGCCCGGGAGCTGAGTGAGCTCCGCCGCAACGTGATCTACTTTGCCGTTCTGAACTTTATCTTCGGCGCCGGAAGCCTGTTCTTTACGAGTTTCCTCCGTATCGACAACATGGCGCACCTGGGCGGCTTTCTTTGTGGCTTGGCTCTCGGAGTGCCGCTGGTGCCGAGGATCGGTGCGTCGCCGCGGCAGTTTCTCGAGCGGCAACGCTTCGCTTATGGCGGCATGCTTCTTTTGTTGCTTCTTTTCGCTTTTGGCGTGGCTTCTTTTTGGCGTTGAGCCCGCTCAGGCTTTCAGCGAGAACCACAGCAGGAAATGTGACATTTTCGCAGGTTCGAACACTGGCGCGACTTTGGCAGCGCGCATAGAGGTTTTCCCCTTTCTGCGCTGTGGCCCTCAAGAGAAACCTTTCTTGCCATCCCGATTGGAGCGTTTTCACTTTACATGTTTACAAAAAATGATTGCCTCGTACGTGGCCGTTTCATCGAAAAACGGCCACTCCTAACCACTCTCTCCACGTCAGAGGAAAAGTGAAAACGCCCGAGTGTCCTGAGTCATTCGTTCGTTCAAGAAGTGAACTTTGTTTTGTATCAGGGCGCGACTTTAGTCGCGCCATAAAGGCCATAAAATCAATAGGGCTTTAGCCCCTGAGGGCTGTTCTTCGAACCACTCCAATTCGCCAAATTGTTCAATGAACTTCAGACTCACCACACTAGCTGACTCGCCGTCTTTGCTTTTCTTTCTGTCATTCCCGTCAGGGAATCTGCTTTTGCTCTACTCTGCCGTCTCGACCGGAAGCGGCGTGAACGCGTCGCCGGAGCGCAGAGATCGCCGAATACCACCTACTGCGGTGCGGCCGAGGTATCGTCCGAAGGAGCCTGATTGGGATGGGGCTGGGGTTGAGGGCTCTGCTGCTGCGCTCCCTTGTTGGTGACATCCTGCCCTTCGAAGATCAGCTTGATCGATGAGCGGAACCGTTTGTAATCGGTATAGCGGGCGATTTCGCGGATGTGCACGTCCTCGCCCATAAAATTTTTTCCAGCCGCGAAGTGCAGCATGGCATCGGCTTTCGTATAGATCGGGAACCAGTATTTCCCGTCTACCTGCCCGCGGTAGGTCGTGAAGGGCGGCGATAAATCCTCGTGTCCCGGGCGCGTGTCGTCGGGAACGTTCTTTCCGCTGCTGACGACGATCTGCAGGTCTTTCTGATCGACCCAGATGCGCCCCTGAAAATACCGATGGTTTTTCTCGATCGTTTTGGGAGCCACGTCGAAGATGTAGGTATCGACCTCATCGACTTTCTGTTTCCCCACATAC
>DATAWF010000112.1:0-2344 GCA_036267335.1 Acidobacteriaceae bacterium
CCGCGCTGGCTTGAATCGGAACAACCTCTTGAGCCTCCACAGCTAGATGAAATCGCTAAAAAACATCTTCTCGCAAAAATGGTTGGATTATCGCTGTTACCTTTCAGGTAATAAAGTCCGGGTTTTCAGCCACAGGCGAGAAAAGCAGTCTTGCGAATATTGGCAAAGTTTGCCAATTTTTGCCAATGCACCGGAAGCAGTGCAGCGTCGCCGATGTCCGAAACGAGGCGAAGAAATGTTTCATGCGAAGCGCGAGGTCTGCTTTTCGCAGAAAGAAAGGCAGCAAGTCGCCACTGCCATCCTGGAGGACGACCGATCACGGGCAAAAACCGGCGCCCGGCAAGCGAAGCCTGCTGGGGTGGGGAGGGATGACGAATGATCCCTGTATTTTGTAACGCAACAAAATAAAGGTACATCTGCTCAACAGCAAAAACAATTGCTTGAGAGCTTCATCGCGAATCCCCAGTCGTGGAACAAATATGCCTATGCTCTTAACAATCCGACGGGTGGCCCAGGTCTCGCCTCTGAGACCTGGGATTTGTGAGCGAGGAAAGTTGTTTGCCCGCAAGCCACGTCGGCTATATCCCTGCAGCGCTGCTTCCTATCTCTCCGCCACTTGCTCCAGGAAATCGAAGAACTCCGGGAAGGAAATTCCCGCGGCGTCCGCACCGTGGATCAGGGTCTCCCCTTGCGCCCGCAGTGCCGCTACGGCAAAGGCCATCGCGATGCGATGATCTGAGCCCGAGTCGATCTCCGCTCCATGCAGCTTCTGTCCGCCCGGAACATGCAGGCCGTCCTCGAACTCTTCGACCTCCGCGCCCATCGCACGCAGGTTCTTGGCTACCAGCGCGATCCGATCGCTTTCCTTCACCCGCAGCTCCTTGGCGTCGCGGATCGTTACTCCGCCGCGGCTGTACGGCGCGATCGCCGCGATGACCGGCAGTTCGTCGATAAGCTGCGCGGCCAGCGCTCCGCTGATCTCCGTCGAGCCCAGCCCCTCCGGCGGCCCGCTCAATTGCAGCGCGCCCGTCAGCTCTCCGTTGCGCTCCTCGAGATTGATGACACTTACTTTTGCGCCTAAGGCTGTCAGCACATCGAGCAGGGAAGAGCGCGTGGGATTCATCCCCAGATGGTCGAGGATCAGGCTGGAATCAGGAAACAAAGCTGCCGCGCAGAGAAAGAAGGCGGCGGAGGAGAGATCTCCCGGCACCGTCGCCTCAATTGCGTGCAAGCTTTGGCCGCCCGCAATCGTCACCTCATTCTGCGTGCGGCGAAGCGCGGCGCCGAAGGCCCGGAGCGCCAGCTCGCCGTGATCGCGAGTGCGCAGCGCCTCCCGCACGGTAGTCTCGCCCTTGGCTTGCAGGCCGGCGAAGAGGACGGCGGTCTTGACCTGCGCGCTCGGCACAGGCGTCTCATAGCGAATCCCTTCGAGCGGTCCGCCGCGCACCGTCATCGGGGCGTGTCCCTCGGTGAGCTCAATCGCGGCGCCCATCTGCATCAGAGGCTTGCGCACGCGCTCCATCGGCCGGCGGTTGAGCGAGGCGTCTCCGGAAAGGACAAACTCCCCTTGCTGCGCGGCCAAAAGCCCGGAGAGCATCCGGATGGTCGATCCCGAGTTGCCGCAGTCGAGCACCCCGGCCGGCTGGCGGAATTTGCCTCCGCAGCCGTGAATCTCCACCTTTACGCCGTCGCGCGAAACCGTGGCTCCCAGTTGCCGGGCGCACTCCAGACTGCTGGCGCAGTCGGCGCCGGTCGAAAAATTGTCGAAGCGGCTCACGCCTTCGGCCAGGGCCCCCAACAGGGCATAGCGGTGAGAAATGCTCTTGTCGCCGGGCATCCGCAAGCTGCCGCTCAGGTTGCGAGCCGGGCGTATCGTTCGTTCTGTAATTGCGCTTAGAGTTTCAGCCAAACCGGGACTCCGTCCAAATGTTCTTTCTTCTATGGTATCCGCACCTCACGACTTCGCGGCCCTTTTTGGCGAAGGCACTTTTGCGGAACCGGCGGCGCCTCGGGCGCGTATCGTGTGGTGAAAGCTTAAGGAGAGTGGATCTTCTATTACCTCGCACCACCAAGGTCTGAGAAGTGCGGCTTTTCTTGATGAAAAGCCGCGTAGGATGTCCAGGTTCGAGGAGTCGCTATAGGAGATCCGCTCGAGCCCCACTTCTGGGAGGTAACGATGGCCGCAATCCAGCCGATCTTGGCGCCCACCAATCTCAACCCGCAGCAGCAGTCTGCCTTCTATGCGCAAATGGCGGCATGCCAAAAAGACGAAGTCGTAGGAGTGCTCTTCGCGCTCTTCCTCGGCGCCTTCGGAGTGCACCACTTTTACCTGCGGCGGAATGGC
>DATAWF010000113.1:0-1874 GCA_036267335.1 Acidobacteriaceae bacterium
AGGGGAGTTTATGGAGCTTTCCGTAACCGGAAAGGTGCTACGGGTTGTAGCCAACTACAGCGGGTGAAGTGCTCTGGGAAAGCCTCTGGGCTCGCTGCATTGCATCGCCCGCATCCCGCATTGGAGATGGAATCAGGTGAAGGAAGCGCCACCCTCCCAAATCAGGAACGCCTGCGCAGAATCCTGCCATATACATCCACCCGATTCGCTACACTGGAAATAGGAGCAATATCCGACACAAAAAGCCACGGCCCCTGCCGTGGCTTTCGTGCCTGTAAGTCCTCCCCATAAGTCCTTTAGAGAGACGAATTAAACGATAAACCCTCTGGAATGACGACTTTAGCACTCGGAAGAACGCCTAAACCGCACATTCTAGATAACTTACAAACCAGCCTCCGGTGACGGGGAGGGGGGAGGGGCCTAGTCGAAGAGTGCCGGGCCTCGCGTGGCCTTCGGCTCGCGCCGCGGAGTTGCAGTGGCGGCTTGCGTCCGCTTCATCCCGTGCCGATTCGGAGCGGTAGAAAGAATACCCAGAATCTCCTTCAGCTCCGTGCGCAGCTTGCCCAGCTTGGCCGCGGACTTTGGCCCTGTCTCGGCCAATCGCAATTGCCCGCTCTCGGCGGCCGGCTTGCGCGTCTCCGCCTGGATCGCTTGGCGGGCGCCCGGAATGGTGTAGCCCTCTTCGTACAGCAGATGACGGATCCGCCGCGCAAGATCCACCTCCCGGCGACGGTACAACCGCTGCCCCGCGCCGCTCTTGTTCGGCTTCAGTTGCGGAAATTCTGTCTCCCAGAAACGCAGCACATAGGTCTCGACGGCGCAGAGCCGCGCCACTTCGCCGATGCGGTAGTAGAGCTTGTCCGGAATCTCCGGCAGCGTCTGCTTCTTGTTGCGCGCCTGCCCAGGCCGCTCGGCAGCCTTCTTCGCCACCCCTTTGCCGGGCATCGTTCGCGTCGCCGCTGTTGAGGACTTGCCTACCATAAAGTCTGCACGCGCCGGCCAGGCCGGTACACGTTTCCCCGGCAGTATAGGCGCTGAATGCGATAGATAGCACGTTTTTCGCTGTAAGCCACTGTCATCCAGCAGAAAGGAATTTGGGAACGAGACGTTCCCGCATGGCGTATCTTGCTGGCGGAGGGTTTTTCGTCATGCCCGTACTTCCACGCCGTGTGCTCGTTTCGCTCCTGTGCCTCGCTCTCTCGCTGGTGACGGCCGGCTGCTCCATCAACGTGGACAAGGACGCCAACGGCAAGGAGAAGAAGGTCAAGATCGACACCCCGCTGGGCAACATTCACGTGAACGCAGATAAACCGTCCGCCAGTCTCGGGATTGCGCTCTACCCCGGCGCCATAGCCGACCCGGATCACGATGGCGACAAGGACGCCGATGTGCAGCTCGGCTTTGGCGAATGGAAGATGCGGGTGCAGGTGGCGCACTTCAACACCAGCGACAACCGGGACAAGGTGCTCACGTACTACCGCAAGTCATTGAGCCGGTACGGCGACGTCATCGAGTGCAAGGAAAACGAGGCCATCGGTTCTCCGGCGAAGACCGCCGAAGGGCTGACCTGCTCAGAGAATGACCAGTCCAACCACGTCAAGACGGATACCGGGGACCACGGATTGACGCTGCGCGCCGGCTCGAAGCGGCACCAGCACATCGTGGCATTCGACAAGGATGACGCCGACTCCGCCGCCGGGCCGACAAAGTTTACGCTGATCGCTCTCGACCTCCCCGCCGAAACCTGGAAAAAGGACCGCCAGACCGACTAGAGCATTTCCTGGCAAATTGCCCGCGGCTGTCCCTTCCTGTAGCTTCAACAGTGCATGGTTGCTCATTGCCACCGCTGTTCCGGCGTACTCGAAGACGATGCC
>DATAWF010000114.1:0-3107 GCA_036267335.1 Acidobacteriaceae bacterium
CGGCAACTGCTTTATCAGTGCTTGCATTGTTTCGATTCCGTTTCCTCAGCAGCAGATTCTATTGGTGAATCCACGCATCCCTACTTTATTTCCCAAAGAGTGCCTGAGCCTACCTTGATGCGACGTGCAGGTTCCATCAAGATGACAGAATCCCCATCCACTATCCCAGCTATGGCTTTCCCTCGTCAAAAACCTCTGTTGTTAGCAAATTAAGATGTCCGCTTTTCTTAGCAAGTGAAATGTCCGGTTTTGGGTTTTAACCAGCGATCGCCGAAGCTGCGGGAAAGTGGGAATTCCGCGTCGTCTGTGGGATTTCCACCTCACGGCATTTCGATAGCCGCTCGTTCTGCTGCCCTACTGGTTGAAAGTGTATCGCCTTGGGGAGCGTATACCACCCAATCGGGGAGAGTCACGAATTCGATTCCTCGCGGTCGAGAACTTCAGGGGAGGGGGCCGGGAGCCCCTTGCGCTCTGGGATAATGAGATTGCTCTGGCATCGATAGTTAAGGCATTTTCGGAGATACTGTGAACTTTTGAGGTCCGGCCAGGTGGATTTTTCTTGAGGAAAAATCCACTCAAGAGTCGTGCCTTCGGTTTATGCCATTTCCGAAAATGCTGTGGCGGCCGCCTGCGAATTCAACCTCGCGCGGCAAGCACCGCGGATTACCCCGATGAAGCCCCTTCACCTGGTGTTTACCCCAACGCGCAACCGCCGCCTCAATGAGCTCATTGGGCTGGTTCTGCTGGTCCTCTCCGGCCTCCTCCTTCTCTCGCTGGTCTCCTATCATCCAACCGATCCCTCGCTGAATACGGTCGCCGGAAACGGGCAGGTACAGAATTGGATTGGACCGGCTGGCGCCAACGTCAGCGACGCACTGCTGCAATTGGAGGGCTTGGCTGCGCTCCTCTTCCCCATCCTCATCGCTGGCCTGGGTTGGACGTGGCTGCGCTCGCGCCGGGCAGGGTCTCCGGCCGCGAAAGTCATCGGCGCGGTGCTGGCTGCCCTTTTCGCGCCCGCCCTCTTCGGCCTGTTGCCGGGCCATCTGCACTGGATGCATGCCGTGCCGATCGAAGGACTCACCGGACGCTTGGCCTGCGACACGCTGATCCGCTACCTGAACCTGCCCGGAACCGCAATCGTGGTATTGAGCATGGTGGCGGTTTCCCTCTATCTCTCCACCACCTTCAGCTTTGACGCCGCGCGCGAATGGCTGGCGGTCCGTACCGCCTTCTTCCTCGCCTGGCGGGATCGCCTGAAAAACTGGCGGACGGCGCGGGCACAGGCCAACTCCGAGAAGGCCCTGGCCAAACAGGAAGCGCGGCGTGAGAAAGAGCTTGCCAAACAGCAGAAAGCCGCGGAAAAGGCGAAGAAGCGCTCGCAGCCTGCTGTGGCCGATGAAGACGAGACTGAAATTCCAGCCTTCCGCAGATCGGGGTTTGCCGAGGTTTCGGGCCATGCGGCCGCTCCCGCAATCCATCCAGCCGCGGCCACGCCAACACTGTGGAATGAAATGCCGCGAACCTTCGTTCCCGATCTGCAGCCGGAGCCTGAGCCGGAACCGCGGATGGAGCCTGAACTGCCCGTGGCGTACGCGGCCGCGCTCCCCAAGCCTGAACCGGTGCGGACTCCGCCCCCCGCGCGGCCGGAGCCGCGGCGGATCATGGTGGGCGAGCGGGCCGAAACCGATGCCCGCCAGGTCACCGTGGCGCCCAAATCGGTCAGCGGTTTCAAGCTGCCGCCCAGCACCCTGCTGCACCGCAGCGAAGACGCGCAGACAGTCCGCGAAGACGAGCTGCTCGAAGAGGCGACCGTGCTGGTTGAGAAGTGCGCGGAGTTCGATGTTCGCGGCCAGGTCGTTCAGATCAACCCCGGTCCCGTTGTAACCACCTTCGAGTTCCGCCCCGAAGCCGGAGTCAAATACAGCCGAGTTACTGGATTGGCCGAAGACCTCTGCTTGGCCATGCGTGCCGAGAGCATCCTGATCGAGCGCATGGCCGGCAAGAGCACGGTCGGTATCCAGGTGCCGAACCGGCAGCGCGAGACCATCTGGCTGCGCGACGTGATCGAGGCCGAGGACTTTGCCAAAACTCGCTCCCGGCTCGTTCTGGCCATTGGCAAAGACATCAACGGGCGGATCGTAACCGCCGATCTCGCGACCATGCCTCACGTGCTGATCGCCGGCTCCACAGGCAGCGGCAAATCGGTCACGATCAATGCCATGATCATGTCGGTGCTCTACAAGGCGACGCCGGAGCAGGTCCGCCTGATTCTCGTCGACCCCAAGCGCGTCGAGCTCGGCATGTACGAGGGCATCCCGCACCTCTTCACCCCCATCATCACCGAGCCAAAGCTGGCGGCGAATGCTCTGCGCAATGCGGTGCGGGAGATGGAGCGCCGCCTGAAACTGCTGGCCTCGCGCAGCGTGCGCAACATCGACCAGTACAACAAGCTCTTCGAGAATGGAACCCCCAGCCTTTTCGAGGATCCGCAAGCCGACCGGCCTCTGCCGAGCATTGTCATCATTATCGACGAGCTTGCCGATCTGATGATGCTCGACAAGGCCAACGTGGAAGAGGCGATCACCCGGCTGGCGCAGATGGCTCGCGCCGTGGGAATCCATCTGGTGCTCGCGACCCAGCGCCCTTCAGTCGACGTCATCACCGGACTCATCAAGGCCAATGTGCCCACTCGTATCTCCTTCCGCCTGGCGACCAAGGTCGACTCGCGCACGATTCTGGACTCCAACGGCGCCGAATCCCTCCTGGGCCGCGGCGACATGCTCTTTCTTCCCCCCGGAACCTCGCGGCTGCACCGCTTGCATGCTCCCTTCGTTACAGAAAAGGAGATTGCTGCGGTGGTCGACTTCTGGAAGAAGCAGGGTGAAGCCGAGTACGTACAGGGCTTCCTGGAGTCGCCGAAAGACGACAGAGGCAATGACCTCGATATTGATCCCGGCGACGATTCCAACGACGAGATCTTTGAAGACGCGGTGCGCCTGGTCCTGGAGTTCGGCAAGGCCTCCACTTCTCTGCTGCAGCGCAGACTGCGGATCGGCTATGGCCGCGCCGCGCACCTGATCGACATGATGGAGCGCGACGGCATCGTC
>DATAWF010000115.1:0-5955 GCA_036267335.1 Acidobacteriaceae bacterium
CCTCCGCGCGACCTCCGGTCGAGATGACAGGAAGCCTTGGGTACAGACAGAACTACAGGGATTCTTCGGCCCCTCGCCTACGCTCCGGAGCCTCAGAATTACGGACCGGGGGTGTCGGATGATACTTTTTACCGCCCTCAGATCCCTACAGGTTCATCTTCTTGAAGATTCGCTCCGGAATCATGCGAATGATGAGCATGATGCCGCCCCAGAACCAAGGGACGTAGACCACGTCTTTGCGGCGCTCGACCGCGCGCAGAATGTCAGCGGCAATCCGGTCCGGGGAAGCGAAAAGAGGGCTGGGCGGCATATGCGCGGTCATGGCGGTGGCAACGAAGCCAGGCTTGATCGTCAACACCTGCACTCCGTCGCGGTCGATGCGATTGCGCAGGCCCTCGAGAAAAATGTTGAGCGCGCCTTTGGAGGCGCCATAGACATAATTGCTTTTACGGCCGCGATCGCCGGCCACCGAAGAGATGACGGCCAAGGTTCCTGCGTGCCGGGCCTGGAAGTAGTTTCCCAGCCAGGTGCAGAGGGAGACCGTGGAAAGGAAATTGGTGTCCAGGATGGCGGCCGCGGCTTCAAAATGAGCCTCGGCTTCCGCTTGATCGCCGAGCACACCATGCGCGATGAGGGCAAGATCGATTTCGCCCAACCGGTCCACGGCCGCGGCGAGCATTTCGGGATGGGCAGAAGTATCGTCAAGATCGACTACCCAGGTATCGACGGCGCCCGCCCCGCGCGTCAATAGATCCTGAGCGACCGCGGTGAGCTTCTGCGCGTTGCGCGCGACCAGGACGAAGCGGGTCTGCCGCGCGGCGAGCCGGCGGGTCGCGGCCATGGCGATGCCGGAGGTTGCGCCGACCACCAAAACCCGAGAGAAAGAATTTTCCGCGCGATTAGCCAAGAGCCGTCACCCGCCGCCAGAAGCTGGAATCGAATGCCGGATCCACGTAGGCGGAAAACTCCTGCCAGCGCGGATAGAAATACTGGTAGTGAGCGGCGCTCATGCACGCGTCCTTCGCGGGATACATTCTTCCCCCAAACTCCGCGGTGATATCGGCGAGCTTGTCCATCAGCTCAAAGCTGACCTCTGGCCGTATCGGAAAGTCGAGGGCCAACGTGATGCCGGGCATGGGGAAGGACATCATGCCGGGGGAAGCGATGTCGCCAAAGACTTTGATCACGGCAAGAAACGAAGCCAGGCCGGATTCGGTGATGGCTTCGAGCAGCCGCACCATGCCGGTGTGAGCGCTCATGCCGTATTCATTGGGCCAGGGCAGAACGCACTGGAATTGGAATAGCCCGTCTTTGCCGTAAAGCCGGTTCCAGTGCAGGATTTTGTCGAGCGGGTAGAAAAAGGGCTCGTAGTCCACGAGGCCAAGTTTTTCTTTGCCCAACTGCTTGTTGTAATAAAGGGAGTTGAAGGCGCCGACGGAGGCGCGGTTCAACATGAACGCGGGAAGATCGAAGGGCATGGTGAGCTTGGGTTCAGGCGATGGCCGAAGCTCCGCCGGCTCCTCAGAATGATCGCCCTGCATGAAGATGCCGCGGGCAAAGTTCTTGCCTTTGGCCACACAATCGATCCAGGCGACCGTGTATTCCGTCCGTGCGGCGGCGCGGGAAAGGGCGACGAATTCGTCGATGCCGATGAACTTTGTGCCTTTGTAGCGGAGACGGCGGGAGTGAATGGGGCGAAGCTGCAGCTCGGCCCAACTGATGAGACCGGTCAGCCCCATTCCGCCGATGGTGGCGCTATACCATTCGTAGTTTTCTTCGGCGCTACATTGAAACTGCCGACCGTCGGAGCGGATCAGCTCGAAGCGGGGGACGTGGCATCCGATGGTTCCGGCGACATGGTGGTTTTTGCCGTGAATATCGTTGGCAATCGCACCTCCGAGGGTCACGTATTTGGTGCCGGGAGTGACGGGGAGGAACCATCCCCGGGGCACGGCAAAATCCAGGATCTCGGCGAGGGTCACTCCCGCCTCGCAGCGCAGCAGGCCCGAGGCAGGATCGAAGACGAGCAGGCGATCCATCGGGGTGGTGCGCAGCAGCAGTCCCCCTTCAAGCAGACAGACGTCTCCATAGCTACGGCCCATGCCGACGGGGAGCATTCTGGCGCCGGCAGGCAGTTTGGGAGGAAATTCCTCTGCCCAAAAAAGCGGCCTGACCTGCGGGGAAAGTTTGGGATAGCGGCCCCAGCTTTCAAAGGCCGGCTTGCCATTCGATTTCGATTCGTTCGCTTGGTTTCCGTTGGGCATGGGGATATCGCGGGATCAGAGAGAAAGCAAAGTAATGACAGCCACACCGGCGCCGATCAACAGGCTCATCCGGTCGGTGATGGCGAAGACAACAGGATCTTCATGAAGCTCGCCGCGCGAGGCGAGCAACCAGATACGGCTCACCCAGAGAATCATGAGCGGGGTGATCAGCCACATGCGGTCAGGATGGCGATAGAGGGTCGTTACATCGTGGCCGTTGATGTACAGGGCGAAAACGAGGATTGAGGCGTAAGCGCTTGCCGTCCCAAAGCTGCGCAGCTGCTCGATATCCGAAACCAGGTAACCCCTGCCCTTGGCCGCAGTCATGCCGCGTTGTTCCAGATTTTCAAGCTCGCTGAAGCGCTTGACCATGGCCAGGCTGAGAAAGAGAAAGATCGAGAACGCCCCCATCCAGGGAGAAACGGTGGTGGCGGTGGCCGCGCCGCCCGCCAGCACGCGGATGGTGTAGAGCCCCGAGAGAACCACCACATCCACCAGGACAACACGCTTCAGATAAAAGGAGTAGGCGACGGTGGTGCCCAGGTAAAGCGCGAGGAAGATGAAAAACCTGTGGGGCAGAAAGAATGCGATTGCCAAAGAAGCGGCTAGAAGAACCGCCGAGATGCCGACTCCGGCGAGAACGGAAAGGTTGCCGGAGGCAAAGGCGCGGTTTCGCTTCGTCAGGTGCGCGCGGTCCGATTCAAGATCGAGCAGGTCGTTGAAGATATAGGTCGCAGAGGCTGCGCAGCAGAAGCTTACAAAGGCAGCCGTTGCCTGAGCGACGAGGCTCCAACGAAGGGAGTGGGCCAAGAGCAGGGGCAGAAACACCAGCACATTTTTCGCCCACTGATGAACGCGAAGGGCGCGTGCAACGGTGGGGACCCGGCTGGTGCGGTCGATGAATCGCTGGCTCACCTGGACGTTTTGCAGGCGGAGGGCCCCGTTCAACCGCAGATCGGGATTGGCCACCATCGCCTGACGAGCGCCTTTCAAAAGAGGCAAATCCGGAATCGCGTTGCCGACATAGTCGAAGCCTTCGACGCTAAAACGGCTTTGGAGCTGCTTGAGTTTTTTGTTTCCGGTAAGGTTGACGGCGCCGTCGCTGGCCAAAACACCATCGAAGACTCCGAGAAACGAGGCGACGCGCTCTGCCAGAGCGGTATCGGCGCCGGTGGTGAGGTAAATCTGGCGGCCGGCCGCGCGCTCCCGGCGCAGATATTCGACGACAGCGCGGTTGTAGGGCAGATGCGCGGCATCGAGAAGGGCGAGAGCGGAGACCCGGGCCTTGAGATGGGCCTTGCCCCGCGCGGCCCAAATGGGAGTCGAGAGCAGGGCTTGCGGGTGCTTTCGCGCCAAAACCATCAACGAGTCCAGCAAGGTGTCGGACTTGACCAGAGTGCCGTCCAAGTCCACGCAGAGCGCAGGCTGCACCTGAACCGGCCGGAAAGGCTCGATCACTTCCAGGTCCGACATTCGCGCTCTCATCCTCTCGGGGTTGACTCGCATCACGGCATTCTTCGGCGCCAGCTTGTAAAATCAACAACCTGCCGCACATCCGCAGCTTCCCGCTGGGTAGAGGATAGCAAAATCGGCAGCGCAAGAAGCCTGTGTTTCAAGACTTTCGCACGTACTTGCGCGTCCTATCTACGTAGAACGCGTCCTATCTAGGTGGAAGGTGTTTGCGCCGTTTCCGTCCGGGAACGGGACGCGAACTGACGGGGACATGCATGCCTACTCAATGGTTACAACGGAATTGGATTCAGTCCGCGGTGCTTTTCACGGCCGCTGGAGTTTTTGCCGGAATTTTGGCGTCGTCCGCTTGCCGGGCGCAGGAGACGGTTACCGGGCATGCGCTGGTCACGGCGACCACCAAGCCGGCGGATGAGACGAGCCCGATTCCGCGCGACAGCATCCACGTTTTCAAGCATGGCAAGCCGCTCGATGTCTCGGCCTGGGTGCCATTGCGCGGAGACCGCGCGGCGTTGCAGCTCGTGGTTCTGCTAGACGATTCCTCACGGGACAGCATTGGCGAACGGCTGAGCGACCTGAAGAGCTTTCTCAATGCGCTGCCGCCCTCCACGTCCGTGGCGATCGGCTACATGCGCAATGGCAGTCCAAACCTGGTGCAGCCGCTCACCACGGATCATGCGAAAGCCGCCGCGGCTTTGCGCCTTCCGTTGAGCGTGCCGGGGTTGAATGGCAGCCCCTATTTCTGCTTGTCGGACCTGGTCAAGCACTGGCCCGGCGAGGGGAACGCCAGGCGCGAGGTCATCATGATCACGGACGGAGTCGATAGCCAGGTCGGGCTGCGCTTCGATCCGGAAAACCCCTATGTGACGGCCGCGATTCAGGACGCACAACGGGCCGGGGTTGTGGTGTATTCGATTTACTATGCCGGGGCGGGCGCTGCCGATAGGAACTGGGCGGTGTTGGACGCGGGGCATGACTACCTCGATGAGGTCTCTGCGAGCACGGGCGGCCAAACGTACTACATTGGCTACTCCGATCCGGAGACTTTCCAGCCGTTTCTTTCCGACATTCAACAAAAACTGCAGAATCAATATGAAGTCGGCTTCAACACTTCTCCTTCGAAAGAGCTGATGCCGATTACCGTGAAAACCACCCAACCTCACACCAAAATCGAGGCGCCTGAGGAAGTGATTGCCCGGGCCTCTCAACTTCCATAAGGGATGGCCGGTCCTGTTATAACGTTATTCAACCCGGCCTTTGCGCCAGTCAACGAAGTTCCAGAGGAAAGACAACGATGCGAAAGATAGTAGCGAGTGTTCCGGTGCTGGCTCTGCTGGTGATGACAGCAGGCTTATTGTTGCCGCATCCGTCGGCGGCGCAGGATGCGCCGGCCGCGGGCAAGGCAGCCAGTTTTCTGGGCACCGTGCAAACCATCAACGGCAATCAGCTCACGGTGAAAAACGATGCCGGAGCCATCATGGCTGTCCAGGTGCAGGACGGCGCCCGGTTGCTGCGGATTGAGCCGGGACAAACCAGCCTGCAAAACGCGAGCCCCTTCAGTCTGACCGACCTGCAGGTAGGAGACCGGGTTCTCGCACGCGGATCGGCGAGCGACGACGGCAAGCAGATCGCGGCTTCGACTCTGGTCGCAATCAAGAAAGCCGATCTCGCGCAGCAGCAACAACAACAGCAGGAAGAGTGGCAAAAGGGGGTCGGAGGCCTGGTCAAGACGGTCGATCCCTCCGCAGGCACCCTCACCATCCCTCTCAGCCCGGGAAACCGGACGGTGACGATCCAGACCACAAAGAGCACGATCGTTCGCCGGTACGCGCCGGGTTCGGTGAAGTTCGATGATGCCAAGCCGGCCACGCTTGCCGACATCAAGCCGGGCGACCAAATAAGGGCGCGGGGAACAAAAAGCGCGGATGGCCTTACCTTCACCGCCGACGAGATCGTAGGCGGAACCTTTCACAACATCGCCGGCTTAATCACTTCGATTGACCCCGCAGGGTCGACCTTCACGGTGAACGATCTAACGACCAAGCACCCTGTAGTGATCACGGTGACGGCTGACACCGAGCTCAAGAAGCTCGATCCCATGGTGGCGCAACGGCTGGCAATGCGGATGAAGGGCGGCGCCGGGCGGCCGGGCGGCGGCAATGGTCCCGGTGGCGGCAATGGTGGCGGCGCCGGCGGCGGCGCGCCTGCTGCTGGAGCCGTC
>DATAWF010000116.1:0-23686 GCA_036267335.1 Acidobacteriaceae bacterium
AACAAATACGCCTGTTCCGGGCTGTAAACCTTGAATCGCGACATGCTCTCTTGTCGCCCAACTCCCCACTGAATTACAAGTACCTTGTGTAGTTCTCACGCGGACACTTCAGCCCCTGAGGGCTCCACTCCATTTCGCCAAGTTGTTCAATGAACTTCAGACTCACCACCCTAGAGCAGAATCAGCTTCGAGCCTGGATATTCGAGCGGCCCCGCCCCCGATGCTTTTCTGCGCGTGCCCGTTGGCCTGTCTCCGAGCCAAATGCAGATCGCGCCGCCGCCGATCCGTTCCCGCGTTCCCTTTGGCAAAAGCTCTCGACGGCGGCGCGCCTTTTGGACGTCGCCCCCTGGCAGAACAGGCCCTTTCTCCCGTATACTGAACGGACACTGCGAACACCCCATCTCCTGCTTTCAAGCGGGATGAGCAAATCAGGAAATCCATGCCTAAACTCAAGACTCACAAAGGCGCGGCCAAGCGTTTCAAGAAGACTGGAACGGGGAAGTATCTGCGCGGCCAGAGCAAGATGCGCCATATCCTTACCTCGAAGGAAACCAAGACCAAGCGGAAGCTTGGTGGATCGGTACTGGTTTCCGATGCCGACGCGCCGAAAGTCCGTCGAATGATTCCCTACGCCTGAGGGCCTAGGTGAAGCCCGGCAATGCCGGGCACGCGAGTGAAGAGGCATCCCTTGCCTCCAGCCGCAAAACGAAAAACCAAAAGGAGAACCAACCATGCCTCGCGTCAAACGTGGCACCAAACGTAACGACCGCCGCAAAAAAATTCTCAAACGGGCGAGCGGCTACTTCCTCACCAAGTCCAAGCTCTACCAGGCGGCTCAAGAGGCCGTCGAGCGCGGTCTGAAGTTTTCTTACAGCGGCCGCCGGCAGAAGAAGCGGCAGTTCCGCTCGCTTTGGATCGTTCGCATTGGCGCCGCCGCCAAGCTCAACGGCCTTAGCTATTCGCAGCTGATTCACGGCCTCAAGATCGCAGGCGTCGAGCTTGACCGCAAAATCTTGGCCGACATCGCGGTCAACGATGCTCCTGGATTTACCGCGCTCTGCGAACAGGCCAAAAGCGCGCTGAGCTCTGCGAAAGCCGCTTAAAAATTCCATTGGCTGCCGGAGGGCGTTGTTCCACTCGCCCTCCGGCGGGGTCCTCTTGCTCGGTCCGGTCTGGCAGGTTTGCCCGCCGGTCCTGCCCGTTTGTTAGCTCTTCCCAACGACGATGCAGATTCCGCTCCTTGCCGACTGGTCCGAAGCATCGCTGGCCCAAGCCTTCGCGGCGCTGACCGCGGAGGCCGACAGTGCCCCTCCACCCAGGACCGAAGAGGAGCGCGAGAACTTCCGTCTCCATTGGCTGGGCCGCAAGCAGGGCCGGCTGAAGTTGGTGAGCGAGGCCTGGCTCAAAAGCGCGCCCAACGAGGCCAAGCGCGAGCTGGGCAAGCGCTTCAACCTGCTAAAAGAACACATCCTGGCCCGTCTTGAGGACCTACCCGCCGGCGGTCTCGAGCCCGCTGCGGCGTCGTTTGCTGCCGCCGGCGAGGCCGCAATCGATGTCACTCTGCCCGGCACGCGCAAGCGCCCTGGAGCCGAGCATCCCCTCATCAAGACGATGAACGAAATCGTCGCCGTCTTCGAGGCCATGGGCTACTCCATCGGCATTGGGCCCGAGGTCGAGACGGATTATTACAACTTCGAGTCGTTGAACTTTCCCCCGAACCATCCCGCCCGCGACACGCAAGACACCTTGGTGATCGCCGGGCAGGAAACGAAGCCCCTGCGCGAGCGGCTGCTGATGCGCACTCACACCTCGCCGGTGCAGATGCGGACGATGGAACGGCAACCGCCGCCGGTACGTATTGTGATTCCCGGCAAAGTGCATCGCAATGACGCCGCCGACGCAACTCACTCGCCCATCTTTCACCAGGTCGAGGGGCTTTGCGTGGATGACAACATCACCTTCTCCGATCTCAAGGGCACCCTCGATCACGCCATGAAGGCGCTCTTCGGATCGAGCGTCAAGACGCGCTTCTTCCCCTCGTTCTTCCCCTTCACCGAGCCTTCCGCTGACGTGCAGATCAGCTGCATCTTCTGCGGCGGCGCGGGATGCAAAAAGTGCAAGCAGTCGGGCTGGATCGAGCTGCTCGGCTGCGGCATGGTCGATCCAGCGGTTTTTGCCTTCGCCGCGCGCGAGCAGCCCGCCTACGATCCCTCGCGAATCAGCGGCTTCGCCTTCGGCATGGGCGTCGAGCGCATCGCCATGATGAAGTACGGCATCACCGACATCGGCCAGTTCTATTCCGGGGACATGCGGTTTCTGGAGCAGTTCTTATGAAGGTCCTCTCCAACTGGCTGCGGTCCTATCTTCCCGGTCTCACCGCGGGCGACCGTGAGCTCGCCGAAGCGCTTACGCTGCGCGGCATTGCCGTCGAAGGCATCTTCGACCTCGGTCCCGGCAACGGACATCTCTTCGAGATGGACATCACCACCAACCGCGTCGATGCCATGAACCATTACGGCATTGCGCGCGAAGCCGCGGCCATCTATGGGCTGCCTCTGGCCCCGCTCGCTGCCGCTGGGTTCGCAGCCGGGAACTCGCCCTCCGCGAAACCTCCCATCGAAGTGCGGATGGAGGCTCCCGATCTCTGCGGCCGCTTCACCGCGCGCGTCTTGAAGAACGTCCAAATCCAGCCTTCGACCGGCGAAGTGCGGGAGCGCTTTGCCCTTCTCGAGCAAAAGCCGATCTCGAACGCCGTCGACGCCACCAACTACGTCACTCTGGCGATCGGCCATCCCACCCATGCCTTCGATCTCGACAAGGTCGAGGGCGCGATCGTTCTGCGCCGCGCGCGCCAGGGTGAGAAGTTGAAAACCCTCGATGGCGTCGAGCGTGTGCTCGATCCCGAAGATCTTGTGGTTGCCGATGAGCGCAAGGCTCTGGCGTTGGCCGGCGTGATGGGCGGCTGGGAGACGATGATTGCGCCGGAGACGAAAAATGTGCTGGTGGAAGCGGCATGGTTCGATCCGCTCTCCATCCGCCGCAGCAGCAAGCGGCACGGATTGCACACCGACGCTTCCCATCGCTTTGAGCGCGGAGCTGACTTCAACGCCCCGCCTCTGGCTTCGGCATTCGTAAGCCAGTTGCTTCTTCTTGCGGGCGGTGGAGTCGAAGGCGGCCTGGTCGACGTGATCGTTCCTGCGGCCGCAGCACGCACCGCCGGCCGGCCCCGCATCGCCCTTCGCCATCGCGAGGTCCGCCGCATTCTGGGCGCAACCGAAGACGGCCGCGGAGTCGATTGGGAAAGTTCCCGCAGGCTGCTCCAAGCCTTAGGCTGCGGGCTCGAAGAAGCGGGCAGCGATGCCTACTCCGTCTCCCTGCCAAGCTGGCGGCTCGATCTCGAGCGCGAGATCGATCTGATCGAAGAGATCGCCCGTGTCTACGGCTACGATCGCTTCGCCAATACTCTGCCGGTTTTTTCCGGCGCCGTCGTTTCGCCTCCCGACCGTGCCAAGCAGGCGGAAGTCCGCCGCGGCCTCCTGGCCCTTGGCTGGAGCGAAGCCGTTTCGAGCTCCTTCTGCTCCGCCGCCGATGCCGCGGTCTTCGCGCCGCAGCCGGGGACCGCGGTCGCGATGGGCAATCCGCTCAGCGAAGAAGCGGGAATGCTCCGGCCCTCGCTTCTTCCTGGAATGCTGGCCATGCTGGCCAACAATCTCAACCGCAATGTCAGCGACGTCCAACTCTTTGAGATTGGGACCTGTTTCAGCGGCGCCCCGGCGCGAGTCAATGAGCGCCCGGCACTGGCCCTCGGCCTCTCCGGCGCTTCGGACGCCGGACCCCATCTGCCCCTCCGCGCCTTCGACTTCTACGACATCAAAGGCGCGGTCGAAGAGATTTTGGATCGCTTTGCCGCGGGCCCTGTTTTCTTTGAGCCGTTTTCTGGCGCCGCGGGACTCGCCCCCTCCTGGCTGCATCCTCTGCGTTCCGCGCGTGTCGTCGCCGCGGGAGAAACCGTCGCCTGCTTCGGCGAGCTCCCTCCGGCCGAAGCCCAGCAACGCAAGCTGCGGCAAGCCGTCTTCGTCGGCGAAGTCTATCTCGACCGCCTGTATCGGCTTCCCCTGCGGCATCCGATCGCGCGCGAGCTTTCGCGCTACCAGGCGGTGCGTCGCGACTTCTCCTTCGTCTTTCCCACCGCGGTGCGCTGGCAGCAGATTGCGGAAGCCATTGGCGGCCTGGATATTGCGGATCTCGCCGGCTTCGCTCCGCGCGAAATCTTTCGCGGCGGCCGGGCGCAGAAAGCGGAAGCCAAGGCCGCCGCGGGATTGCCGGCCGGCCACTATTCCATTCTCATTGGCGTCGCATTTCAGTCGCCCTCGCGCACCCTTCGCGACGAGGAGCTGCAGAGCTATTCCCAGTCCATCGTGGCCGCGCTCGAAGCGATTGGCGGCAAACAGCGCGCCTAGCGAAGAGCAAGTCGGGAGGAGGGACTCTGTGGGTTACTCTCGCGTCCGCTCAGGTTCGGTCACTCTCGAGTATGTCGTCAGTTTTCAGATGTCGTAGAAGCCCGATGCCTTTTAAAGGCCCTATCAGTCAAACCAAGCCTTACGCTCAGACGGTCACGAGCCTGGAAAGTACCAAAAAGTTTTCTCTTCTGGTGCGCCGGTGTTTTACTCTTCAGCGTCAAAGAGTTAGCGAAGATGGCCGTTTTTCAGGAGGAAGAATACGAACGCCTGATTACCCCCACTTCTGCGGGTGCATAGAGAAATACTGCGCTCTAATATAAAAACGCGAAGGAACGTTATGGCTGATACCTACGATTGGATTGGCGCAACTGGCGCGCGCTACACGTACGAGGTCTACCCCAATCCCCACAATTTCAACCCGAATCAGTTCGGCAACTACATTTACGCCAAGAAGTCCTCGGAAGGAGGATGGATTCCAATCTATATAGGAGAGGGCGAATTAGCCGGGCGTTGCTGCGAGCAGCATCACAAGGCCACGTGCATCGCGGCTAAAGGAGCTACGCACGTTCATGCGCGCCTCAATGGAACTGAAAATGGGCGCAATGCGGAAGAAGCCGATCTTCTTGTGGGCAATCCCGCCGCCTACAGTCCTGATGGATGCAACGAGAAAATACTGGGCTGATTAGCCTGTGAACTATCGGCGGGCGGTGTCATATTGAGTGACGCGTATGACAAAGAACGTTGGCAGGCTATTTTTGCTTTTTACGGATCTTTACTCAGCAATGCACTCTTAAGATTCTCCGTGCCCGACCTGCGAAAGATCCACTGCGAAACGGGATATACTCACCTGAAGTACGCAATCCCCCCTTAGCATCACGAGGTCCGATGTCCGCGTTGGCGCAAAATCCCCCCGAGATTCCGATGGCTCAAGACGACTACTTCCAGGCACTGGAGGAGCGGGTGCTCAATGCCGTCGAGCTGCTCAAGCGAGAGCGGGAGCAGCGAGCCGCCGCCGAAGAGCGCGCAGAACATCTCGCTCGGCGCGAAGAAGAGCAGATGGCGCAGGTGATTCAATTAGAAGATGAGCTCTCCAACCTCAAGAAGGAGCGCGATGCGGTTCGCCAGCGCGTCGAGCGTCTCTTGAAGCAGTTGGAAGAGGTCTGAAAGCGGGTTTCGCATGACCGAAGAGAACGGCGCAGAGCGAAAAAGCTCCTACGGCATCGCGGTCGATATCTACGGCCAGAATTATCACCTGCGCGGTTCCGATCCCGCTTACCTGCAAAAGCTCGCGGCGATGGTCGATAGCAAGATGCGCGCGGTCGGCGCGCGAGGCAATACCGTGGACTCGCTGCGGGTCGCGGTCCTGGCGGCGGTGAATCTTGCCGACGAGCTCGTGCGGCTGGAAGATCGATATCGCGATCTGAAGAGCGCGGCCAACGAATCCGCCGGGTTGCGCGAGCGCGCCAAGAACCTTGCCGGCGTCCTCGACTCTGTTTTGGTAGATGGCCGGCGCGCCGTCTAAAGCGAGCTTTTACGGCGGTCACTTGCCAAGCGGCTCATCTGCCACTAGCATCCATCTAGAGACCGGCCTGCAAAGCAGGTAGAGCAGTTCACGCTGGTTGAACCAACATTCAATGAACCGGGACTCGACTCGAACAATCGGCTCCGTGTGCAGTGTCCGCCAGTCCGGAATGCCTAACGAGCCGCGGAGAGTTCCACCGTCTTAGGACGGGTTCACCGGCGCATTGCTTTACGGCCCCGCGGGTCGGTTTCATCCTCGCCCTCCTGTGCATCCGCATCTTTTTCAGTTTGGCCATCTTGTCGTGCCGACCTTTGGGGTCCTGGTTGCCCTCGGTTTTGTTGTGGCGCTGGCCGTTTGCCTCCGCTCCGGCCGTCTTCTCGGCCTTCCTACCCAAAAGCTTTGGAACCTCGCGCTGCTGGCGGCGGCCGTCTCGATCTTTTCGGCCAAGCTTCTCTTGGCCGCCCTCTACTGGCGCGACGACGGAGTTCGCGCCCTGGCCCTCGGTCTCGGCGAATCCGGCATCGCCTTGCCCCTGGGAATCCTGATCGCGATTGGCGCGTGCTGGCTCTACGCGCGCCATGCCGGTTTGCCTCTTCGCCGCACCGCCGACGCCTTGGCTCCCGCGCTCGCCCTGCTTAGCTCCATCGCAGCCATCGGTTGTCTCGAGGCCGGATGCGGCTACGGCACGCCGTCCAATCTCCCCTGGGCCATCGTCTTTACCGGCGCCTCCGGCATCCCTTCGGCTCCCATCGGCGTGCCCCTTCACCCCACCGAGCTCTACTCTGCAATCCTCGAGTGGATTCTGTTCGTGCTCCTCCTGCGACTGCTGCATCGCCCTCACGGCGAGGGCGAGGTGATGGGGGCATGGCTCTTTTTGAGCGGCCTCGGCCGCGCGTTGCTGGCTGGCTTGCGCGGCGATGCCGTCCCGCTCTTCGGCGGCCTGCTCACGGTGACGGAGCTCGGCGGAGCCCTCATGGTGATTGCCGGCGGCCTTCTGTGGCTCCGCCGCGGCGCTCTCGCGATCGCGCCGGCCCCAGCTTCCGGAGAGCCCCATGCCCTCTAAGCGCCGCTCCGCGAAAGCGGAGGGCAATGCCCGGAAAGCACAAAGCACGCCTCTCCCAGGCCCGGTGCCGGAAGAGATACCGTCCCCCACTGCGGAAACAGAACCACAGGCGCCGCTCCGCATCTTCGATGTTCCCCCCGAGAGCCACGGCCAACGCCTCGATCTTTTTTTGGCGCGCCGGCTCGAACATGTGAGCCGCTCGCGCGTGCAGCTCTTGCTCGACCAGGAGGGAATTGAAGTTGACGGCAAGCCCGCCAAGGCCTCCCACAAGCTGCGCGGCGGAGAGAAGGTCGCCGTTTTGCGCGATCCCGAGCCTCCACCTCTGCGCGCGGTTGCCGAGGAGATTCCGCTTCACATCGTCTATGAAGACAAGGATCTCGCGGTGGTCGACAAGCCCGCGGGCATGATGGTGCACGCCGGCGCCGGTCCCACGGAGAGCGAGCGCAACAAAGGAACCCTGGTCAACGCCCTGCTCCATCACGTACAGCAGCTCTCCCACACCGGTGGCGATCTTCGTCCTGGAATCGTGCATCGCCTCGACAAGCAGACCAGCGGTCTGATCGTCGTTGCCAAGAACGATGCCGCCCACGCCAAGCTGGCCGCGATGTTCGCGCGCCGCCAGGTCCGCAAGGTCTATCTGGCCCTCGTTCAGGGAGCGCTGCCCCAGGAGGCGGGAACCATCAACGCCCCCATCAGCCGCGATCTGGTGCGGCGCACCCGCATGACCACGCGCCGTGAGGGAGGACGCGCGGCCGTCTCCCACTGGCGGGTGCTGCGCCGCCTGGAGGGTCCCTATGGCCGCTTCACTTTGGTCGCGGTGCGCATCGAATCAGGACGCACTCATCAAATCCGCGTGCATATGTCTTCGTTAGGGCATCCGGTCGTTGGCGACACTCTCTATGGAGCAGCCGGAGCCCTCGCCCCTCCCTCCACCGGGCGCAAGCCCTTGGAAAATCTTCTTCCCCGGCTTGCGCTGGGAAGGAATTTTCTTCATGCCGCGGAAATCGAGTTTTCTCACCCCAGCACGGGCGATAAGATCGCTCTGACCTCCGAATTACCCCTTGAGCTTCAAGAGTTTCTCCTCCGGCTCATCTAACGGATCGTTCCTCCGCCTATGGCTCGGAGGGGTGATTGAGGCGGTCCTTTCGCTGCAGGCAGAATCGAACAGTCCGGGGTTGGGTTGTAAAATATGAGGAATAGAATTATGTCGTTATCCCCCTTTTCTCTTCCCCGGCTATCTCGAATCCGGTTCTCTGCGGCATGTTTTGCCCTGGCGCTCCTCTCGTTTCCGCGAGCGGCATTTTCGCAAGCAGTGAGTTCCGCCCCATCGGCGGCATCCTCGCCGTCTGCTCGGGTCCCTTCCGTTCCGCCAACCCAGCGGGGAGGGGCTTCTTCGGCTCCCTCGCCCATTCCAGCCACTGCGCCGCCGCCCTCCTCCACCCAGACGAATGGAGCCGTTTCGTCCCCCGGCGGAACTGCCGCTCCGACGCAAACGGCAGCCAACGGCGCCGATGCTCCGACCGTCTTCCACGCAAACGTCAACGAAGTGAATCTCATCTTCACCGTGACCGACCGCCACGGCCACTTCATTCAGAATCTGCAGCAGAAAGATTTCGCTCTGCTCGATAACCAGAGGGCTCCGGAGGAGGTCTTCAGCTTTACCCAGCAGACCAACCTTCCGCTCCGCGTCGGGATCCTGGTCGATGCCAGCACCTCGATCCGGCAACGCTTCCAATTCGAGCAGCAGGCGGCCATCACTTTTCTGCAAGAGGTGATTCGTCCCAAGACCGATCTGGCCTTCATCATGGGCTTCGATGTGAGCTCTTACGTAACCCAGGGCTACACCAACGATCAGGATAAGTTGGAGGCCGGCATCAACAAGCTTCGTCCCGGTGGCGGCACCGCGCTCTACGACGCCGTCTATACCGCCTGCCGCGACCAGATGATGAATCCGCCCTTCAGCCCCCACGGCGCCGTGCGCAAGGCCCTGATCGTCATCTCCGATGGGGATGACAACCAAAGCCGCGCCTACCCCGACGACGCGATCAAGGAATGCGAGCGCGCCGGAACCATCATCTACACGGTCAGCACCGATGTGAGCCCCAGCCCCGATCGCGGCGACGATGTGCTCCGCAAGATGGCCGATACCACCGGCGGCACGCCCTTCTTTCCCCGGCGCCTCGAAGACATGGCGAACAGTTTTCATAGCATTGAGGACGAGTTGCGCAGCCAATACTCGCTCGTCTATCGCCCCGCCGACTTCAAGCCGGATGGGTCGTTCCGCTCGATATATCTGGTCACGCTCGACAAGCGGTACGCGGTGCAGGCCAGCCGCGGCTACTTCGCGACCAATTTCTAGAGCATTTCTCCTGATGCTGTGGAGTAAGGTGCAGATCTCAAAGCGGCCATTCCATCGAAGAATGGCCGCACAGAACAACCACAACCAGGCCCATGTGTCGGGAGAAATGCGATAAGGATGAGCGAGCGCCGGCGCTGTGCCTGGGCGGAGAGCGATCCGTTGCTCTCTGCCTATCACGACAAGGAGTGGGGATTCCCGGAGCGTGACGGCCGCGCTCTTTGGGAAAAGCTCATGCTCGATGGCTTCCAAGCAGGCCTCTCCTGGATCACCATCCTCCGCAAGCGCGAAGCCTTCCGTGAGGCCTTCGCGAATTTTGATCCGCAAGCCGTCGCCCGCTTCGGCGCAAAAGATGTTGCGCGTCTTCTCCGGAACGATCGGATCGTGCGCTCCCGCGCCAAAATCGAGGCGACCATCGAGGGGGCCCGCGTCTACCTGGCAATGGAGGCTGCGGGCGAAAAGTTCTCCCCCTTCGTCTGGGGATTGGCCGGCGGCAAGCCGATCCGCACCCTTCGCCGCACCCTCGCCGATGTTCCGGCCAAGACTCCGCTTTCCGAAGAGATTTCCAAAGTATTGAAGAAGCGCGGCTTCAAGTTTGTCGGTCCGGTCATTGTCTACGCCTGGATGCAGGCCTCGGGCATCGTTGACGATCATGTCGCCGGCTGCTTCCGCTGCAAGGCGAAATAGCAGATTGTCGGCGCTCACGCATCGTCACACTTCACGCCCCCAGTCATTCCCGCAGAGAATCTGCAGCTTGGTAGGGCGCGGCTTCAGCCGCGCCAAAATCGGCGCAACATCTTTTGGGCTTCAGCCCCTGAGGGCCGTTTCTCGCCGTGGGTGGCCCATTCAAGCCCGGTTTTGGCTTGAGTGGGGCAATTTGCCTTCTGTCATTCCCGGAGGGTACCTGCTGTTTGGCATCTCCTGCCGCGCCACCCTCCGGGGTCCACCAGGTCTCGCTTTTGACACCTGGGATCTGCCACCGGCTATCGAGAACCGAAAACTGACCACTGACAACTGACCACTTCATTTGCCTTTGCTTCTCTTCCTGTCATTCTCTCCCTGTCATTCCCGTAGGGAATCTGCTGCTTGGTAGGGCGCGGCTTCAGCCGCGCCAAAAATCGGCGCAACATCTTTTGGGCTTCAGCCCCTGAGGGCCGTTTCTCGCCGTCGGTGGCCCATTCAACCCCGGTTTTGGCTTGAGTGGGGCAATTTGCCTTCTGTCATTCCCGAAGGTACCTCCTGTTTGGCGACCGCAAACAGCGCGCAAAGCGCTGACCACTAACCACCGACAACTGAGAACTGACAACTTCATTTGCCTTTGCTTTTCTTTCTGTCATTCCCGCAGGGAATCTGCTGTTTGGCATCTCCTGCCGCGCCACCCGCCGGGGTCCACCAGGTCTCGCTTTTGACACCTGGGATCTGCCACCGGCTATCGAGAACCGAAAACTGACCACTGACAACTGACCACTTCATTTGCCTTTGCTTTTCTTTCTGTCATTCCCGCAGGGAATCTGCTGCTTGGTAGGGCGCGGCTTCAGCCGCGCCACAATCGGCGCAACATCTTTTGGGCTTCAGCCCCTGAGGGCCGTTTCTCGCCGCGGGTGGCCCATTCAAACCCGGTTTTGGCTTGAGTGGGGCAATTTGCCTTCTGTCATTCCCGGAGGGTACCTGCTGTTTGGCGACCGCAAACAGCGCGCAAAGCGCTGACAACTGACAACGGAGAACTGACCACTGACCAGTTCTTTCCTGTCCTCTCGACCGGAGGCGGCGGCGTCCGAGCCGCCGCAGTGGCGCTAGTAGCTAGTGGCTAGTAGCTACCAGCTACCAGCTAATCCGCGGCTAGTCGCTCTTCGACGATCGCTTCCACCCGCGCCAACACCTCATCGAGCGAGAGGTTGGTGGAGTCGATAATCACCGCGCCCTCCGAAGGGGCGAGCGGCGATTCGGCCCGCGTGCGGTCGCGCCGGTCGCGCTCCCGTAGCTCCGCCAGAACCGAGTCTGGCGGCTGCGTGCTGCTGGCGCCGTTCTGCTGATAGCGCCGCTGTCCCCGTACCTCGGCAGCCGCGTCCAGAAAGATCTTGACATGCGCGTCGGGAAAAACCACGGAGCCAATGTCCCGGCCCTCCATCACGATCCCGCCGGCTGCGCCCAGCTCGCGCTGCATCGAAACCATCCATTTGCGGATGCCCGGATGCACGCTCACCCGCGAGGCCGCGGCCGTGACATCCGGTTCGCGAATGCGCCGGGTGACCTCGACCCCGTCCAGAGAAACGCAATTGCCGCCGCGAGCGGGCGTCAGGCCGATCCGTGTCCGCGCCGCAAGATTGCTTAGCTCTTCCGCGTTGTCGAGATCGGCGTCCGCTTCGATGGCTTTCAAGGCGAAGGCCCGGTACATCGCGCCCGACTCCAGGTTCAGCAGGCGGAAGCGTTGAGCGACACGAATCGCCACGGTGCTCTTTCCCGCTCCGGCCGGTCCGTCGATTGCGACAATCAAGCGTGGAATCGCCGTTTCGGTCACGCTTTGGGTTTCTTCGGCCATTTCTTACCAGGAAAACTTGCTTGGGATTTTTTACCACGGAAACCGGTTGGCCGGCGCTCTCCCGCCCCGGAAGATGGCCGCCGGCCAAAATTCGCTCTTCCGGAAGCAGGCTCACCCGGCTTGCGCTGCGAGCTGGGGCGTTCCCGGCCGGCATTTGGATTGTTCGATCCGGAATCGAAACGCTTTTCCCGGTTTCCCGCGAAAGTCGATCCTGAAGGCCTGGGCCGCGAGCGGGGCGCAAATCCGGGCTTAGAACCGGGCTTAGAACCGGGCTTCGAACCAATCTCAGAACCGGGCCGGGACCGGGAATCAACTCGCTTCCGGTCTCGATCGAAGGGCTTGTTTCGATCCCGGTCTGGCGCTCCAAAACGTTTCGGCCGGGAGCTGCCGGCCCCACGACCGCCGGGCGCAAATTCCTCTCGACGCTTCCACGGCCGCGCGCCGGGTGCCTGTTCTCCGGGTCGGCCTTCTCGGGGTTTTCGATCGTATGGTTTAAAACCCGGCTGACGGTCCGGTCGTGCTTCGCGCCGTCCAGCTCCCTCAGAAGGTTTACTCCAGCGACTGCCTGCGGGCCGCGAGCCACTGCCTGGCCGCGGAGCTCCACGCCATGCACTGCCGCCGCGATTCGGGCCTGCGGCTGCGCGATCGCGCCCTGGACGCTGTGGGCCACGACCGCCGCCCCGAGTCTCCCGGGAAGCTTCCTTGGTGCCGCTCCGGCCTTGGCTCTTGCCGCGCTGCCAGCTGGCTCCTTTCCCGGAGGATTGGCCGCGTCTCTCGCCATCTCGCGGCATGGCCGGCCGTTCAGGGAAATTTTTGCCGGAAGCGGCCGGACGATCTTTGGTCCAACCCGTTCCAGGCTTTTTCGGTCCGCGCCATTGGCCGGCATTGCCGCCACTCTGCCATCGCGCCGCGCCTGAAGGCCGTGCGCTCTGGTCTGCCCACCTTCCGCTTTCCTTGCGGGCTGGGTTGCCGGCAGAGGGATACGTGGACCGTTCCGCAGAACGTGCCGCGGGTTTGGCTGCCGGACGGAAGCTGCCTTCGCGAGGACGGGTTCTTGCCCCCGCCGCCGGCGCCCGCCGTTCGCGCGAAACAGATGGCGGCGCGCCTGCCGCTTCCGGCCTCCGGCCCAATCGTATTGAAGCCCGCCGCGCCATGGCCTCCTCCTTCTCCCGGCTTTCTGTCTCAGCCACAGGAGCAAATTCCGGCAATCCGCCTTCAAGAAAGTAGTAGGTTTGGGCGTCCATCGAGAGCGACTGAACCTGCCTGGTCGCGGAGAGGCCGCGCAGCGCTTCCCGGATGCGGGAGCGTGAAACCAGTGGAGAAAGAAAGATCTCGACCTCCTCGCCGGAGGCGGCATAGACCGATTGCAAATAGGTCGAGATCAGCAACGAGATCGCCGTCACCTGCGAGGTGCCGCTCCCCGTCGCCAGAGCCTGGCTGTGCCGCAGCTTCAGCGGTTCCCAAACTGCAGGCTGGCCCGCGCGCTGAGGCACGGAGACGATGCGCATCCGCTTCCACAACTCATCGAGTGCGCGCAGCACGGCCGATTCGGTGAGCTCGCGGCCCAGCTTTTCTCTTGCTTGGCCGGCGGTCATCGCGCCATCTTTTTCGAGCAGAGTCCAAAGCTCGAGAATGAGCGGCGACACCCCGCGTCCGCTCGGGCCTGCCGGTGAGCTTTTCCAATCGCGGTCTCCTCGCAGCGAAGCGATGAAGGGAAGAACGTCGGGCTGCGCCAAAAAATCCGGCTGCTCGCCCGCGCCCCCCAGCAGATTCAAGGGAATCACGCTTCCCGATGCGGTCAGGCCGCTAAGAATCTCGGTCGCTGTCTCCACTGCCGCGAATGGCGGCGTGGCATTGCTCTCTCCCGCGACCGCTTCGACAAAAGACGGAGCAGGCGCCGGCAACTGTGCCTGCCGCGGAAGAAAGAGGCTCAACGGATGCAGCCGAAGCCACTGTTTCGCGTCTTCCGCGGTGAGAATAGGATTTTGCGTCTGGCGCCAATGCTCTCGACGCGCGGCTTGAAGCTGTTCTGCTGTCAAAGGAGTCCTTGTCGGCCGCGGATAGGAAGGCCGCCGCCCCTGTTTTTGCGACCGGAGGTGGCGCGTAGGCGCCGCCGCAGTGGAGAGATCTGCATTTCGCTAGAAGCTAGTGTCCTGAGTCAGAAGTTCGTTAGAGGAATGTTCTTTGGTTTTGTATCAGGGCACGACTTCAGTCGTGCCGTAAAGATCGCCAAACAGATGGGCTTCAGCCCCTGAGGGCTCCACTCCATTTCGCCAAATTGTTCAATGAACTTCAGACTCACCACTAGTATCTAAAACCTAACTCGCGCTTCAGATTCGGTGAAAGGCGCGCTGAATCTCTTTCCAAGAATACCGCAGGACAATCGGACGCCCGTGCGGACAACTCGTCGGATGATCGGTTTTCGCTAGCTCCGCGAGCAGCCATTCGATGCGCTCCGGCTTGAGCGGCGTATTGACTTTGATGGCGGAGTGGCAGGCGATCGAAGCGGCGATCCGGGTCCGCGCAGACTCGAGATTCTGCGCCTGGTCTTCGCTGCCCGCCTGTTCGAGCACTTCAATCAGCATTTTCTCGAGCTCGCGCCCCTCCAATCCAGCGGGCGCGGCCTTCACCGCGATCGTGCGCGGCCCGAAGAGCTCTGCCTCGAACCCGTTCCGCTCGAGTTCGCCGGCAATCGAGGCAAACGCAACCAGTTGCGCTGGAAGCAGATCGAGCAGCATGGGCAGCAGCAGACGTTGCCGCTGAACCTTTTCCACCTTCCGCTCCCGCAGTACCCGCTCAAAAAGCACGCGCTCGTGCGCGACGTGCTGGTCGATGATCCAAAGCCCCTCTTCGTTGACCGCCAGGATGAAGGACTCCCTCAGCTGACCGAGCGGCTTGAGCGATGCCAGGCTGTTCAAGCTCGGCCCGGCTTCGCCGGAAAAGCCGTTGTGCCCTTCAGCAAAAGCGGCGATCGCCTCCGCGCCTTCCGGTGCTCCGCCCCCGCCGTTCTCGGCCGCCGCTCCGGCAAAAGCCTGTATTTCGCCGCTTCCGAAGGGAAGCCGTGCGGCTTCGGGCGGCAAAGCCGCCGGTGTCAAGCGAAAGATCTCGCCCTCTCCCGGGTCTGGCGGAGGATCGGATCCGGCCTGAGTCGGAGACTCTCTATCCTGCGGAAGCTCGCTCGCCGGGCCGGTGAAGATCGGCGACAGGTCGGGAACCAGTCCCGGCGTCGCGCTGGGCCTGCTGTGCAGCGCATGCAGAAAACCTGCCGCCGGTCGCGCCATCGTCAGCTTGTTGCGGATGCTGTCGCGAACGAAATCGTGAATCAGGCTCGACTGGCGGAAGCGCACCTCGGTCTTGGCCGGATGCACGTTCACGTCGACCTCCTGCGGCGGCATCTCCAAAAACAGCAACACCACCGGGAACGCCGTCGGCGCGAGGATATTGCGGTATGCCTCCCCTACGGCATGCGAGAGCACGCGGTCGCGGACCAGGCGCCGGTTGACGAAGCAATAGACTGAGTTGCGGTTCAGCTTCTCGAGCTCCGGCTTCGAGGCAAAGCCGCTCAGCCGCAGAAAGCCCGCCGGAGCCGGCTGGTAATCTTCTCCCCGCTTCCATGGAGGCGGCTCGGGCAGTCCCCCATGTTCGAGCGCAATCTCGGCCGCCAGGGGAAGAAGCTGATCGAGCGTCTCTTTGCCGAAGATCTGAAAAATCCGGTCCGAGGGCCTGGCCACCGGCGGCGTTACCAGCAAGGCATGCGTGGCCGAGTGCAGCTCGAAGTGCTTTTCCGGATGAGCCAGCGCATAGTGCGTCACCAGAGCGGTGATGTGCGAGAGCTCGGTGGTCTCGGATTTGAGAAATTTGCGCCGGGCCGGAGTGTTGAAGAACAGATCGCGCACCGCGATCGTAGTTCCCGCCGGAGCTCCGGCGTCGTCGCAGCGCAGCACTCTGCCTCCGGCAATCTCGATGCGGGTGCCGGAGACTTCCTGCGCCGCGCGTGTCTCCATCTCCAAGCGGGAGACGGAGGCGATGGAGGGCAGAGCCTCCCCCCGGAATCCAAGCGTGGCAATGGCTAGAAGGTCGTCGCTTGAGCGCAGCTTGGAAGTGGCATGCCGCTCAAAGGCCAGCAACGCGTCGTCGCGCACCATGCCGCTCCCGTTGTCGGCAATGCGGATCAGCTTGCGCCCGCCCGCCTCCACTTCCACCCGGATGCGGGTGGCGCCGGCGTCCAGCGCATTCTCGAGCAGCTCTTTCACCACCGACGCGGGGCGATCGACCACCTCGCCCGCCGCAATCTGGTTGGCGACCTGGTCGGAGAGGATGTGGATGCGCCCCATCGTGCAATCGCGCCTGCCGGGCTACGAAGCGGATCTCGCGCGCAGCTTGCTTCTCTTCGCCGGTGTGCCCTTTTTGCTCAGGCCCCGGGAGCGGGCATGCTGGGGCTCTTTCTCCGCCCGGGTTTGCGCGGCCTCCGAGAGGCTGTCGCCGAGAACGTGAAGGCGGAGGAAGTTCGTCGAGCCGGACTTGGTGCGCGTGCCGGCAACGATGCCCAGAATTTCGCGCGGCTGCACGTGGCCTCCCTGCTCCAGAAGCCGCTCTGCCGTGTCGATCATCTGCTCGGTGGTCGCGAGTTTGTTGCAGTAAATCGGGTCCACTCCCCACAGCAGCGTCATGCGGTGGATCGCCCCCTCCACGCTGCTCAGGCCGAAGATCGGCGATTTAGGGCGGTACTTCGAAAGCTGCCGCGCCGTCGTGCCCGTCTCGGTGAAGACCGCGATGGCGCTGATGTCGAGATCCTCGGCCGCGTGGGCCATCGATTCGCAGATCGTCTCCGCGATCGAAAGCCGCAGCCGGCTCATGGAGCCGTCAGCCCCAACCCGCACCGAAGGCTCAGCCATCTGGATCTGGCCTTCGGTTTCGACAACGATCTTGGCCATCATCTTCACCGCGTCGACGGGGTATTTTCCCGCCGCGGTTTCGGCCGAGAGCATTACGGCGTCCGTTCCGTCATAGATCGCGTTGGCCACGTCGCTGGCCTCCGCCCGCGTGGGCCGCGGATTCTCGATCATCGACTCCAGCATCTGGGTCGCCGTAATCACCGGCTTGCGATGCTCGCGGGCGCGGCGGATCACGTGCTTTTGAATCGCGGGTACCTTCTCCGGAGGCATTTCCACCCCCAGATCCCCACGCGCAACCATCACTCCGTCAGAGGCTTCGAGAATGCTCTCCAGATTATCGATGGCCTGGGGTTTCTCCAGCTTGGCGATGATCCAGGTCTCCGATCCCAGGGCCGCCAGCCGCTCGCGCACCAGCTCGATATCCTTCGCCGTCCGCACAAAAGAAACGGCGATTGCGTCGGCTCCATTCCGGATCGCGAACTTCAGATCTTCTTCGTCCTTTTTGGTCAGGGAGGGGACGCGAACCGGGATGCCGGGCAGATTGATGCCCTTGTGCTCCCCTAACATCCCTCCGTTGATGACCTCGCACTCCACGTCCTCTCCGTGAATGGCCTTCACCCGCAGCTCGATCAAGCCATCGGAAAGCAGAATGCGTGCTCCGGGTTCGAGATTTTCCGCCAGAGTGGGAAAGGTGGTGGAGATCAGAGACGAGGTGCCGGGAACTTCGCGCGCGGTGATGGTCAGTTTCTGGCCCGCAAGCAAATGCACCGGCAGACGGTTTTTCAAGCGGCCGGTGCGAATCTTAGGGCCTTGCAGGTCGGCCAAAATACAGAGCGGCTTCCCCTCTTCCCCAGATACCTTGCGCACCATCTCGATCAGCTTCAGCTTCTGGTCGTGCGTGCCATGCGAAAAATTCAGGCGGGCAACGTCGACTCCCGCACGCACCAGTTCGCGAAACAACGGCTCCTGATCGCAGGATGGACCGAGGGTAGCCACGATTTTGGCCCTACGCCCGGTCCGCGGGCGAGTAGCAGCTCCCGGTTCGACCTGATTCAAACTCATTCCTCCTCCAGCTCGTCGTGCGGTCAGACCATTCTAGAGCATTTCTCCTGACACGATGGAGTGGTGATGCTGCTGTGTGCAGCCATTCTTCGTTGGAACGCCTGCGTTGAGCTCTGCTCTTGAAAGACACACCCTCAGGAGAAATGCTCCAACCGTTGTTTGACTCAGGAAATCAGGACGCGGGCGAAGTGCTACTGGCAACCGGCGCTTCTTGTTCCATCAAGTCGTATGCCGGCAGGCGGGGAGCCTTCGGATAAAACTGGGCGTTGAATTCGGCGCCCATCAGCACGCTCAATGAAGTCATGTAGAGCCAGACCAAAGTTGCGACCAGTGTGCCCAGCGAGCCGTAAATGATGGAGTAATCGGCGAAGCGCGTGATGTAGAAGCCGTAAACCAGCGTGGTTAGAAACCACATTCCCGCGGCTCCCGCTGCTCCCGGCAGCACATGTTTCCAGGCGCCGCGCCGCGGCGTGCCGAAGTGGTACACCACCGCCAGCAGGCAGATTGTCGTCAGCAGGCCGATCGTCCAGCGGATGCCGCTCCACAGCAGCAGGACGTATCCTCCCAGCTCGTGGCTCGTGTTGGTGATGATCCAGATCTCGATCTGGTGTCCAAATGCAACCAATATGGTTGCAAATGCCAAAGGCGCCAGGCACGAAGGAATCAGCGCTACGGCCACCAGGTAT
Source organism: Acidobacteriaceae bacterium (assembly GCA_036267335.1). Lineage (GTDB taxonomy): Bacteria > Acidobacteriota > Terriglobia > Terriglobales > Acidobacteriaceae > PALSA-350. The sequence continues at coordinate 18,584 of DATAWF010000116.1, forward strand.
TTGGTCCCCGACGGCCACTCCCCCCGGGGCAGGGAGTAGGCACGGCGAAAGCCCTCCATCAGCGAGAGCATGATTCCCGCCGAGGCCACCACCGTGATCAGCGCCGAAGTCAGCACCGCTTGGACCGACCGCGCTTTTTCGTGGCGGAAATACGAATGCAGCATCGCGATGGTGTCGTTGGGCAGCAGTGCGGAAAAGGAGGTGCCCATCTCGTTGCGCAGGGTCATCGATCCCGGAGCCAGAGCCAGCAGCGCGGTCGCCACCACGATGCCGGGAAACAGGCACAGAATCGCGGAGTAGGCCATGGCCTTCGCAATGTCGAGCACGTCGTGCCGCAGCGCTGCAAGAAAGGCACGGCGGATTTTCACCAGGGCTCGACGCATATCAAAGTCAGGGTAACCGTATCTTCACAATTCAGGTAGGGCATTTCTCCTGAGGATGCTCGGAGCGGAGATCAGGGCCTGGTGTCCTGCGTCATTCGTTCGTTCAAGAAGTGAACTCTAGCTTCAAGAAGTGAACCTTAGCTTTGTATCAGGGCGCGCCTTTAGGCGCGCCATAAAGGCCGAAAAATCATCGGGCTTTAGCCCCTGAGGGCTTTTTGGGGTGCGCGTCGATTCGTCGAATTGTTCAGCGAACGTTAGACTCCGGGCACTAGGGCCTGATCCCACTCTTAGGACGAGAGTGGCGGGAGCGGAGTTTCTCGAATGCGCGAGTGAGGAGTGGCAAATACCGGGAACTGCCATCACCCTCTCCTCGTGTCAGGAGAAATGCGTGAGTTCCGGGGCCGGGGGTCAGCTACCAGCCGGACCGGCGCTTCCGCTCGGTTTCCACTTTTTCAGAAAATCCGTCACCGAGGAGGGGTCCATCCCCCGCATCGCTTCAAACTCGCCGTCCCGTTGGCTATAGATCACGCGCCCTCCCGAATCCAGCACCGCCAGCGCCGGCACCCCCCTTTTGAGCGGAATGCCGTATTTGGCCGCGATCGCCGTGTTCTGGTCGTACTGCCCGATATTGATCGGAACCAGAACGTAGTTGGCGTTCAGCAATTGCCAGTTCGCCGGGTCGTGGAAATAGATTTCGAGCACCCGGCAATCCGGGCACCAGTTGCCGCCGAAGTCGAGCAGCACGTTCTTGTGATCCTTCGCAGCTTCCGCCAAGGCGCTGTTCAGGTCGCCGGGGGCCTGGGCTCCATCTGGATAGACGTCGCTGTCTGCGGAAAGGCCGCTGGGCGGAGCTGACGTCGAAGCTGCGGAGGAACCAGAATCGGCAGGAGGAGGAGCGGTTTTGGGTGCTGCCGGATGCCTTCCGAACCAGAGGTAGCTGACAAACAAAAGGATCAGGATCGCGGCGAGGATCAGCACGGCGCGAGGCGACGGGATGTAATCCGTCAGGGGCACGCATTTAGGATGACACAACCGGCGGCGCTGCGAGAACGATTCGTTTTTGCGGGCAGTAACTCAGCTTGAATCGTTGCCGTCGCAGGCAAACGCTCTGTCATCTCTTGCTTTTCTTGCTGTCATTCCCGTCAGGGAATCTGCTGTTTGTAACCGGAAGGTAGCGCGTAGCGCTGACCACAACTGACAACTGATCACTGACTACTGAAAACTTTCTACTGTCATCTCGGCCGAACGCGGCGCGCAGCTCCACCCACCACCCGTCATCCTTGTATCTGTAAGGGAGCGACAGGGTGTAAAAGTGCCGTAGTGGAGAACCAAGGCATCCTCACCCGGTCGTCATCCTGAGGAACCCCCGAGCGTAGGCGAGGGGTGACGAAGGATCCCTGTATTTCGTGATTCGCGCCTCCAATGCGCCGCTCGACCGGAGAGTTCTGCTTTTCGCTAGCTGCTGCCTTTGCTTTTCTTGCTGTCATTCCCGTCAGGGAATCTGCTGTTTGTAACCGGAAGGTAGCGCGCAGCGCTGACCACAACTGACAACTGATCACTGACTACTGAAAACTTTCTACTGTCATCTCGGCCGAAGGCGGCGCGCAGCTCCACCCGCCGCTCGAGCCATTCGCGGGGAGCATGCTTCTTTCACCGTCCGCCGCAAGAGTTGCGAATAGATCGCGCATGAGTCTCGCGCCCGATCGGGCGCGAGAGGCAGAACGCCGCCCGCTGCTGCTGCCTGCTGGCCGGGAACCGCCTCGCCCCAGGCAATTCGAGAAGCTACCTCATCGGCCGCGTACCTAGCGAGAAAACCCTCCGATTCATGAAGATAGCTCCTCTTGAATGCCCTTCGCGGCACAGTACACGCCCTACTTGCATGTGGAACAATTCCCGGCATCTTCTTAGAATGAAGGCCATGCTGCGTTCTGTTTGCGTAGGGTGCCTGTTTGCCGTTTTTCTCTTCTCTGGCCTGGCTCACGCCGATCCGGGTTTCGATCTCAATGGACCGCCGCTCGAAATCAAGGTCACAAGAAACGGCAAGACCCTTCCCATCGCCGAGGTGCCGAACCTTGAGGGTGGGGACCGGGTGTGGTTTCATCCCGACCTGCCCGCAACCCAGGACGCCCGCTATCTGCTGGTCGCCGTCTTTCTCCGGGGAGCGACCAACCCCCCGCCCGAAGATTGGTTTTCCCGGGCTGAAACTTGGACCCGGCAGATCCGCCAGGAAGGGATTTCGATCACCGTTCCTTCCAATGCGGAACAAGCTCTCTTCTTTCTTGCCCCCGAAACCGGGGGAGACTTCAGCACGCTGCGCTCGAATGTGCGCGCGCAACCCGGAGCCTTCGTCCGCGCCGGGCACGATCTCGACCAGGCCAGCCTCGACCGCGCGCGCCTCGATGCCTACACCGCCGCGGTCACCAAGGCCTCCCTCGAAAACCCGGACTCCCTCAAAGATGTCAGCAATCTTTTATCTCGCAGCCTCGACATCAAGGTAGACAGCGATTGCTTCCAGAAGCCGTCGGACCAGCAGCTCGCCTGCCTCACCCAAGAGCAAAATGCCCAGGTCCTCGACGACGGCCACACGGAGTCGATGGTGGCAAATTGGACCTCCGGCGCTTCGGCCGACCTGATCGGGCAGATCAGCGCCTCCCGCCTTGGCGGCGGGGGCATGTACAGCCCCTACGTCGGCGCGGTCGTCGATGTCGTTCGCATCATGGACAGCTTCCGTAACGCTCAATACCAGTACATCCCGGCGCTGGTCGAGGCCAAGGCCGAGCGGCTCGATCTCAAGCTCAACAATCCTCCGTCGTTCATGAATCCCAAGTCCGTGATCACCGCCGGTCTGCCTACCATCCAGGCGCCGCAGATTCCTCCCCTGCGCGCCGTCGATCCCAAAGGGGTCTATTGCGCGCAAAGCGCCCCTCTGGTGCTCCCCGTAGACAACGCTCCTTTGGTCTATGCCACCTCGCTGGCCCACGATTTTGTGCTCCATGTTGAATCGAAAACCGGCCACGGAGCGGATCTGCCGGCTCATGCCGATGCCGCCAAAGGCGGCTTCGTTGTCGATGCCCCCGCCGATCAGGTGGCGAGTCTCGATCCCGATGCAACTGGCCTTCTGCGCGGGCAGTGGGGATTCGAGCCCTTCGATGGGCCAAGCTTCCAGCTTGAGAAAGCGCGCAAAGAGAGCTGGACCGTGTCCGATGCGGACAAGGATGCCCTGGTCGTCGGCCGTGAGGACACCCTGCATCTGGATGCGGACGAGGCTGCCTGTGTCGATCAGGTCTCTCTCCAAGAAAAGCCTGGCAAGGTCATCAAGGCGGTCTATAGCGTCGCCAAGCCGGGAGAGCTCGAGGTCAAGCTTCCGCTGCAAGATGTAGAACCGGGCAAGATGGTCTTGCTGGTAAGCCAAAAGGGATTAAGTACGCCCGATCAGGTTCCCGTACAGGCGTATGCCCAGGCAGCGCACCTCGACGGGTTCACGATCCACGCGGGCGATCCCGCCGGCGTGCTGAAGGGAACCCGGCTCGACCAGGTTCTCAAGCTTGAGCTCCAAGGCGAGACCTTCCTTCCCCACGGCCTTTCGCACAATGGCAGCGAAGACGAGTTGACGCTCACCTCCGCTTCCGCCGCCGGCGTTCTCAAGCCGGGCGAAAACTCGGCGGCCAAGGTCATGCTCAACGATGGGCGCGAAATGCAGCTTCCCGTGACCGTCGAGCCCGCCCGTCCCGTGGTCAAGCTGTTGAGCAAAACTGTCGATATGGGGCAGGCCGCCTCTTCGCCTATCCATCTCTCCGATCAGGATGAATTGCCGCAGGAGGGAGCGCTCTCTTTCGTGTTGCAGTCTCCTGCCGCCTGGCCGCGAACCCTCAAGATCGAGGTCGGAACCGAAGACGATGCCTTCCATACGACGCTCAGCGTCCAGGATGGCAGCCTGACCCTCCAGGACGCCAACACCGTCCTCGCGAGCCTCAACCCGCTCAAGAGCTTTGGGCCTTCGGCCTTCGGGCCTCTGCGCTTCCGTCCGGTCGATTCGAGCGGCGCCCAGGGCGACTGGCAGGCCCTGGGCAATCTCGTGCGCATCCCGGCGCTCAAGGATGTTCACTGCCCGGCAACTCCGGACAAGCAGTGCATCCTCGAAGGTGGAAATCTCTTTCTGCTCGATTCGATCTCCGCTACCGCTGGCTTTTCCTCCGCGGTTTCGGTGCCTGTGGGGTTTGCGGGCTCCACGCTGAGTATTCCGCCCCCCAACGGCGCGCTGCTCTACATCAAGCTGCGCGACGATCCGAATGCGGTCAACATGGTCGCGCTCCCGGTCCTTCCCGAGTAGCCACCCGGAGTAGCAAGTAGCTGAAACCCCGCCCGGTCTTTGCCCTTGCTTGCCTTTGCCTTTCTTTCTGTTGTTGCGGAAAGGAATCTGCTGGGAAGTGGTCGGAAGCCAGCGCGCGGGATTGACCACTGACCACTGACCATTGACAACTCATTCCAGTCATCTCGACCGGAGGCGGACAGACCTGCAGCTTGGCTAAAAGCTAGCAGCTAGCAGCTAGCAGCTAGTAGCTAGTAGCTAGTAGCTAAGCGCAGCTAACTCCTCGACCGCGGCTTGCAAGCGCCGGGCAAAATGCCCCGGCTCTTCACCCTCTTCCATCTGGAGTGGCCGCCCGATGCGAACCGACACTGTTCCCGGACGGAACCAGGATCTCTCGTGCAGCTTGAGCGG
>DATAWF010000117.1:0-40564 GCA_036267335.1 Acidobacteriaceae bacterium
CCGGTCCACCGTGTCAGGAGAAATGCGTTAGCGAATCTGCTGTTCTACCGCCTCTGCTGCGTTCCCTCACCGTCGTCATCCTGGAGAACCCCGAGCAAAGGCGAGGGGTGCGAAGGATCCCTGTATTTCGTGAATTGTGCCTCAACGATCGGTTTCCACCACCCCGCAATGGCAAAGAGCGCGAGGCTCCGCCACGAGAAACAGTGGAGGTTACGAAATATGAACCAGCTTTAAGAGCACTTGGCCGTCAGGCCCCCATCGACCACCAGGCACGAGCCGGTAATGTACTTCGCTTCGTCAGAAGCCAAAAACAGCGAGGCGTAGGCCACGTCCCAGCAATCGCCCATTCTGCCCATCGGTACCTGCCCGTTGCGTTGCCGGATCATCTCCTCCACTCCGCCCGGACCGTAGGCGTCCTTGAGCGGCTCGCGAATCATGGGCGTGTCCATGAGGCCGGGAAGGACACAGTTGGCGCGGATGCCCTGGGTGGCGTATTGCACCGCGACGTTTTGCGTGAGCTGGTTGATGGCCCCTTTGGACGCGTTGTAGGCCACCGAGGGATAGCCGGTATAGCGGATGGAGGCGATCGAGGAGATGTTCACGATCGCGCCTTTTCCCTGCTGCGTCATCACCGGCAGTATGTGCTTCGAAGTCAAGAAGACGCTTTTTACATTCACGTCGAGATGGCGGTCCCAAACCTCTTCCGTGATTTCCTCCGGTCCGCCCGCCGCCAGGATGCCGACATTGTTGACCAGCACATCGATCCGGCCGTAGAGATGGAGGCACTCCGCGACAAGGTTTCTAACCTCATCGGCCTTCGAGACATCCGCGACGAAGCTTGCCGCTGCGCCGCCTTCGCTGGTGATGATCGCGGCAGTTTCCTGTGCGGCCGCCGCCTGAAGGTCCACGGCGAATACCCAGGCCCCCTCGCGCGCAAAAAGGACAGAGATGGCTTTCCCGTTGCCCCAACCGGGACCGCACGACCCGGCTCCTGTCACAATCGCAACTTTGTTTTGCAGTCGTCCCGCCACGCTTTGGCCCCTCCTTGTTTGAAGCCGCCAGTATAAAGGTACGGCCTGAATTTGCGGGTGACAGCGCCAGACGCCGCCGCTGCGCTTAACCGGGATTCGTCCAGGCCAGAATGCTGACCGGATAGCTCAGGCGGATGGTTCTCTTCAGATCATTTGGATCATCCGAGCCCCCATGAAAAGCGGCCACGCCCAGGCGACCCGTTCCTTCCTGAATGTCTTGTTTGAATAATATGCGGATGCGGTCGGCATCTCCGGGTTTGGGGAAGGAGCCGCCCAAAAGATCTTCGAGTCCCATTTCCAAACGGAATTCTGCCACACCGCGGAAGGTCAGCCCGGCACTTTTACCGACGGTTTCCAACTCCTCGCGCGTCAGGGCGCGGGTGTGAGAAGGGTCGCGCAGGATCTCCCAATGGTTGAAGGCTTCCTGTGCGGCCGCGGCTGGGGTCACGTCAGCCACGAGCACCGTGCCTTTAGGCCGGCAGACACGCTTCATCTCGCGCACCACGACAGCAGGTTCCAGGAAGTGATGGAACGAGAAACGGGTAATCACGCAGTCGAAGCTGCGATCCGGGAAGGGAAGAGCTGCGACCTGGCCTTGCTTCCACTCGAGGTTGGTAAGTCCCCGCTCGGCTTGCAGCTTGCGCGCGCGCTCGAGCATCGCCGGCACAAAATCGAGCCCGGTAACGCTGCGGGCGTGCCGGGCGAAGAAGCAGGAGACAATGCCTGGGCCGCATGCGAGGTCGACGACGGAATCCCGCGCTCCCACTCCGGAGAGATCGAGCATCAACTGCAGCAGAGCCTCGTTCGAGTGTGCGTGGCGCCGCACAAAGGGCTCCGCTTGCCTGGTGAACTGGTCAAGGATCTCGGCGTCATGCTGAGCGGTGTCCATAGGCCATTATCGCGGTTCTTCCGCCATGCACGCCAGCCAGCGCCCGCATCCCAGACGGCTACAAAAGCTCAACTACCAGCCCATCTGGCGCATCCGCTCGAGAATGATGCCGCTATAGCGGTTCATGTGTTCTGGCCTGCGCTTGAGAGGGGCTGGTAAAACGGCGGCAAGCTGCGCCGATTCTTCGCGGTCGATGTTTCGCGCCGAGGTGTGATCGTAGACGCGGCACGCCGACTCCGCGCCGTAAATTCCAGGACCCCATTCGACGACGTTGAGATAGAGCTCCAGAATTCGCCGCTTGCCGAGCACTGTTTCGGCCACGGGAACCAATGTGAACTCCGCACCTTTGCGGAGAATGGAGCGGCCCGTTCCGAAAAAGATATTTTTCACGAGTTGCTGCGTGAGGGTGGAGCCTCCGCGAAGGCGGCGTCCTCCTTCCACGTCGTCCGCGGCGGCAAGTTCCATCGCATGCCAGTCGAAACCATGGTGCTGATAGAAGCGCGCGTCCTCGGCCGCGATGACGGCGTGCTGGAGATTGGGCGAGATCTGGCTGAGAGGAACAAATTGGTAGCGCTCGTGATAGGGCTTGTTATCCATCCAGCTTTGCAGGCGGCGCTCGATATGCACCGCGGTTGTCGGCGGGTCGACCCACCGGAGGAGGAGAAGCATCAGTGAGGCGAGCACCCAAAGAAAGGCCAAGCCCAAGCCCAGCCAGCGGAGAACGAAGAGAGCCGGCAGCCCCTTGCGAGGGCGGGTCCTTGGGGGTTTGGTTTGGCGTTGGATCACCTTTCAGAATACTTGTGGCGTTGACCGCAAATGCAGTTTTTGCACTCGAAGAAATTTGCCGGCACAAGGCGTGCGTGCGCTCATCCGGTAAACTTGTACCTAGCCGGGAGGGATGAATCCAATGACGAGCCTGCCGACACTTGCCTTACCGGAGGGACATCATCGGCTCCTTTTGCACTCCTGTTGCGCGCCCTGTTCCGGCGAGGTGATGGAGACGCTTCTTCGGTCGAAGATCGATTTCACGATCTATTTTTACAATCCCAACATTCATCCGCGCCGCGAGTATGACCTGAGGAAGGAAGAGAACCATCGTTTTGCGCGCAAGCATGGGATTCCCGTCATCGATGCGGACTACGACATGGACAACTGGTTTGCCCGAGTCAAAGGGATGGAGAACGAGCCGGAGAGAGGCATCCGGTGCACATCCTGCTTCGATATGCGCTTCGAGCGGACCGCACTTTATGCTCACGAAGAGGGATTCGATAGCATCACCAGCTCGCTCGGCATCTCGCGCTGGAAAGACTTCCGGCAAGTTACCGGCTCTGGCGTGCGTGCCGCCAGCCGCTATGCGGGGTTGATCTATTGGGAGTACAACTGGCGGAAGATGGGCGGCGCCAACCGCATGATCGAAATCAGCAAGCGGGAGAATTTCTATCAGCAGGAGTACTGTGGCTGCGCCTACTCGCTCCGCGACACGAACCTGCATCGAATCCAGTCCGGGCGCGATCCCATTCGAATGGGTGAGATGTACTACGGCGCCGGGGAAGAAACGAAGGAACGCTGATCCGCTCCGCTGCGCGCTGCTGAATTTGGGTTGCTCGAGGTCGGCAGTGCTCAAGAGAATCTGCGGCGCTTCGATGACTCGCATCCGCTCGGCGTTTCCGCCGAACTGCGTCCGAGATCGATGTTGAAAGGCACTTCCTCTCGGCCGGTATATCGGTACTGACATTCTCTCAAGGAGCGCTCTCGCGATTTGATACCAACCGGGGACTCCTTATCGATACATGGATCTTCCCCAGATCAGTCGTCTCGTCGGTGTAGGTCGCTACGTTCGGGAAGTTCTTCTTATCTCCTTCACTCCGAGGTTGAGCCGCCGGCGCAGAAGGAGTCGCAAGGTTCCACCGTCCCTGTACCCGACTTTTGCGGCAATCTCTTCGACACTCGCGTTGCTGGTCTTCAAAAGATGCACCGCGCGTTCAATGCGCAGGCCTTGGAAATACGACATTGGAGACTTCCCAAGGACATTGTTTAGCCGCCGAGTAAGCGTTCTTTTGCTTGCACCGACAGCTCTCGCGGCGCTGTCGAGCGAAAATCCACGTGCGAGCCTGGCACGCGCCCAGCGTTCAAAGAGCTGTACAACAGGGTCGGAGTGGACCAGGTGATCGGTGAGAGCATAAGCCGTTTGAGAAGGCCGGGAATCGACAATGAGATATTTTGCCGTGAGCGAGGCGAGTTCGGGGCTCACGCCACGTATCAGCCATAAGGCAAGGTCCATATGGCCTAAAGCAGCTCCGGCAGTCACCACGTTTCCTGACTGGACCACCATTTCCGATTCGTCCAGCAATACCTGAGGGTATCGTTCGCGAAACACTGGCGACAGCCACCAAGTGGTGGTTGCGCGCTGCTGGTCGAGTAGGCCAGACTCAGCCAACACAAAGGTTCCAGCACACGCAGCACCCAACTTTGCGCCTTCGCTTGCCCACTTTCGAAACGCCTTTGCGGCGTCGCGGACATCAGGTCTGGCCAGAGCCGCATTCAGAGTATCGCGAGTCTTGCAGGCGATTGCCGGAACAATCACGTAATCAGGCGGGTGTCTTCCAACTGGCTGAATCGGGACCTTCAGGCCGTGTCCCGTTCGGACCGACTTTCGCATCCCTACGACCTTGACTTCAAACTGCGGAATGACGAGTCCAGTCGGTTCAATCAATTCGTTCGCAGTTTGGAATGCATCCAGAACCGCCGACAATCCCAGATCGAAGACGCCATCGAGTGCAAGCACATAAACGCGCATGGCACATATGACGCTAAATATGGCATTTCCGTCAATGGTTAAACCGCTGGCAAAAGCCTAGATTGAGGAAGAGAAGATCGAGGATCGTTGGAATAACTCAACACATAGGAGGGTAATTCAATGGAAGCAATCGGACTGTTGGTAACGCTCGAGGCACGCCCAGGCAAGGAGGCGGATGCCGAAGCATTTCTGAAATCGGCTCAGCCTCTCGCGCTCAATGAAAGTGGGACCTTGAAATGGTATGCAATCAAGCTTGGGCCGGGGAGGTTCGGCATCTTCGACACTTTCGCAAGTGAAGCAGATCGCAATGCCCACCTGACTGGCGAGATTGCGAAGGCCTTGGGGGCACGGGCCAACGAATTGTTCGCGATTCCCCCTCAGATCGAAAAGGTGGAGATTCTTGCAACCACTCCTTTGAAGAACTAGGTGGAAGCGATTTGAATCGCAAGGATGCTTGACTGCGGTATTCCGCTCGTCGTCCCGCCGCTCCGCATCCGCTCGGCGTTCCGCCGAACTGCGTCCGAGAGTAAAGGTTGGATGGAGGTTTCAATGGTCGGGACGGGCAGATTCCCACTGCCGCGGCTCGGCTAACGCCTCGCGCCCCTCGCCTGCTTCTATAGGTTGCGCGCTCCGCTCCGCCCGGCGTTCCGCCTTGTGCTCCGCTGCGCGCTGCTGAAGTTGGAGTACTCGCGGTCGGCAGTTCTCAAGAGAATCTGCGTCCGAGAGTAAAGGTTGGATGGAGGTTTCAATGGTCGGGACCGGCAGATTTGAACTGCCGCGGCTCGGCAGTACCTCGCGCCCTCGCCTGCTTCTATAGGTCGCGCGCTCCGCTTTGCTCGGCGTTCCGCCTTGTGCTCCGCTGCGCGCTGCTGAAGTTGGGGTGCTCGCGGTCGGCAGTTCTCAAGAGAATCTGCGTCCGAGAGCGATGTTGAAAGGGTTGATTCCAATGGTCGGGACGGGCAGATTTGAACTGCCGACCCCTCGCACCCCAAGCGAGTGCTCTACCAGGCTGAGCCACGTCCCGACGATTCCGAGTTTACACGACCTTTTGCCGTTGAGCGACTGCCAGCCTAGTGGCTCGGCGGCACATATTCCTTGGGCAGCGCAGAGCCTTCGCCGAAGAAATATTGTTCCATCTGCTCCACTAGAAATTCCTGCGCCTCCCTCGTCCAGGGCTGCAGCCGGTATTCGTTCAGCAGCATCTTCTGATGCTCCAGCCATGAGGCCCAGGCCTTCTTCGAAACATGCTCGTAGATCTTCTGGCCGAACTCGCTATCGAAAGGCGGCTCATCCAAACCCTCAAGCTCCTGCTTGAGGCGCGCGCACATCACTATCCTTGCCATCTGCATTCTCCCGCTCTCTATCTTCCATGGAAGCGCCGCGGAGGTGCAAGCGGGGTGCCTGCATTTGGAAACCGCCTCCGCACAGCCCGCGTTCGCTCAGCGGCGCTTCTTGCCGTTCTTGCCCCGCCGTTTCGCTTTGCCAAGAGCCTTCTTCGGTGGAGGCACATATCCGTGAGCCTTGCGCTTCGCCTCTTTGCGTGCGGCCGCTTTGGTCTTGGTGCTCTTTTTCGCCGCGCGAGGAAGGTGCAGCGGCTCGCCCTCAAGAATCGAGAACTGCAGCCGCCGCTCCATCACATTCACGCGATCGAGAATCACGCGCACGCGATCGCCAATCGAGTAGCGGCGTCCGGAATGCTCTCCGAGAATCTGCCGCGTGTTCTCGCGAAACGTAAAGTTGTCCCCGGCGAGAGTCGCGATCGGCGCCAGCCCTTCGATAAAAAGATTGTCCAGCTCGACGAAGCAGCCGTACTTGGTCACGCTGAGGATCATGGCGTCAAAGTCCTCGCCCACACGCTCCTGCATGAACTTGACCTTCTTCCAATCCATCAGCTCGCGCTCGGCGTCGTCGGCCCGCCGCTCGGCTTGACTCGATTCCTGCGCAATCCCCGCCAGCTCGGCCTCTCCCAGGGATGAATCCGCCATCGGCGGGTGCTCGCTCGATTCGTCTCTCCGTGCTCGCGCCGGCTGCCGTGTCTCGATAGGCGCGAGCCGGCCTTCGCCGGAGAGGCCGGCCTGGAGCAGCTCTTTGACGATGCGATGCACAATCAGGTCCGGATACCGCCGGATGGGTGAAGTGAAATGCGTGTAGCAGGGCGCCGCCAGGGCGAAGTGGCCTTCGTTCTTTTCGCTGTACCGCGCCTGCCGCAGGGAGCGAAGCATCAAGTGCGCGAGGATGCGCTCCTCCGGCTTGCCCGCGATCTTGAGCGCGAGCTGCTGATACATCCGCGGCGTTACAGGAAGGTCTTCGGGAATCTCATGCGCGCGCGCGGTTCCGCCATGGGCGCGCTGCGTCCGGCGGTCTGCCTTCATCGTGACGCGCTTTACGGGCAGTGCGCCGAGACCGAGGGAATAGCCGAAGCCCGCGGCCACATCTTCAAATTCGACCACGCGGCGGGGCTCGGGCTTTTCGTGAATGCGATAGAGCGCCGGCACGCTCAACTGCTCCAGCCACGAGGCGACGCACTCGTTGGCCGACAGCATGAATTCCTCGATCAGGCGGTTGGCCCAGCTTCGCTCCGAGCGGACGATGCTCTCCATGCCTCCTTGCTCGTTGAACTCGATGACCGGCTCCGGCAGGTCAAAATCGATAGAGCCTCGCCGCTGCCGTTTACGGTGGAGCAGCCGCGCCAGCTCATACATGCGCTCGAACTCCGGCACCAACGGCGCGAACTCCTGCCGCGTCGCCTCATCGCCATCGAGGGCCGCGTGGACCTGGGTGTACGTCATCCGCTGCGCCGACCGAATCACCCCTTCGACAATCCGGTAGCTTTCGACTTCGCCCTCGGCGTCGACGCGCATGATGCAGGAAAGCACAAGGCGGTCTTCGCCGGGACGCAGGCTGCAAATGCCGCTGGAGAGCTCTTGCGGCAGCATCGGGACGGCCCGGTCGGGAAAGTAAACCGAGGTACCCCGGAGCCGCGCTTCGAGATCGAGCGCCGAGCCCGGCCGCACATATTGGGCCACGTCGGCAATGTGCACTTCGAGCTGCCAGCCTTCGCCGTCTTTCCGCACCAGGACGGCATCGTCGAAGTCCTTGGCGGTCTCGCCGTCGATGGTCACAATGGGCAGGCCGCGAAAATCCTCACGGCGCCCAACCTCCCAGGCGTCGATGTGCGCGATCTCGCGCGCTTCCTCGAGCACATTGCCTGGAAAAACATGCGGCAGATGGTGCTTGCGGATGGTGATCTCGACGTCCACGCCGAAGTCGTCCGGGTGACCGAGAATTTCGATCACGCGGCCCCGCGCGGGCCGGACCGCCGTCGGCCACTCGAGAATCTCGACTTCGACCACCAGCCCCTCAAGGTCGCGTCCGGCGGCATCGGCGGGAACTCGGCTCTCCTGCCGGGCCCGGGAGGCCTCTCGGCCGAGGACACGATGCGCGGCCAAGCCATCGCGTTCCGCCGGCAGCTCCATCCCGAAAGCGATAAAAATGGGCTGGGTCATGCGTTCGTCCCAGGGAGTGACGCTGTGCCCTCGTGCCCGGTCGTCGCGCGCATGGTGAAAGCGGCCGACGATCGTAGGGTTGTTGCGCCTTAGAATGCGCACGATGCGTCCCGCCCGGCGGCCATCGCTGCGCGGGGGAGCCAGCTCGACCAGGACCTGATCGCCTTGCATGGCGCCTCCCATGTCGATGGGAGCGATGAAGATGTCCGACTCTCCCCCGGAACGGCCCGTGTCCGGGCGGACAAAGCCGTAGCCGTCGCGATGCATATCGAGCCGCCCCGCGGCCAGATTGTCTCGCAATGAGGCGTCGGGCAGAGCCCAATGATCCCGGTCCGGATGGACAAGCTCGCCGCGCGCCACCAGCCGGTCAAGCTGCTCCATCAGAATGCGGCGCTCGCGGCCACCGCCGAGTCCAAGCTCCCGCACCAGTTGTTTGTAGCCGGCGCGGCGGCCGGCGGAGCGTCCAATATGGCGAAGCAGTTCGCGGTCGGTCATCGAAAAAGTGGGGAAGCACGTTTTGTTCTGCTCGCGCGGCCGGCCCGGGATTTCCCGGTCGTCCACCCGTTTTGTTGATGGTAACGGCTCAATCGTGGAAAACACCCCGGATTAGGCATTTCAATTTTCCGCCAAGCATGGTTAAGATGCAGACTGGAAGCATGCTCTGCGCGGCTCGTACCATGGTGTCCTCGCAAACAGAATCCGAGTCAAAATCAGAAAGAGACCATTCCAACTTTTCTTCCCGAGTGTCCTTAAGCGCGGAACCTGAGCGCGGGCCGTTTCGGGACGGCATTTGAAGTCAGCGAAAGGAAATACGAAACGATGTGGAAACCGAACCAGGCCGGAAGTCTAACGCCATCCTCAGGCACGGAGCCGGCACGTCCGGCAGCGCCTTCAACCGCAAGCAATGAACCAACCAGCACGCGTCCTTCCGGCGCCTCCCCCGCAGCTTCGGCAATTGCCGACCAGGCCACGATCGGCAAGAGCCTCGTGGTTAAGGGCGAGGTCACTGGATCCGAGTCATTGTACATAGACGGTAAGGTGGAAGGCGCGATCAACCTGCCTGGCAACCGGGTCACCGTCGGCCGCAACGGCCAGGTATCGGCTAACATCTCGGCTCGGGAAGTGGTCGTTCTGGGCAAGGTGCGCGGCAACATCAACGCCAGTGACCGCGTGGACATTCGTAGCGAGGGATCACTGACGGGCGATGTCATTGCTCAACGTATCAGCATTGAAGATGGCGCCTTCTTCAAGGGTGGCATTGACATCCGCAAACCGGGCCAGACCAAGGATGGCGCGATCACCACGTCCAACAGCGGCGCAGTGGAATCGCAGAAGACCGCCGTCACCGCTTAAAGCATTTTCGCTTTAGGTGTATCTCCAAAAGCTGCTCTGAACGCGGCCGTTCCATCGAAGTACCGGGGTCCCCGGCAAGCGAAGCTTGCTGGGGTGGGAAAGAACGGCCGCTCTCAGGGGGTCTCACCAGGTCGCAGTACAAGCGAAATGCGTTAACTCTCAACGGGTGGCTCGTTCGGAAGAGTCGAATGGGCCATCGCAGCGTTATGCAGGTCCGCGGTTGGCTGGCCGGACCTGGGCTATAGAGCAAAAGCACAGATGGTGCAAGGTGGCGAAGCGCTCTGGATGCAGCCATTCCATCCAAGGGAATGGCTGCACATCGCCGATCTCCCCAACTGACCGTATCTGTGCTTTTGCTGTAACCCGCTCTTCTACTGCCGCGCCTTCTCAAAGCGCTTGGCAATCTCCTCCCAGTTCGCCGTGTTCCACCAGGCGGCCAGATAGTCCGGGCGCTTGTTCTGGTATTTCAAGTAGTAGGCGTGTTCCCAGACGTCGTTTCCAAGAATGGGGTACAGGCCTTGCGATAGCGGGCTGTCCTGGTTCGGTGTCGTCACGATCTTCAGCTTGCCGCCTTCCCATACCAACCAGCCCCAGCCGGAACCGAACTGCTTGGCCGTGGTTTCGTTGAACTGCTTCTTGAAGGCGTCAAAACTGCCAAAGTCCGTCGTAATCTGTTCGCCAAGCTTGCCCGAGGGCTCGCCCCCGCCCTTTGGCTTCATGATGGTCCAGAACATCGTGTGGTTGACGTGACCGCCGGCGTTGTTGCGCACCGCGGTGCGAATGTCTTCAGGCACGCCGTTGAGGTTCCGCAGAAGATCTTCGGGTGCATGTTTGCCGAGCTCGGGATGCTTTTCGATGGCCGCATTCAAATTGGTGACGTAAGCGGTATGGTGCTTGTCGTGGTGGATCTTCATCGTCTCGGCATCGATATACGGCTCGAGCGCGGAGTAATCGTACGGAAGAGGTGGAACTTCGTAGGCCAAAGGATTCCTCCTGTGCGTTAGGGTCCCCATCAACGAGGGGAGCAATCTTGAAGGATCAGGTCGCCCATCCGGGGCGTGATCGCGATACAGGTCAAACTGCCCATCCATGGTAATGGATGCAGTTGAGACAGGCGAGGTTCCCGGGATTGATGGCGAAACGCTGTTGAACAGCCTTTGAAAATTGGAGAGGACGGCGCGGCGGGGGCAGTGGTCGTCGCCGTGTCGTCGGCCGCATCGTTGTAGTATTTTGGCCCCAATCGCGCGGCACTCAAGGGAGGTACGGTCCCGCGCGGCTCTACCATCGCATCCCATAAGAAACCATCGCATCCCATAGGGGAGGTTTTGATGACGCCATCCGCGCAGTTCCGTCCGCTTTCGGGGAGCGAGCACCCTCATCCGCAGGATCGTCGCGTGCTGCACTCGACGGATCCATCGGCAGAGCTAACGTTCACGGTGTTTCTTCGCCGCGCTTCCGGACACCAGCCTCTCAATCCGCTGGACGTGAGGGCATGCCCCGAGGAGCGGCCGGACCGGCAGGCGTTCGTGGCGGCGCGTGGCGCGGATCAACGGGAGATGGACATGGTGGCGCAGTTCCTCAGAGACGCCGGCATGGAGGTGCTGGATGCCGACACCGCCCGGCGCTCGATCGTGGCGCGCGGCACCGTCGCTGCCACCAATCGGCTCTTTGCAACCGAGCTCAATGACTATGCGTACTCGAAAGGCACGTACCGCAGCCACGATGGCGCAGTGAATCTTCCCGCCGCAATCGCCGATTATGTCAGCGCCGTCGTGGGCCTGACCAACCGCAAGGTCGAAGCGAAACACTGGCGTGCCGCCACTGCAGAGGTGCAGACGGCGCCTGGTGTTCCGCCCAACACTGTGCCGCTGACCCCGGCACAGATTGCCACACTCTACGGCTTTCCTGCCGGCGACGGCGCCGGCGAGACGATTGCCCTGTACGAAATGGAGACGCAGGACGGACCCGCAGGATACTCCATGGCGGATATTGAAGCCACAATGAAGGCGCTCGGTAACCTGCCGTTGCCCACGATTGTCGATGTTCCGGTGGACGGCACGACGAACTCCGGCAAATCCGACGGGGAAACCGGACTGGACATCACCGTTGCGGGCGCGATCGCACCCAAGTCCACGATCGCCGTGTACTTCGCGGCTGCCCAGACGCAGAGCATGCTGCTCGCGCTGCAAATGATGGTGACGCCGAAGGCCGGCGATCCGGCGCCGGGCATTGTCTCGATCAGCTATGGCTGGGGCGCCGACGATCCCGATGAGCAGAGCTTCTCCGACAATGAATATGACGAGTTCACGAAGATCTTCGAGGATGCGGCGGCGAGCAAGATCACCGTACTGGTTTCCTCCGGCGACTCGGGTGCGTATGTAGAAAGCAAAACGCTGGCGCAGACCAGCTACCCCGCTTCCGACATTTGGGTGACGGCCTGCGGCGGCACGATCGTCGGCAACGTAGAAGGAACAAGCTGCGAAGAGTGGGTGTGGAACAACGGCGCCGCCGGGGGTGCTACCGGCGGTGGCGTGAGTGCCCGCTTTGCGGTGCCGCAGTACCAGCAGCAATCCAATGTGCCCGAGCGGCTCAGCACCGGCCAGTCGGGGCGCGGCGTTCCAGACATTGCCGGAAACGCCAGTCCTTATAGCGGCTATCTGCAGGTGGTCAACGGATCGCAGCCGGAGCCTATCGGCGGCACCAGCGCCGTGGCTCCGCTCTATGCGGGGTTGATGGCGCGCATCAATGCGAATCTCGGCAACCCGGTGGGTTATCTCAACACGACTCTCTACACTCTCTCTGCCTCTGCCTTCCGCGACATCGTCGGCGCACCTGGCCCGGTAAACAACAGTTTTGAAGGTGTGACAGGGTATCCTGCCGGGCCGGGATGGGATGCGTGCACCGGGCTTGGCAGCGTGCAAGCAGAGGCGCTGCAGCAAGAGATCGCAAAGGAATAGAGCCTTCGCGATCTCCGAAATTTCAAGCGCGCGCGAACGTGCACGCAAAGTGATATTCATTCGGCCGCAAACGGCTTGCAGGTTCGGCCGGGTGATTGGCGAGCTCATCAGGAGAATGGGTTTACACTCAATAGCAGCCGTCGCATGCGCGGCGGCGGAGATGCAGTACGTGTGCCGGTCCGGGCGGGTTGCCGGGCAGTGTGCATCCTACATTTCGATGTTCGCGCTGGTACTTGGACAGAATCTCGCTTGGTTCGGTCACGTATAACCCGCCGGGAATTGTTGCGTCAGGCAGGGGTGACGGGCGCATTGGCGCTCGGTTCCGGTGCCATGGCCCCGGCGCAAAATCAGCAGACCCCGCCACCCACCTCCGGTCCCGGCCCTAAGACCGAGAGCCAGGCCGCCGAACAGTACGCTCACCCGCCCGGCGTCTTCATCAATCGGCCTCTCATCCAGGTCTCCAAGGCGGCGGACGCACTCCTCGACGACATGGAAGGCCGCGCCGTCGACTACTTCTGGAATGAGGCCAGCCAGCAAACCGGCCTGGTCCGCGATCGTGCCCTTTGGGGTGGGCGCTCCGAGAGCCGCGTGGCCAGCATTGCGGCAACCGGATTCGGTCTCAGCGGCCTCTGCATCGCCGCGAAGCGAAACTATCTGCGCGAGGTCGATTGTGAAGCCAGGGTAGAGAAGACCCTGGCCTTTCTTCTGGAACAATGCCCGCATGTGCACGGCTTCCTCTATCACTTTGTCGATATCGAAAGCGGCGAAAGGCTCTTTGGAAGCGAGCTGTCTTCGATCGACACCTCTTTGTTGCTCTGCGGAGTGCTGCATTGCCGGCAGTATTTTACCGGCAACCCTCGCATCGAGGCCCTGGCCACAACGTTCTACCGGCGCATCGACTGGCAATGGATGATGAATGGCGGCGATACCCTTTCCATGGGCTGGCTGCCGGACCAGGGATTTTTGAAACACCGCTGGGACATTTATGCCGAGCTGATCACCATGTACCTGTTGGCGATCGGCTCGCCCACGCACCCGATTCCCGCGCAGACCTGGGAATCGGTCCAGCGGCCGGTCGTTTCTTACGGGGGAATCGACTACATCAGCGGGCTCGCGCCTCTGTTCATCCACCAATACCCGCAGGCCTGGTGCGACTACCGCGACATTCGCGACCGCCACACCAATTACTTCAGCAACTCGATTGCTGCGACCCGCGCCCATCAGCTCTGGTGCCTCGTTCTGGGGCAGAAGTTTCCCTGGATCGACCAGGATATGTGGGGAATCTCGGCCTCCGATTCCCGCCAGGGCTACCGCGTGTGGGGCGGACCGCCTTCGATCGGCCCCGTGGACGGAACTCTTGTCCCTAGCGCTACAGCCGGGTCGCTGGTATTTCTTCCCGCCGAGTGTTCTCATGTCCTTTTGACAATGCGGGATCGTTTTGGCTCTAAGGTTTATGGACGATATGGTTTTGCCGACGCCTTCGAGCCCAGGGCGGGATGGTTCGGTCAGGATGTGATCGGCATTGATTTGGGAGTCAGCCTGCTGATGGCGGAAAACCTTCGCACCGGCCTGGTCTGGGAGGGCTTTATGAAAAACCGGGAGCTTGAGCACGCCATGCGTGAGGTATCTTTCCATCCCGATCCCGACGCCAACGCTCAAGTGCTCTAAACAACCAGCGATGCTCTAGACAACCAGCAATCAGATAAAGAGGCCAGAGACGTGACAGATCAATCGTTGAGCTATCGCTGGATCGAGGGGCAAGGCTTGGCCTTTGGAGCTCCAGGATTTGCGCCGACTTGGACATCGAGTGAAAAGGACGCGGTAGGTACTGCGTATTCCAGTTCAAGCAGAATCTGGTACACGATTTCTCACGGCATTCTCAACGAGATCTACTACCCCACGATCGACCGGCCGCAGACCCGCGATATGGAGCTGCTGCTGACGGACGGAGAGACCTTCTTCCACGAAGAGAAGCGCGACCTCGATCGCACCTTTGAGCATATCGACGACGACGCTCTTGCTGCCCGGCTCATCAACCGTGATCGCAACGGACGTTATCGCGTGACCAAGGAGATTATCAGCGATCCGCATCATCCCGTTGTGCTGATGCGGGTGCGGCTCGAGGGTGACGAAGATCTGGTGTCGCGGATGAAGGTCTACGCTCTGCTGGCTCCGCATCTTGAGGTTGGGGGCTACGGCAACTCCGGGGGAGTTCTGGATGTGGCGGGCAAGCGGGTCCTTCTCGCCTGGAAGAGCGGCATCTCTCTGGTCATGGCCGCGAGCTGCGGTTTCAGCCGCACCAGTTGTGGCTACGTGGGCCACAGCGACGGATGGCAAGACATTGCCGGCAATTTCAAAATGGATTGGGAGTTCGGCTCCGCCGTCGACGGCAACATCGCGCTCACCGGCGAGATTCCGCCGGGGGCGCAGCGCGAGTTTGTGGTGGCGATGGCGCTTGGGCAGGGGCACCATGCCGCCCTTACCCGGGCGCTGGGCGCTCTCAATGCGCCCTTTGAGGTTGCTCTGAATCGCTTCATCGAGCAGTGGCATCGCGTAGCCACTCCGGTTGATTTAATGCCGGCCTCCACCGACAGCGGCCGGCTTCTGCAGATCAGCCACAACACCATCCTCGGGCACGAGGACAAGACCTTCCCCGGCGCTTTCATTGCATCCGCGTCTTTCCCGTGGGGCCAATCTCAGGGCGACGACGATCTCGGTGGGTATCACCTGGTATGGACCCGTGACATGGTGCAGAGCGCATCGTCGCTGCTCTACTGTGGCCATGTGGAAACGGCGCAACGCGCCTTGCTTTATCTCGCTTGTACGCAGAAGGTCGACGGCAGCTTTGCCCAGAACTTCTGGATCGACGGCACTCCCTACTGGCAAGGCATTCAGCTCGACGAAGTGGCCTTTCCAATCGTGCTGGCCTGGCGCCTCTGGAAGAGGAATGGGCTGGGCATGTTCGAGATCTTTCCCTTTGTCGAGCGGGCCGCGGGATTTTTGATGCGCTCGGCGCCGGTGACCCAACAGGAACGTTGGGAGGAAAATGCCGGCTACTCCCCTTCGACACTTGCGGTCGTGATCGCCGCATTGGTTTGTGCGGCCGATATCGCGCGGGCCCACGACGCGGCGGAGCTGGCCGGTCTCCTCGAAGAGCATGCCGATTGGATCCAGGCCCATCTGGAGGACTGGACAGTTACCGATCAGGGTGTGTTGCTGCCCGAGGTGAAGCGCCATTACATGCGGATTCGGCCGCCTGAATGCGGGGATCCCTATGAAGACGGGGACTGCGGCCGGGAGATCGTCCGGCTCAACAACCAGCCGCCAGGCGCGCCGAACGAATTTGAGGCCCGGGAGATCATCGATGCCGGTTTTCTTGAGCTCGTCCGGTACGGCGTGCGGCGCGCCGACGACCCGTTGATCGTCGATTCGCTCAAAGTGGTCGACCATGTGCTCAAAGTTGAAACCCCGTTCGGACCTTGCTGGCGGCGCTACAACCATGACGGTTATGGCCAGAAAGACGACGGTGGCCCATTCTCCGGATGGGGAGTGGGCCGTGCGTGGCCCTTGTTGACCGGTGAGCGCGCACATTATGAGCTGGCCGCCGGCCGCGATGTCAAACCGTACATTACGGCTCTCGAGCGCTTCAGCTCCGCCGGAGGAATGATGCCGGAGCAGATCTGGGATGGCCCGAGCTTGCCGGAGGCGGGCATGGAGCCGGGCCGTCCCACGGGATCGGCGATGCCGCTGGTGTGGGCCCATGCTGAGTACATCAAGCTGCTGCGATCGGTAACCGATGGCAAAGTGGCCGATTGCATTTCGATTGTCGAGGCCCGTTACGGCGAGGGCCGGCGCGAAAATACGGTGGAAATCTTCCGGCTGGACCGCAAGATCAAGCACATCGAGCCCGGCAAAACACTTCGCGTGTTCGCGCAGGACCAGTTCCATTTGATTTGGACCCCTGACGATTGGAAAACAATCGAGAATTCCCCGAGCTGGATGGCCGGATATGCAGGGTACTGCGCCGACATCGCGACCGCGCCTGGGCAGACCGGCAAAATAATCTTCACACTCCATTGGTTTGCACAAGGGCGCTGGCAGGGAGAGAATTTTGAAGTGGAGCTCAAAGGCAAGACCGCCCCGGTAAGTTCATCGGCCAAATCAAGCTAGCCAAAGAATGCTTTCAAGAACCGCTTTCCGGCGGGCGCGACCGAAGGCTATCCGCCCGCGATTCAAGAAATCAAGCAAAATAGAAATCCCAGAAGAACAAGAGGAACGACATCGCTGACCGGGGAGCGGGGCAACCGCACCAGACCAAACCGGCACGCATGCTCAAGCGAGGGCTTTTATGACCGATCTGGATCAGTTGTCGATTAACACGTTGCGATTTCTTGCCGTCGATGCGGTGGAGAAGGCGAAGAGCGGGCACCCGGGCGCGCCTCTGGGCGACGCTCCAATTGCCTACCTGCTTTTTCACCAGTTCATGCGGCACAACCCTGCGAATTCCAAATGGTCCAACCGCGACCGGTTCGTGCTTTCCAACGGGCACGCCTCCGCGCTGCTCTATTCCGTCTTGCACCTGACCGGCTACAAGCTCTCGATCGAAGACTTGAAGCAGTTCCGGCAATACGGGTCGAAGACGCCCGGCCATCCTGAATATGGCCACGCCGACGGTGTCGAAGTGACGACTGGCCCCCTCGGCCAGGGATTCGCGATGGGCGTGGGCATGGCGCTGGCGGAAGCTCATCTCGCCGCCCGCTACAACCGGCCCGAGTTCCCGATTGTCGATCACTACACCTACGTGCTCTGTTCCGACGGCGACATGATGGAGGGCGTCTCGCACGAGTCCGCCTCTCTCGCCGGAACGCTGCGGCTGGGCAAGATGATCTATTTCTACGACGACAACCTGATCTCGCTCGATGGTCCCACCGAGCTGTCCTATACCGAGGACGTGACTCGCCGCTTCGAGGCTTATCACTGGCATGTGCAGATGGTCGAGGATGGCAACGATCTCGAAGCCCTTTCGAAGGCGATTGAAAACGCCAAGGCGGCCAAAGATAAGCCCTCCCTCATTCGGGTCCGCACGGTCATCGGGTACGGAAGCCCCAAAGCCGGAACCAACAAAGCCCACGGCGAGCCGCTGGGGGCCGAAGCAACCAAAGAAACGAAGAAAAATCTGGGCTGGCCCGAGGACAAGAGCTTCTACGTTCCGGAAGAGGCGAAAGCGAACTGGCTGAAGTCGGTTGAAGCCGGCAAGCGATACGAACAGGAATGGAACGACATGTTCGCCCGCTACAAGACGACCTATCCGGAGCCCGCGGCGGAGTTCGAGCGGGTGCAGGCAGGCAAACTCGCGGATGGTTGGGAAAAGACGTTGCCGGTATGGCAGGCGGATGCCAAGCCCATCGCGACACGAAGCGCGGGCGGCGAAATCATCGATGCCTTTGCCGGCGCGATTCCCGAGTTCCTCGGCGGAGCGGCCGATCTGACGACCTCCACCAAGACCCTGATCAAGAACGGCGGAAACTTCCATGTTGACCCGAAGGGGCGCAACATCTTTTTCGGCGTGCGCGAATTCGGCATGTGCGCGATCGTGAACGGCATGGCCGTCCATGGCGGCCTGATTCCTTACGGCTCGACGTTCTTTACCTTTAGCGACTATTGCCGGCCGGCAATCCGCTTGGCGGCGCTCATGAATTCTCACTCCATCTTTGTCTTCACCCATGATTCGATCGCTCTCGGCGAGGACGGCCCGACCCATCAGCCCATCGAGCACCTTGCCATGCTGCGCGCCACTCCGTTTCTAACGGACTTCCGCCCGGCGGACGCGAACGAAACATCAGCCGTTTGGCGGCTGGCGATCTCTCGCAAATCGCCCTGCTTTCTCGCGCTTTCGCGTCAGAACCTACCCATTCTCGATCCAAAAAAATATGGCATTGCCGAAGGCGTGGCGCGCGGGGCCTACATTCTCGAAGAAGGCGGCAGCAAACCAGACATCTTGATGGTGGCCACCGGCTCCGAGGTTTGGGCGGTATTGGCCGCGGCCGGGGAGTTGAAGAAAGACGGCATCTCGGTTCGGGTGGTCTCGATGCCCAGCTTCCGCATCTTTGAAGAACAGCCGGAATCATACCGGCAGCAGATCTTCCCCGATCATCTGCCCAAGCTGGCGGTCGAGGCCGCCGCTCCCATGCCCTGGTGGAAGTATGTCGGCCGCCATGGAGATGTGATCGGCCTCGAGCGCTTCGGCGCTTCGGCTCCAGGGGAAAAGGTGTTGGAGGAGCTCGGCTTTGGCGTGAAAAATATTGCTAGCCGGGCAAAGCAGCTCATCGCTCGCGCGCAGCAAAGCGAAGCCGTGCCGGCGCGTTAGGGCCTGTTCACTCGATTAGGGTGGCAGCGACGGGAGGGGATTTTTTCCAATGCGCGAAGCGGGGAGTGGCAAATACTGGAGTATTTTAGCGAGGAGCGGCAAAGCAGTCGGGAAAATCCACCCCGTCCCATCCGGGTTGCGGCGAAAATCGAGCCATACTTCGTTGTCGGCCTCGATTGGGGACCTGCCACAACCGTCGGCCTTCGCCTCGTCTGTCCCAATTTTCGCTAGCAACGCTGTTCGCCCTAATCGAGTGAACAGGCCCTAGGCAGAGCGATGGCCAAGATTGGCGCCGTTTTTTTCGATATCGGGGGCGTTCTGCTGACCAATGGATGGGATCAGGCGGAACGCGCCCGGGTGCTTGCGCATTTTTCCGTGGATCGTGCCGAGTACGAACTGCGCCATGAAGCGGCCAACGACGCCTGGGAACGTGGGTTGATCCCGGTGGAGGAGTTTCTCGATCGCACGATATTCTTCGAGCCGCGTTCTTTCACCGCCGCGGATTTCCTGGAGCGAATGAAGGCGGAATCGAAAGAGCTGGCCCCCGGGCTAGGAGCGCTCGGCGTGCTCCGGCGCCTTCGCGCCTCCGCCTGCCTGAAGCTCGCAGCATTGAACAATGAGGCGAAAGAGCTGAACGAGTATCGCATCGAGCGATTCCAGCTAGGGTCTGGCTTTTCCGCCTTTTTCAGTTCTTGCTATCTGGGCCTGCGCAAGCCCGAGCCTGAGATCTTCTTGGTTGCGCTCGATGTCTTTCAGCAGCCGCCGGAGACAACGGTTTTTATCGACGACCGCCAGGCGAATTGCGACGCGGCCGAGTGTGTAGGAATGCACGGGATCTGCTTTCAAAACGAGGCTCAGTTAGTGGCGGAGTTGAAGAGGCTGGGAGTCGAGTTGCCTCCAACCGGAGCCTGAAGCTGGGCATGAGATGAACGGCAACAATCATGGAACGCGAGTAAGGAGAAAGAACCATGGCCACGATGGAAGTGAAAGTCTCTCCCGAAGACATCAAAGCCTCTCAACAATCGCTCCATATTCCCGCTCCGTCGGTCGCGGTTATCTTCGGAGCCTCGGGCGATCTCACCAAGCGCAAGCTGCTTCCTGCACTCTTTCACCTGGAACAAGCGGGCCTTCTGCCGAAGGAGTTCGCCGTGGTCGGGGTGGCTCGCCGCCACCTCGAGGATAGCTTTGCCGCGGACATGCAGGACGGAATCATTCAGTTCGGCGGCGGCAAAGCCGGCGATCCGAAGCTCAAAGAGTTTCTGGAGCGGGTCGTCTACCACGCTATGAATTTCGACGATGACGGCGGATATGCCGGTCTCAAGGAGTTGCTGCAAAAGATCGACCGTGAGCGCGGCACACAAGGCAACCGCCTCTTCTACATGGCAACCGCGCCCGAGTATTTTTCCGACATCATTGCCCGCCTCGGCGCGCATGGAATGGCCCAGCCGGAGCAGGGAACCGTTCGGCTGGTGGTCGAGAAGCCTTTTGGGCACGACCTGGCCTCGGCCCAGGCTTTGAACGACGATGTCAATCGTGTCTTCAAAGAAGAGCAGGTCTTTCGTATCGATCATTACTTGGGCAAAGAGACGGTGCAGAACATTCTTGTCTTCCGGTTCGCCAACGGAATCTTCGAGCCGGTCTGGAACCGGAATTACATCGATTACGTACAGATTACGGCCGCCGAGGATATCGGCATCGAGGGCCGGGGTCCTTTTTATGAGCAGGCGGGTGCGCTGCGCGACGTCGTGCAGAACCACATGATGGAGCTGGTCAGCTTCGTCGCGATGGAGCCGCCAATCTCCTTCGACGCCGATACCATGCGCCGCGAGCGGGTCAAGGTGTGGCGCGCGATACAGCCGATTCACATCTTCGACACCGTGCGGGGACAGTATGGACGGGGAACAGTGAATGGAGAAATCCAGCGGGGGTATCGCGAGGAAGAGCGTGTCGATCCGCGTTCAACTACCGAAACCTTCGCCGCGCTCAAGCTGGGCATCGAAAACTGGCGCTGGGCCGGGGTCCCGTTTTATCTTCGCGCCGGCAAGCGGCTCGCCGGGCGGGTCACGGAAATCACGATCCAGTTCAAGCAGCCTCCGCAGTTGCTGTTCAAGAATCAGGATGGCGCCTGCAAGGATCTGCAGCCGAACCTGATCGTGATGCGCATCCAGCCGGACGAGGGCATCTCTCTTCGCTTCGGCGCCAAGGTACCCAGCCCGAACATGGAAGTTTGCCCGGTTCTGATGGAATTCAACTACGCCGAGGCCTTCGGCAAGTCCTCCGCGAATGGCTATGAGCGTCTGTTGCTGGATGCGATGCTTGGCGATTCCACGCTCTTTGCGCACCGCGATGGAGTTGAGGCTACCTGGTCTCTCATCACGCCCGTCCTCGAGCAGTGGGCCGCGCATCCGCCGAAGGATTTTCCCAACTACGCGCCGGGAAGCTGGGGCCCGAAGGCGGCCGACGACCTGATGGCGCGGGACGGCCGCAGTTGGCGCAATATAGCGCCGGCGAAGTAGCGGGCAAGCTCGAAAACCTGAGGGAACGATGATGACCGAGACCATCTATTTCGTAGACGCAACCAGCGATGCCATCGCCCAGCGAGCTGCCGCGTATTTCACGGACCGGACCGTCCAGGCTGCGCAGGCGCGGGGAAGGGCGCGAGTCGCCATCTCCGGCGGCAACACTCCCCGGCGCACCTTCGAACTGCTCGCAACCGCGCCCTATCGCAGCCGGATTCCCTGGGAAAACCTCGAGCTGTATTGGGTTGACGAGCGCGCCGTTCCACCCGATCATCCCGACAGCAACTACCGCATGACCAGGGAAGGGCTGCTCTCTAAGGTCCCGCTCAAGGACGAGCAGATATTTCGGATTCGTGGGGAACTCGATCCCGAAGAGGCCGCGGCGAAATACGAGTCTGATATCCGCCAGAGCTTCCGTTTAGAAGGTGCGCAATCGCCGGTCTTCGATTTGATCGCGCTTGGCATGGGGCCCGACGGCCACACCGCTTCGCTTTTTCCATACACCGCGGCGCTGCATGAGGTAACGCGCATCGCCGTCGCCAACCATGTGCTCAGTCAGAAAGACGCTTGGCGCGTGACTCTGACCTGGCCGGTCATCAATCAGGGGCGGGACGTCTTCTTCCTGATCGAAGGAGCCGACAAAGCGGAGCCGCTGCAAAAGATGCTGCAGGGCAACTACAACCCGGAGGAGATTCCGTCGCAGCTCATTCGTCCCGCTGCCGGCCGGTTGACGCTGTTGCTGGACAACGCCGCGGCCCGCCTGCTGCCGAAACCAGGCGCCGGTGGCCAAGGCCGCCTGGAGATTGCGCGATGATCCTGGCCGGGGACGTCGGTGGCACCAAGGTTGACCTTGCGCTCTACGAGTTCTCGTCCGGGCGCCTGGTGTTGCAGCGGGAGCAGAGATACAAGGCGCATCTTTTTGCCGGGCTTGGCGACATTGTGGAGCAATTTCTCTCCGCCAACGGCGTGACCATAAGCCGCCGCGCGGAGGTTTTTGCCGCCTGTTTTGGTGTGCCTGGACCTGTGCGCAAAGGAAAGCTGAAGCTGACCAACCTCCCCTGGGAGATCGATGGCGCCCAGCTCGCAGTGGATCTCAAGCTCGACCGCATTTATCTCATCAACGATCTTGAAGCCAACGCCTACGGTATTTCGGAGCTTGCCCCGGACCAGATCTATACCCTGAGCCAGGGGCTTGCCGGGTCGATCGGCAATCGCGGATTGATCTCCGCCGGCACCGGGCTGGGCGAAGCCTTGTTGATCTGGAACGGACACATGCACCTTCCGATCGCTTCCGAAGGAGGGCATGCCGACTTTGCGCCGCGGAGCGATGATGAAATCGAGCTGTGGCGCTACCTGCGGACTGCTGTTGGCGGCCGCGTGAGCTATGAGCGCGTCATCTCCGGGCCGGGCCTCACCAGTCTGTACACGTTCTGCCGCGATGTGAAAAAGATGGAAGAGCCGGCTTGGCTGAAGGAGCGCATGCGCACCGAGGACCCCAACGCCGTGATTGGGGAGGCCGGCGAGGCGGGCAAAAGCGAGCTGTGCTCGACCGCGCTCGAGATGTTCCTCTCCGCCTACGGCGCGGAAGCCGGCAACCTTGCCCTCCGGGTTCTCGCGCTCGGCGGCATCTACGTGGGCGGCGGAATCGCTCCCAAGCTGCTCGCCAAAATGAAAGAGGGTGCTTTCATGCGCGCCTTTGCCGACAAGGGCCGCCTCAGCGAATTGCTGCACCAAACCCCGGTGCGTATCATTTTGGAAAGCCGGGCGGCATTGATGGGTGCGGCAGCATATGCGGAGACACGCGCGGCGGAAAGCAGCGGGCACTCCGAGAGAGCCGCTTCGGTGACGCACTAGCTTATTTTTGCCTTGGTCGGGTCCGCGGCATCGCCATAGCTCGCAAACGGCAGCGTCGCTCGTCGAGAATGCCCGTCGAGAATGCTCGCCGAGGATGCCCGATAGAGAGCGCGTCAGCGTTCTTCCGGGTCTTTCCGGGGGGCTGGGGTTGACCCCATCGTTCTTCGATCGTCCAAGGATCGTCCAAGGATCGTGCAAGTTCGAGTGTCCTTAAGTGTCTTCGTTGTGGGAGGGATGGATTGGCAATTCGCAGATGGGCGGCAAAGCCCGGTTTTCTCCTTGCTCTGGTTCTTGTGGTGATCTCTGGGTTGGCGCCGGAAGCGGCCTGGGGCCATGCGTTGCTAGTCGGCTCGCTGCCTGCGGCCGATAGCCAGGTCAAGGGACCGGACATCGCTGTCACACTTCGCTACAACTCCCGTGTCGATCCGATCCGCTCCGCCATCAGCTTGCTCGGTCCCGACGGGCAAGTGAAGCAGATCGAAATCGAGCCGCAATCGGCGCCCAATTTGCTCTCTGCGAAAATTAGCGGGCTGGTTCTGAAGGGGGCTTATGTGCTGCGCTGGCAGGCCCTCGCGAGCGACGGGCATATCACCCGCGGCGAAGTTCCATTTCATGTGCAGTAGTCTTCGGGGCGATTGGGTTTGATCTGGCTCCTGCGCGATCTCGATCTGCTGAGCGTTTTGGCGCGCGCAGCAACTCTATCGTTCGAAGCTCTGCTGGTAGGCGGAGTCTCCTTTCTTTTGCTTGCCGCCCGTCCCGCGGGCGCAGGTGAAATTGCTGACCGTGCTTGCCGGCGAGGAATACGAATGGCCGCGATCGCGTTTGCGGCCGCCGAAACTGTTTCTGTCGCCATCTCCTGCGCATCGGTCATCGGCGGCTCGGGCGTCCCGTTCAAAGAGCTGGTTGTCACCGATTTCTTTCTCTCCGGCGTTGCTGCGATCGTGTTTGCAATCGTGTTGTGGGCGGGAGCGCGGGGAAAGGCCAGTGCCCGGGTACTTGCGCCAGCCGCTCTTTTGCTGGTTGCGGCCTGTGTCGCTACCAGCCATGCCGTTTCACGTCTCGACCACCGTGTCCTGTTAACTCTCCTGACAGGCGGCCACCATCTGGGCTCCGCCGCATGGATCGGGGCGATGCCCTTTCTGCTGGTTGCGCTTCCTCGCGCCTCCACCGTGGATGCGGCCCGGCGCATGGCCCGGCGGTTTTCCTCGATGGCCATGATCTCTGCCGCAGTACTGGTCCTGGCGGGAATCGGGATGTCCTGGTTCTACGTAGGCTCGTGGAGCGGGCTCTACGGCACGGTCTACGGCGGGCTGCTGCTGGCGAAAATCTATCTGTTGCTGGTGATCCTCGCGTTAGGATCGGGCAATTGGCTTCTCGTGCGCCGGCTCGATCGCGATCCTCAGCCCTTGCTGGTGCGGTTGCGCCGCTTTGCCGAGGTGGAAATCGGGTTGGGCTTTACGGCAATTCTGATAGCGGCCTCGCTTACCGCACAGCCTCCCGCGGCCGATGTCGCGCCGCAGGATCGGCCCACGCTGCAACAGATCGATGCCCGCATGCATCCGGAGCTGCCGCGTATGAGCAGCCCGCCGGCCGCGGCGTTGACTCCCCCTACTTCGATGTCTGTCGCCATCCAAGAGAGCGAATACGGCTACATGGCCGCCAGCGACGCCAATGACCGCGCCTGGTCGGAGTACAACCACCATTGGGCCGGCCTGGTCGTGCTCATTGCGGGAGTGCTGGCCCTGCTAAGCCGCTTTCGTTTTGGCCGCTGGGCTCGATTCTGGCCCCTCAGCTTTGCGGGGCTGGCCGTCTTTATCCTTTTGCGCGCCGATCCTGAAAATTGGCCGCTGGGACCGCGACCCTTCTGGGCCAGCTTTTCCGCTCCCGATGTCCTGCAACACCGGCTGGCGGCGTTGTTGATTCTGCTGTTTGCCGTCTTTGAATGCGCGGTGCAAGCGGGCAAGCTGCGCGCGCGATGGGCCACACAGCTCTTTCCCTGGATGTGCATTCTCGGCTCCGCTGTCTTGTTCACGCACGACCATGCGGTGCAAGATCTCAAAGAAGAGCTCTTTGCGGAGATGAGCCACACTCCGATCGCATTGATGGGAGTCACCGCTGGTTGGGGCCGGTGGCTGGAGTTGCGTTTGCCTTCAGGCAAGGCCGCGAAGATTGCCGGCTATCTTTGGCCGGTGTGTCTGGCGATGGCTGGGTTGATCCTGCTCAACTATCGGGAAAGCTGAAGGCGGGAAAGCTGAAGGGCCGGAAGGCGGTTTGAGCAGCGCAAGGTTGATGTACGAGAGTCCGGGCCGCCATTGAAGAGCCGGAATAAGTAACAATGGTGTTGGAGGGAACAATCCTATGCAAGCTCGCCGTCAATCGCCGGTGACAAGCCGTTTCAAAAGTCTCTGGTTCTTTGAGTTTTCTCCGGGCCGGAGCTTGCCGGGGTGGGCGCTCTGCTTCGCCACCGCGATGGCAATGGGTCTCGCTGGCCAAGCGGACGCGCAGCGGCTGCCCGACACAGTTCATCCCGATCACTACACCTTGCAGCTAACCCCCGATCTCAAGGCGGCGACCTTCGCCGGCGAGGAGACGATCGACGTCACTCTTACCGGGGCGACCGATGCTGTCACGTTGAACGCGGCAGAGATTCATTTTGGCGAGGTCGCGGCGAGGATTGAGGGCAGTGGCGCGCCGATCCCCGGCCGGGTGACCCTCGACGCGGCAAAGGAACAGGCTACCCTCCATTTTGCGCAATCCTTGCCCGCCGGCCAGGTCACTCTCGCAATCAAGTACACCGGTATCTTGAACAATGAGCTGCGCGGCTTCTATCTCTCGAAGACCCCGCAACGCAATTATGCCGTCACCCAGTTTGAGCCGACCGACGCCCGGCGAGCCTTCCCAAGCTTCGACGAACCGGAGATGAAAGCGACCTTCGATGTCACCTTGATTGTGGACAAGGGCGACACCGCGATCTCGAATACGAATATCCTCTCTGACATGCCCGGCCCCGGCGCCGGCCAGCACACGCTCCGCTTCGCGCGCACGCCGAAGATGTCGACCTATCTGGTTGCTTTCCTGGTCGGAGATTTCAAGTGCCTCTCGGGCAAGAGCGATGACGTGCCGGTTCGCGTGTGCGCCACACCCAGCCAGGTGCAAGACGGCGCTTTCGCGCTCTCTGCCGCGGAATTCTTTCTTCACTATTACGACGATTATTTCGGCATCAAGTATCCGATGCCCAAGCTGGATATGATCGCCCTTCCCGATTTCGAAGCCGGAGCGATGGAGAACTTCGGCGCAATCACCTATCGCGAGAGAGCATTGCTGCTTGACCCTGCGACCGCGCCTCTGGCGGCGCAGCGAAATGTCGCCATCGATGTGGCCCATGAGATGGCCCATCAGTGGTTCGGCGACATGGTCACGATGAATTGGTGGGACAATATTTGGCTCAACGAGGGCTTTGCCACTTGGATGCAGAGCAAAGCCGTGGCCATGTGGAAACCCGATTGGAGGATGCCGGAGAATGTTGCCGCTGAGATGAACGACACTCTCGATCTGGACGCACTCGGCGTTACGCGAGCGATTCGGGCCAAGGCTGACACTCCGGATGAGATCAACCAGATGTTCGACGGCATCACCTATGAGAAGGCCGCCGCGGTTTTGCGGATGACCGAGAATTATGTCGGCGAGGAGGCTTTTGCCCGGGGCGTGCACCGCTATCTTGAAGCGCATATGTATGCCAATGCGACGGCGGAGGATTTCTGGAATGCGCAGACGGAGGTGAGCGGAAAGCCGGTGGACAAAATTATGGGCAGCCTCGTCACCCAGCCAGGCGAGCCCTTGCTGACATTTGGTCCCCCGCAGGACGAAAAGGTTGGAGTCACGCAGCAGCGGTTCTTTCTGAACCCCAAGAACTCAGGCGGCGGAGACATGACGTGGACGCTGCCCATCTGCATGAAAAAGGACGATGGCGGATCGGATTGCCAGATTCTGTCAGATCGCCGCGCCACGCTCAATGTTCCGGAGGGCAAGGTCTTCTACGCCAATGCGGGCGGGAAGGGCTACTATCGCAGCCAATACAGCCCCGCGGACTACCGTAAACTCGTGAGCCAGGTGGAAACGGCCTTGTCGCCGGAAGAGCGCATCACCCTGTTGGGTTCCGAATGGGCTCTTACCCGCGCGGAAAAAACCGAAATCGGAGATTTTCTCAATCTTGCCGGCGCGGTCAAAGACGACGGCAGCCCTTATGTGCTCGATCCGGTGACGGGTGCCCTCGAGACGATGGATCAGCAGATTGTTTTGACACCCGAAGACCATCGCTTGCTCGCGGCTTGGATCCGCAAGACCTTCGCCGGAGCGCTGGCGGCTGTGGGTCAGCCGTCGCCCGATGAAGCTCCGGAAAAGAAACAACTACGCGCGGAGCTCTTCGGTCTGTTAGGTGCGGTAGGCGACGACCCAGAGGTTCTGGCTCAAGCCACGCAACTGGCGGGGCAATATTTGCAGAATCCTGCCTCGGTGGATCCGACCTTGGCGGCGGCCGCGATTCAGGTTGCTGCGCAAAACGGGAATGAGGCGCTCTTCAACCAGCTCCTCGAAGTGAGCCAGACGGCAAACAATCCGCAACTCCAATCCCGCGCCCTGTACGCGCTGGCCCGTTTTCGCGATCCGGCTCTGCAACAGCGCGCTCTCCAGTATGCAGTTTCCGGAAAGGTAAAAAACCAGGATGCGGGGCTGTTGCTGGCTCTGGAGCTGAGCGACCGGTCAACCCAGGATGCGGCATGGCGCTTTATCGAGGAAAACTGGGCTCAGGTCCATGCGCAGATGACCGTCTCCACCGGGGAAGACGTGGTTGAGGCTACGGGGAGCTTTTGTAGCGTCGAGCGGCGCACCCAGGTGAGCGATTTCTTCGCCCAGCATTCCATGGAAGCGTCGGGGGGCACACTCGTTCGCGCCCAGAGCGCAATCAGCGACTGCATCGAGCTTCGCACGGCCCAGGGGCAGCGGCTGAAGGACTGGCTGCAGGCGGATAGCCAGCCGCCCGCCAAGGCCGCCGCTACAGACACGACGGCAGCACATTGATACGAAGGTGTTAGCGCTCTCACCGCTCCGTGACTTGAGAGGGCCGCGTGGCTCTGCTCCAATCGAGATGTGACTCTCAACGGAAGCCTTTCGCATTCCTCCTCCGCTCCCGCGGAACCCTCGAAGGTTGTCTCGTTTTCTGATCTGCGCCTGCCGCGGCAGATGAATACGCGAACCCGGGCGCTCATTGAGTACGAGCACCGGCCTGGACACCGCTCGCTCCATGAAGTCTCTTTGACCTGCACGGCCGAAGGCGTGGGGGGATTGATCTACTTTGGCGGCTACACCCGTGGCCGTTTCACGATTTTTCGCGCCGACTGCATCCATCGCGTGACGGCGCGCTAACGCAGTACTGCGTTCTCAGTCCTTCCTGATTGCTGAGGACCTTTTTCCACGCGGGCGAAAAGCATCTGCTCGTATTACTCTTTGCCGTTTGCGTTCCGCTGCCGGCAGCGGGATCTTAGAGCTGCCCCGCTTCCAGCCGATAGAAAATGATTTCGTCGGTGGGAGGCGGCGTCACGCCGATCTGCCGCAGAACCGTGCAGATCTGCCCGCGGTGGGCTGTTCCGTGATTGACCAGATGCAAGACTATCTGCCAGACGGGTGTGCGGAACTTCACCCCTTTTGAATTGGAATACTCGGCTTCCGTCGACCACGCATCCTCCGCGAGGCCGCCCAGCCAGATGCTCAATTCGTCGAGGGCGCGGAACCACGACTCCTTCAACGTGGCCAGGCTGGCGTCAGCGGGCGGCACGGGGGTGTAGCCGGTAAGCCGGAAGGACCATATTCCGTCCGCCTGAGCGACGTGGAGAAGGGTCTTGTAGATGCTGCCGAAGGATAGGCCGGAGTCGGCATTCAGCTTTTCCTCGGGAAGCTGCTCGAGTGCGGCGAAGTAGCGTTCAAAAGCCCAGCGGTGAAACCGAAAATGGGTGTAGCCGATGCCGGAGAGGGTCTGGGACATAGAATTCGCTCCAGGATTTGGGAAGGCGTTCCGGTTCGTTTTAGTGGGCGAGGAGTCGCTTGCGCGAGCTTTCCGCAAGATAAGGAGCCAGCTTTTCGAGGGCGGCTTCTACGCTGATTCCGTATTTGGCGCGCAGGGCCTCGACCTTGCCATGTTCGATGAAACGGTCCGGCCATCCGATGCGGACGATTGGAGTCTCCAGCCGCATCTCGCTCAACGTTTCGAGCATGGCGCTGCCGAAGCCTCCCATGAGAACGTGATCTTCGAAGGTTACGATCACGCCGACTCGCTGAGCGTAGCGGGCCACCAGATCGCGGTCGAGCGGCTTGACGAAGCGGGGATTGATGACCGCGGCGGAGAAGCCCAGCTCCTTCAGCTTGAGCGCCAGCTCCTGCGCCATGGGAAGCAAGGCGCCGAGGCCAAAAATCGCGACCTCATCACCCTCGGAAATGACCTCCGCGCGCCCGATGGCGAGAGCCGTGGGATGGGGTTTGACCTTCACGCCCGGGCCGGAGCCGCGAGGATACCGGATCGCACATGGCCCCTCGTGCAGCATCGCGGTGTACAGCATGTCCGCCAACTCATCTTCGTCTTTGGGCGCCATCGCCACCATGTTGGGAATTCCGCGCAAGTAGCTGATGTCAAAGAGCCCGTGGTGCGTGGGCCCATCGTCGCCTGAGAGGCCGGCCCGGTCCATGCAGAAAACCACCGGCAGGTTTTGCAGGCAGACGTCATGGACGACAGGATCGAAAGCGCGCTGCAAAAAGGTGGAATAGATCGCGCAGTAAGGCTTGAAGCCCATTGTCGCCAGCCCGGCGGCGAAAATAACCGCGTGCTCTTCAGCGATGCCTACGTCGAAATATCTCTGCGGATGGTGAGGGCGAAAGAGATCGAGCGCCGTGCCGTTGGGCATGGCCGCGGTCACCGCAATCAACTTGGGGTTCTCGTTGGCCAGTTTGACCAAGGTTTCGGCAAAGACTTCGGAGTAGGTCGGCTGGCTCGCCGGCTTCGTCTCTCCGGTGAGCGGATCGTAGGGGCCCAGGCCGTGAAACTTCTTCTGCTTGTCGAGGGCCGGCGGAAAGCCGCGGCCTTTCTGGGTGATCGCATGCAGTAGCACCGGACGGTCCTGGCTCTTGAGAAACTGAAAAGTCTCGATCAGCAGGCCGATGTTGTGGCCGTCCACGGGGCCATAATAGGTCAGGCCGAACTCCTCGAAGAGCATCGAGGGCCAGAGCAGGCCTTTTGCCGCCTCCTCCGCCTTCCGCACCATGTGCCGCGCCGTTTTGCCGCCCACCCGCTCGAGCAGGCGCGCCGCCGAATCGTGCAGGCTGGTGTAATGCTCGTTGGTCACGATTTTGTGCAAATAGCTGGCAATCGCGCCCACGTTGCGGTCAATCGACCATTCGTTGTCGTTGAGCACGACGATCATCCGCTTGGTCTGGTGGGCGATGTTATTGAGAGCTTCAAAGCTGATGCCGTTGGTGAAGGCTGCGTCTCCCGCAACCGCAAGCACGTGATTGTGGCCCCCGGCGATATCCCGCGCGACCGCCATGCCCAGGGCCGCCGAAAGCGCCGTCCCGGCATGGCCCGCGCCGTAGGAGTCGTGCTCGCTTTCGCTCCGCAGCATGAAGCCGTTCAAGCCGCCGGGCTGGCGCATGGTAGCCATGCGTTCCCGGCGCCCGGTAAGCAGCTTGTGCACGTAGGTCTGGTGGCTTACGTCAAAAAGGAATTTGTCCTGAGGCGTGTTGAAGACATAGTGCATGGCCAGCGTCAGCTCGACCACGCCAAGATTCGGCCCCAGGTGGCCGCCGGTCTTCGCCAACACCCGGATCAGGTGTTCGCGGATCTCTTGCGCCAGGGATTCAAGCTGCCGGACGGATAGGCCTTTGATATCGGCCGGTGAATGGATCGTGTCGAGTAGAGGCTTGCCCATGATTTCCCAATTGCGCGCCCTGTTTGGCGGTTCGGGTGTTCGTTGCAAATACCCTTCGCCGTTGGAAAATCGACGAAGGGTTATCGAAAGATTGAGGCGGCGTCCCGAGATGGTAACGAACGGCTGCCGTCGAAACAGCAGACTCCCGCCTCGGCGTTCTTTTCGTCGCCCGCTCTTTCATCCAACCCGGCAGCGGCTCAGGCGACTCTCTGCCATCAAAAAAGACCCCAAAACGGGGCCTTGCCGGGTGGGTTTGAGCTTCCGCCTGCGATGCCGTTAGTATAACAAGACGACTCACGGCGTCCGGCTGCATCGCCGTCGAGTCGAAGGGATTCTATTTTGTGATGGTGCGACGCACTTTTTTCGGATTTTTTGCAATCCTTTGCCTGGTTCTGTTGTTGGTTCCGCTTTCCGCCCTCGCTCAACTCGGCCTTTCGCCGCAGGACAACCAAGGTGCGTCAGGCGATGCGTTGAGCGATCCTTCCGTTTCCCCGGCGACTACGTTTTTATTCGGGCTTGAAGCGAAGTTTGCTCAAGCAACCGCCACGGATGGAGGGAAGGGCTTCGCCTCGTTTTTCGCGGACGATGCGGTAACCCTGGCCAACGGAAAAGCGCCGGTCATCGGCAAGTTGGCGATCGCAAGCCAGGCCACCTGGTCGCCGCAGCAATACCAATTGACCTGGACCCCTCAGGGCGCACGCATGAGCTCGACCGGGGCCATGGGCTTTACCTGGGGCCACTATGACGGCCGGTCCATTGATGCAAACGGCAACCCGGTTGTTACCGGGGGCCGTTACTTTACGGTATGGAAAAAGCAAGCAGACGGTTCGTGGAAGGTGGAACTAGACGCAAGTAACAACGAACCTGCAAATTCGGGTGACTGCTGCAAGCTTCCCTAGTATTTGGAAGATTCATCTCGGGTTAGGATGAGGGAAGTTTTCCTCCTCCGCGATCGGTAATTTTTGGACTCCCCCAAAATCCAAGACACCGTGGACTTGTGTCTCACGTGTCTTCATTCTCACGGGACGGGCTGCGCACGATAGCCCGGGAAAGAGTTCATGTCCAGCGCTGCTACTGTGATGCATCGGGATGAGTCGGATCGAGTCAAGACTCTGCTCGATTACGAGATTCTCGACACCCTCCCCGATCCCGCCTTCGACGAGATCGCGCGTTTGGCCGTTTCTCTTTGCGGGGCCGCCTACGGCTACATCGGCTTTGTCGATTGGTCGCGGGTGTGGCTCAAGTCGCGCATCGGATTTTCGGCGCGCCAGATCTCTCGCAGCTCCTCGGCCTGCCAGTTTGTCGTATTGGATGGCCGTCCTGCGCTGATTCCCGATGCGGGCTCCGATCGCCGCTTTCCCGCGCAGGGAATCGCGCTCGACACCGGCCTCTACTGTCGTTCCTACGCGGCCGTCCCGCTTCTCGCTCCCAGTGGAGCGGCGATCGGCACGCTTGCGGTAGCCTCTCCCGAGCCTGACCTTTTCGGCCGGGCCTGCGTTGAAAATCTCCAGATCCTCGGCCGGCAGGTCATGACGCGGCTGGAGCTCTACGCCAAAAATAACGAGCAGGAACGGGTTCTACGCTCGCGCCAGCGCACCGAGCGGGCCCTGACAATCGAGCGGAACTTCGTTTCCGCGGTGCTCGACACCATCAGCGCGTTAGTGGTCGTACTCGATACGGCGGGACGGATCGTGCGCTTCAATCGCGCCAGCGAAACCATTTCCGGCTACACCGTCGGGGATCTGGCAGGCCGGATTTTTCCCGAAGAGCTCTTTCCGCCGGAAGATCGCGAGCACGCCATCGAGATCTTCGAGCGCGCCCGGTCGGGCAAGCCGGACGTGGGCCGCGAGATCAACTGGCGCTCGAAGAGCGGCCACCTGCGGAGAATCGCTTGGACCGCGACCCCTCTTACGAACGTGCAAGGCGAGCTGAACTTCATCATCATGACCGGCATCGATGTGACCGGGCAGAGGGAAGCGGAAGCCGCGTTGGGCACGAGCGAAACGCGCTATCGCCAACTGGTCGAGAACAGCCTGGGCATGGTTTCGACCCACGACTTCGCCGGGACGCTGCTCTCGATCAACGCTCACGCCGCGGCCTCTCTAGGCTATACACCCGGCGAGATGATTGGCCAGCCGCTGCGCGGCTTCATCGATGACCGCCACCTGGAGGAATACGACCAGTATTTGCGGGCAATCGCCGGAGAGCGGGAACGCGAAGGGCGCTTCTACTTCAAGCGCAAAGATGGCGGCGTGGCCGTCATCGCCTATCGCAACCGTTTGATCGAGCTGCCCGGGGCTCCGCCATTTGTACTTGGCTACGGCATCGACATAACCAAGCAAATGCAAGCCCGGGAAGAATTGAACACGTTGCTAAGCCAGCACGAGTCGATCCTCGAATCGGTCGGTGACGGAATCTGGGGTTCCGATCTGGAAGGCCGCCTGACCTTTGTAAACCGCCGAGGCACAGAAATGTTGGGCTATACACCGGAAGAGCTGCGGGGGAAAGAGATCAACGCGCTGGTGCACCATCTGCAACCCGGCTCTGCGCAACCCACGGTGGAGAGTCTTTCCTCCGAAGGCGAAGCGGACGCACCGGCACTGGCCGGCAACGATGTCTTCTGGCGCAAGGACGGCTCCTCGTTTCCGGTGCAATACGTCACTCGTCCTCTGGTCCATGGCGGACGCGTCACCGGCACGGTGGTAGCCTTTACCGACGTAAGCGAGCGCCGCCGCCTGGAGCGGATGAAAGATGAATTCATCTCCACGGTCAGCCATGAGCTGCGCACTCCGCTGACTTCGCTGCGCGGTGCTTTAGGGCTGATGTCCGCCGGCGTGCTCGCGAAGCATCCGGAGAAGTTCTCGCAAATGCTCGACATTGCGGTCACTAATTGCGACCGCCTCGTCCGCCTGGTCAACAACATCGTCGATTTCGAGCGGATCAACAGCGGCGATCTGCCGCTCGCTCTGGGCGATTGGGACACGATCGATCTGCTGCGGCGCGCCGCCGACGCCGAGCGGATCGCTGCCGGCCGTGCGGGAATCTGTTTCCGCGTCGATGCCCAACCGGAACAGGTCCGGGTCGACGGCGACCGGATCCTCCAGGTCTTGAGCAACCTGATTCAAAATGCCATCAAGTTTTCGCGCCGGGGAAGCGAGATTCGATTGGCGGCCTCGGTCACCGGCGAAAGGCAAGTCACGCTCGAGGTGCAGGATCAAGGTCCCGGAATTCCGCCGGAAAAACATCACTTGATCTTCGAGCGATTCCAGCACGCGGATGCTTCCGATTCGCGCGCGGCCGGAGGAGCCGGCCTGGGCTTGGCGATCTGCCGCAGCATCGTCGAGCAGCATGGCGGCCAGATCGGGGTCAAGAGCGCGCTAGGGCTGGGAAGCTCGTTCCATTTCACGGTCGAACGGTCTCCGCAGCAGGAAGAGCCGGAGAGCGCGGAGACCGAAACAGCGGCTTCTCCAGACGCGAAAGATTAGCGCCTCTCGTAGAAAACCGCCGATCCCCGGCTGTCGAGCTGCATCAACAAGTCGAAGTCGGAGATGTTGCGCGTCAGTACTGTGCAGCCATGCTTGATCGATTCGAGAAAAGAAGCGTATCGTTCGAGGCTTTTCGTCGTTGCTCCCTTCCGAATCCTTGCAGCCGGGCGAGGAGCCCGGCCAGAATGCCTGCCTCCCGCCAGATCTCCTGATCGGGATTGAGCGTGCCCCCAGCAGTGCTACTCGTCCGACTCTCTCAATTTCGCAATGACGCTGAAGTCTTCGAGCGTCGTGATGTCGCCGGTGATGTTGCCAGAGCTTGCCAGCTCCCGCAGAAGCCGGCGCATGATCTTTCCGCTGCGGGTCTTCGGCAAGGCTTGAGTAAAGCGGAGGTCGTCCGGCCGGGCCAGGGACCCGATCTCCTTCGCGACCCAGGCGCGCAGTTCTTCGCGCAGCTCGGGGGTGGGCGTCTGACTGCCTTCGAGGGAAACGAACGCGGCGATCGCCTGTCCCTTGAGCGAGTCCGGCCGCCCGACGACCGCGGCTTCGGCTACTTTGGGGTGTGCGACCAGCGCCGATTCAACCTCCATCGTCCCCAGCCGGTGTCCGCTCACGTTGATCACGTCGTCCACTCGGCCCATCAGCCAGAAATCGCCGTCTTCGTCGATTCGCGCGCCATCGCCGCTCAAATAGCATCCCGGAATCTCTCCCCAATATTGGCTA
Organism: Acidobacteriaceae bacterium; assembly: GCA_036267335.1. GTDB lineage: Bacteria > Acidobacteriota > Terriglobia > Terriglobales > Acidobacteriaceae > PALSA-350. The sequence continues at coordinate 35,452 of DATAWF010000117.1, forward strand.
CGATAGCGCTCCGGATCGTTGTAGATCGTACGCGCCATCGAGGGCCAGGGTTTCCGTATCACGAGCAAGCCACCGCTGCCTTGCGGAACGGGATGCCCCTCGCGGGTGATCACTTCCGCCACCACGCCGGGGAGCGGCCGCGTGGCGGAGCCGGGTTTCGTCGGAATGGCCCCCGGAAGAGGGGCGATCATGATCGCTCCGGTCTCGGTCTGCCACCAGGTATCGGCGATAGGGCAGCGGCCCCTGCCGATTTTTTCCCGGTACCACATCCAGGCTTCGGGATTGATGGGCTCGCCTACCGATCCCAGCAAACGAAGGCTGTCGAGCTTGTGGCGCAGCGGGTATTCGTCACCCCATTTGATACACGCACGGATCGCGGTGGGCGCGGTATAGAAAACCGTGACCTTGTGGGCGTCGATGATCTTCCACATGCGGTCCGGCTCGGGGTGATTGGGCGCGCCCTCATACATGACCGTGGTGACGCCGTTTTGCAGAATCCCGTAGACCACGTAGGAATGCCCCGTGACCCAGCCAATGTCCGCCGTGCACCAGTAGATGTCGTCTTCCCGCAGATCGAAGACCAGCTTGCTGCTGAGGTAGGTTCCTACAGCGTAGCCCCCGGTCGTGTGAACCAGGCCTTTGGGCTTTCCGGTTGTTCCGGAGGTGTAGAGAATGTAGAGCGGATCTTCAGAATCGAGCGGCTCGGCCGGGCATTCCGGAGCAGCCGATTGCATCTTCTCGTGCCACCAGTGATCGCGCCCCTGCTGCATCGCGATCGCGGAGCCGGTGCGGCGGTAGACGATCGCGTTCTTCACCGTCGGGCAGTGAGCGAGAGCTTCATCGACAACGGGCTTCAGCCGGACCTCTTGTCCGCGGCGCAGAGTGCCGTCCTGGGTGATAACGGCGGCGCAGCCGGCATCGTTGATCCGGTCGACCAGCGCATTGGCGGCGAAGCCGCCGAAAATTACCGAGTGCACGATTCCCAGCCGCGCGCAGGCGAGTACGGCGATGGCAAGCTCGGGACTCATGCCCATGTAGATGGCAACCCGGTCGCCCTTCTTGAGGCCGAGACCCTTGAGCACGTTCGAGAATTTTTGCACCTCCGCGTGCAGCTCCCCGAAGGTTAGCCGGCGCACCTCGCCCGGTTCGCTTTCCCACAAAATCGCCGTCTTGTTCTTGCGCGGGCCCAGCGCATGGCGATCGACAGCGTTGTAGCAGAGGTTGATTTTGCCGCCGACAAACCACTTGGCCCAGGGGAGATCCCACTCAAGCACTTTGGTCCACGGCGCGAACCAGTGAAGCTCTTGCGCGACTTCCGCCCAGAAGCCCTCGGGATCTTCGACCGAGCGCCGGTAGAGCGCTTCATACTCTTTGAGGCTCTTCACGTGCGCCTTTGCGGCAAACTCCGGGGGAGGTGGGAAGACCCGGTGCTCGCGCAACATCGAGCTGAGATTCGGATCGCCCACGCTCGGATCGCCGAGCGGATTTTGGACAGTCGACGGCATTCCCTTAACTTCCTTTCACAATCGTTCTTTGCCGGGCATTCTTTCCAGACAGTCGGCGGCTTCGAGGGGGTCGAGCCGCATGCCATTATCGGGCCGCATTTGCATGAAACTCAAGCCTTTGTCTTGTAGCGGTGCTGATGCCATTCCCACGCGCTGGCGATGATATCGTCCAGGCGCGTGTATTCCGGCTTCCAGCCGAGCTCCGCGGCGATCTTGTCCGAACATGCCACCAGGACCGCGGGATCGCCAGGCCGGCGTGGAGACTCGATCACCGGGATGCGATGGCCGGTCACGCGCCGGGCCGATTCGACCACCTCGCGCACGCTGAAGCCACGCCCGTTCCCGAGGTTGTAAATCAGCCGGTCGCGGCTCTCCAGCGCTTCGAATGCCAGCATGTGCGCCTCGCCCAGATCGCGCACGTGAATGTAATCGCGAATGCAGGTGCCGTCGGCGGTCGGGTAGTCCTGCCCGTAGATTTTGATTGCCTCACGCCGCCCCAGCGCGACGTCGAGGACCAGGGGAATCAAATGCGATTCCGGCTCGTGGGCCTCGCCCCGCCCCGCAATCGCACCGGCGACGTTGAAGTAGCGCAGGCTTGCATAGCGAAAGCCGTGGATGCGGTTCAGCCACGTGAGCATCTGTTCGACCATGAGCTTCGATTCGCCGTAGGGATTCGAGGGCCGGAGCGCGGCATTTTCGGGGATGGGAACCGATTCGGGTTCCCCATAGACGGCGGCGGTTGAGGAAAATACCAGCCGTTTGAGATTTTTTTTTACCATCGCATCCAGCAACCCGAGCGTCGCGGCGGTGTTATTACGGAAGTAGAGTTCGGGGCGCTCCATGCTCTCGCCCGCTTCAATGAGTGCCGCAAAATGCATCACTCCGGCGAATCCGCCTTCATCGAGCAGAGCTTCAACTCTCTTCGAGTCAGCGACTTCGCCCTCCACAAACCGCGCCGCCGGCGGCGCCATCGCGCGTTCGGAATGAATCAGACTGTCGTAAATCACGACCGAATGTCCCCGCTCGATGAGCATCTGCGCGACCGTGCCTCCGATGTAGCCTGCGCCGCCCGTGATTAAAATCTTCGCCAATGCACAGCCCCTTCCCGGTAGTAGTACTCTAATTAGAAATCAGACCACGTCTGAGCGGCGCGAAAAGGCAACCAGTTATGCCCTCTCACCCGTCACAAGTGGGTGCATCATGCGAGAAGGGCAGAGGGTCGAACGTACCTTTTTCGCTTCGCAAAAAGCTTCCTCCGCAGGAGGCCGAAGGAATGGCGCGAGCCCTTTTCCAGCCATACACTTCTGTTCCCAATCGCTCCACTTTTGGGTTACTGCATCCGCTTCAAATCTCGTCTATCGTACGGGTTGTCGCCAGTACTTTGGTACTGAGGGCAGTTTGAGACGAGCGATGGCTCGGGCGGCATGGGCGAAAGCTCTTCGAGAGACGAGTGGCCTGAACAAAAATGCTCAAACTGGACCCGGTACACTGGCCATATGGACGTGCTGTACCGCGGGCCTGGGAAAACACAGCCTAGGTGAAGGCAAGCTAGTTCGAATGGCCGGACAGCTTGCGCAGCACCTCTACAGAGAATCAGGGACCTAAATATGCCGGAAGATCTTCTCAATCGCGCGAACTTCGGACTCCTCCCCGAACCTGAGGGCCGGTGGGGCTCCTTTGGGGCCAGCATGGTCACGAATGCAGTCGTCATCGTCCTGCTGATCCTCTTTACCGAAGCCATTCGCCACGCTCCGACAAAACTGAAGTATGAGGCGACCCTGGTTTTCAACGAGGCGACTCCACCACCTCCCAAGGTCGTCGTTCCGAAGGTCAAGATTTTCGCTCCTCCGCAGCCGAAGATCGCGGAGTTGCAGCCGCCGAAGATTGAAATGCCGAAGCCGGAAGTGCAGCCGGAAATGCCGAAGCCGGTCCACATCGACACTCCGGCTCCCAAGCTGCCCCCGGCTCCCCCGAAGGCCGTAGCTCCGCCGCCGGCGCCCAAGGTTGGAATGTTTACCAGCCCCAAGCCGACCGTGACGGCAAACAACACGCAGCCAGCGGCGGTGAAGTCCGGCGGTTTTGGCGACCCTCTGGGCGCGAAGCCAAATCCAAATTCGACCAAGTCGGAGATGGTTTCCTTGGGTTCCTTCAATCAGGCGCCCGGCCCAGCTTCGGGAGCTGGTGCGGCCCGCAAGGGAACGGTGCAGGGAACTAACTTCGGTGCGGGCGTCGCCAATGGCGTGCCTGGCGGCCACGATCAAGGCAAAGTGGCATCCGCGGGATTTGCGAATGGCGTTGTTGGTGGTACGGGCAAGCCTGGCGGGACCGGCACGATTGCATCAGCCGGTTTTAACGACAACGTTGGCAAGGCGCCGACAGAAGTAGCACTCAAAACGACCACGCCCTCCTTTGTTCCGCCGGTCGTTCTGTCGGAACCACACCCCGAATACACCCCGGAAGCGGCACAACTGCGCATTCAGGGTGAAGTCACGCTGCAGGTTCGTTTTCTGGCAACCGGCCAGGTAGAAGTTCTGAAAGTAGTCAATGGGCTCGGTCATGGCCTCGATGAGCAGGCCAAGCAAGTGGCGGAGCGCATTCGCTTCAAGCCAGCGGAGCAGGACGGGCATCCGGTGGATCACGTCACCTTGATTCACGTCACGTTCCAGTTGGCTTAGCGTGGCCTGTTGGCAAGAAGGCAAGAGAAAGTTCTGGTAAGAAGTACCGAATTCTGGAGATTAGTAGAGGTTAGGAGCCAGGAAATGAGCCTGCGGAGAATTTGCACTATTAGCATCAGTTTGCTGCTGACACTTGGTTCGTCGGCAGTCCAGGCGAAGCAGAAGTATGAGCCGCCCACCCCCTTGTCACCCGAGCAGACCGCATTGGTGCGGAAAGCTATCGCGAGGGAAAAGGTCACAGTCAAGGAGATCGAGAAGCACGCTCCTTTGGTGGAGACCTATATCCAGAACATGCGGCCTGACCAGCTCCTGTACGCGGTGCCCGAGTCGGATCAGTATCTGCTAGGCCGCGTAGACTTCGGCAAGACCATCGCCGACACGTCTTTCGACGGCACTTCTTCCGGCCACTCGTTCTTCAAGGGCTCGGTGAAGTACGTTTCGGGTCTGAGCAAGGCTTTCAAGATGCAGTACATCTCCGCCGGCTTCATGGAGATGATGTTCCTTGATCCCGTCTCGTTCGATCAGCAGCACTACGACTTCTCCTATGTCCGCCGCGACTTCCTGGGTTCGGTGCGCACTCTGGTGTTTGATGTGCATCCGAAGCCAAACACCGGCAATGGCCGCTTCACCGGCCGCATCTGGGTTGAGGATCAGGACGGCAACATCGTCCGGTTCAACGGCACCTATACCGGCGGCGGTGGCGAAGACGACAACTCCGACTACTTCCACTTCGATAGCTGGCGCGAGAACCTGCAGCCTGGTCTGTGGCTCCCGGTCGGTATCTACGTCGAAGAAACGCAGAAGAGCGACGAGCATCCGGTTACCTTTAAGGCGCAGACCTATATCTGGGGCTACAGCCTAAAGCTTCCCACGCACGAATCCGACAGTGAGTCGATCAAGATCGATGACGTTCAGGATCAGAGCGATCAGAAC
>DATAWF010000118.1:0-9402 GCA_036267335.1 Acidobacteriaceae bacterium
GTTGAGGTCCCAGCGGGTGGATTTTTCTTGAGGAAAGATCCACTCCGGGCCTGCGGCTTCGATCTATGCCATTGCCGAAAATGCGATTAGGCGCTGAAAAGCGCTGCGGAAAAAGCTCCATTTCGATGCAAAGAAACGCCGATCCTGGATTGAAAGCCCTGCTGATTTCAGCATTGAAAGCCCTGCTGATTTCATGCTTCTTACGGCGCGACCCACGTCGCGCCCTGATACAACACCGGAGTTTTCCGCTAAACCTGTTCAGTCCCGCTACAAATGCGGCTAAAACCTCGCCGCAGCTATCATCCTCTTCTGCAAACTGCCTTCCTAAATCTGCTTCAAGAGCCACTTTACCGATCTCTTCTGGATTTCGAGATATTGAGGAACCCACATCGCATGATTCGTGTGGCCCACGGCGGTAAACACAACGCGCCCCTGGCCATAATCGTACGCCCATCCGGAGATGGATTTGGTTCCGTACTGCCCGAAGGTCAGGCCGTCGATATTTTCGGCTTCGAGAATCTGATATTTGGGGTCCTTGTCATATACGACGTAATGCTGCTCGTCGTTCACCATGAATTCGCCGATGCCCTGGGTGATGGGATGGGCGTTCGCGGTCGGACGCACGCGGAAGGGCCGTAGCGGAGGATGGCTAATGAAGGCTCCGCCCATCACGTCGCGATAGTCCTTGGAGCTGAGCGAGATGTGACTGGAGTTGTGCATCGAGTAAAAGCCGTTTCCGGCATTGACGAAGTTCTTGATGGCCGCTCCCTGGTCGGGAGTGATCCACATCACGGGTCTCTGGTTCGGGAAATCACTGGCGTTTTCGAGGTCCTTGGAATACACCGACCACGAATCCGGACCGAGGTAGCCGCCCGGCCAGATCTGTCCGTCCCGCAAGATCAAAAAGATGCGGTAGTTCTTGAGCAGGTCGGCGGAGATTTTGTCGTATTCCACGGTGTAGTCGACGGGGATGTTCAGATCCTTGAAGACTTTGTCGAGGCTCACCCGAATGTAATCGGCGTTGTGAAAGCGATCTCCTATGAGGGCGAGAGCCCGGGTCTCTCCGGCAGGGCCGGCCGCTTGCGTCTGACCGATCTCGCTGCCCGCAAGACCGAGGAACCCGGCGCCCGCCGCGAGGCCGGCAGTCCGGACCAAAGTACGTCTGGAAAACTTCTCAGATAGAAATGTCATATGCTCCTGCCGAATCGTTCTTCGTTACCGCTCAAAAGAATAGCCTCAAAGAGTGCCGGGGCCGCCAAGGACATACCAGAGGCGCGCGCCTAAGATACGCTGTATGTTTTTATTCCGGTGCAAAAACGGCACGATCATACACTATCGTCCGTTCACCGGACAATCGAAGAGCCGCCGTTCGCAGACACCTTCCGCAAATTGCCTTGCTAAATCTGCTTCAGAAGCCACTTCACCGATCTCTTTTGGATTTCGAGGTATTGAGGAACCCACATCGCATGATTCGTGTGGCCCACGGCGGTAAACACGACGCGTCCCTGGCCATAATCGTATGCCCACCCAATGTTCGATTTGGTTCCACGCTCCCCAAATGTCAGGCCGTCGATATTTTCGGCTTCGAGGATCTGATATTTGGGGTCCTTGTCATATGCGACGTAATGCTGCTCGTCGTTGACCATGAATTCGCCGATGCCCTGGGTGATGGGATGGGCGTTCTGGGTGGCACGGACGCGGAAGGGCCGCAGCGGAGGATGACCGATAAATGCTCCGCCCATCATGTCGCGATAGTCCTTGGAGCTGAGCGAGATGTGACTGGAACAATGCAGAGCATAGAAGCCGTTTCCTTGACTGACAAAATTCTTCATGGCCGCCCCCTGTTCGGGAGTGATCCACGGCACGGAATTCTGGTTCGGGAAATCGCTCGCATTCTCGAGGTCCTTGGAATACTCCGACCATGCATCCGGACCGAGGTAGCCATTCGGCCAGATCACGCCATCCCGCAAGATCAAAAAGAGGCGGTAGTTCTTGAGCCGGTCCGCGGAGATCTTGTCGTATTCCACGGTGTAGTCGATGGGAATGTTCAGATCCTTGAAAACCCTGTCGAGGCTTACCCGAATGTAGTCGGCGAAGTGGTGGCGATCTCCGATGAGCGCGAGGGCCCGGGTCTCTCCGGCAGGGCCGGCCGTTTGAGTCTGGCCGTTCTCGCTTCCTGCGAGACCGAGGAGGCCGGCGCCCGCCGCAAAGCCGGCATTCCGGACCAGAGTACGTCTGGAAAACTTCTCAGATAGAAATGTCATATGCTCCTGCCGAATCGCTTTTCGTTGCCGTTCAAAAGAATGGCCTCAAAAACAGCGGAGGAACCGGCTCCATCGAAGGCGCGCCCAGCATAAGCCGTATCTTTTGTTCCGGTGTGAAAACGGCGAGATCATACACTATCGTCTATTGGGTGGACAATTGAAGGAGCTCTCCTTGCCTGCAGCGGTGCCAAAGAGCGCCAGAAATCCATCGACGACATAGGTATCGAGACTCCTGGGCAGCGGGCGTCCCAGGCGCTTTACGAAAACACGCTTGTAAAACATCGGCCCGAGGAGCATGGCGAGCGCCACCTCGCGGTCGACTTTCGGCCGCAAGATGCCCAGACGCTCACCGCGTTCGATCATGGCGATAAGAGCGCTGCGCGACGGCTCCATCACCCGGGCACGCCAGGCATTGCCGAAGGTTTCGTTGCGCGAGCTATACGCCATCAAGTGCGGCCAGATGCGCTCCTTGAGAGCCTTGCGGTGAGCGGCGGGCTCATAGATGAGCTGCGCGAGCATATCGGCGCGAAAATCCTGCGACTCGAACCTGGGCCGTGCCTCATCGAGACCATGAATGTAGCCCATCACCTCAAGGGACAATGCGTCTTTGTCGGGCCAGTGCTTGTAGATGGTGGCTTTGCTGACGCCGGAGCTCTCGGCAATCGCGTCCATGCTGGTCGCATCGATGCCCTGATCGGCAAAGAGCTCCGCTGCCGCCTCCAGAACCTTCTTATGCGCCTCCGCGCTCCTTGTTCTAGCCATCGCTACGCTTCGATCTTCGAGAAGAGATACGCCCCCACACTCAAAAATACCAGCGCCACCGCGCCCAATACGGCCACATCGAGCGCCGCATGAAAAGTCCATACCTGGAGGAGAGCTCCGCGCAGGCCGTCGACACCGTAGGTAAGTGGATCGATCCGGGTGATCACGGCCATCACCTTCGGCAGACCCTCGAGGGGGAAGAGCGCACCCGAGAGAAAGAAGGTCGGCATTACGAGAAAGTTCATGATGAGCTGAAAGCCCTGCATGTCCTGAAGGACGGACCCTATCCCCATCCCCAACGCGCCAAACACCACGGCAATCAGGACGACAAACAGGAATGCGACCGGAAGAGCGAACCAGGAGTGAGGGCGGAATCCGGCAAGGAGGCAGACCACAAGAACCAGCGTGCCCTGCAGGATGGCGACGGTTGCGCCGCCGAGCGTGCGCCCGACCATGATCTGCATGCGCGAGACTGGAGCGACCAGAGTCTCTTTGAGGAAGCCGAACTGCCGGTCCCACAGCATCGCGATTCCGGAGAAGACCGAGCTGAATAGCACGGTCATCCCGATGACGCCCGGCGCGACAAACTGGAGGTAGCTCCCGCGCCCCGCCGCCCGGAAGACGGGCCCCATGCCGAAGCCGAGGGCCAACAGATACAAGCAGGGCTGCCCGAGGGAAACCACAATCTGCACACGCGACCGGAAGTATCGCTTCAACTCACGCAACCAGAGGATATAAATCGCTCCCATTACCGCCTCCTCCACATTTGCGCTGCTTGCCGCAGCGCGGCTTTTGCGTCCGCGTTCTCGTCGCGCAGCGAAGTCCCGGTCAGCGCCAGGAATGCAGCTTCGAGCGAATCGCTCTTCGTCTGCTCCTTGAGCTCGGCAGAGGTTCCCTGGGCCACGATCGTGCCGTGGTCCATGATGGCGATGCGGTGCGCTACCCTGTCGGCTTCATCCATGTAGTGGGTGGTCAAGAAGACAGTCGTCTTCTCGGCCTCATTCAACGCCTTGACGTGTGTCCAGAGCTGATTGCGGCTCTGCGGATCGAGGCCTAGGGTTGGCTCGTCCAAGAACAGGATCTTGGGTGTGTGAAGAAAGCCGCGGGCAATCTCCAGGCGCCGCTTCATTCCACCCGAAAACGTCTTCACATAACTGTCCTTGCGGTCCCAGAGCTCGAAGAGCTTCAGCAGCTTCTCCGTACGCTCCAGCCGGATCTTCCGCGGAACATGATAGAGAATCCCATGCAGGTCCATGTTCTCCCAGGCGGTCTGTTCCGCATCGAGGCTGGGGTCCTGGAAGACGATGCCGAACTGCTTCCGCACCTCTTTCGGCTTTGCAGCCGGATCCATCCCATCGAGCTCAAGTATTCCGCTGGTCGGCCGCAAGAGCGTGGTCAGCATTTTGATCGTCGTCGTCTTGCCCGCTCCATTGGGACCTAAGAAAGCGAAGATCTCCCCCTGCTTCACTTCGAAGGAAATATCCTTCACGGCGGTGAAGTCTCCGAACTTCTTCACCAGATTTTCGACGCGTATCATCTTGCCACCTCGGCACCAATACTGAACGGTTTAGTTCATATTACACCCAGGCGGCGCAAATACCAAAGCGTTGGCAAGGATTTACCGGAGCTATCCGGATCTCGTTCTCAATTCCACCCCCCGCAAATGAAGGCCTTCAGGAAGAACTGCCAACGCTCTCCGTGAGGGGGTCGCGGGGAGATGTTGATCAAACTTTGAGTTTTGGGGTCTCCCGGCGCAAAAAAAACGCCAGTTGTGCGCTCCCAAACTTGGGGCGGGGAAAGAAAGCGTACGGGATGGAAACAAACAAAAGCCCTTTCCCACGCAGCAAGCAAGCTTGCTGCGTCAAGGGTCTAGGACGATGGGCCGATCGGAATGACGGCAGCGGGACGAACTATAACTGTAAGGCTCCCCTTCATGGTGAATGCTACCTTGACGGCTGATGGGGCTCGAAATGCGTTGGACCCACCGGCGGCGTCCGCGGCTGAGGTGAAGTCGTACGCCGGCGTTCGCGAACGCCGCTCGCGAAAAATGCAATCACTCCTATTCCAAAAAGAACGACTACAGCTACCACAGCGACGACGATGATGATCATAAGCCCCGACCTCCCGGAAGCCGCCGCTCGAAGCCAGCTCCTTTGTATGCGATGGCGAGGGGATTTCGGGTGTTGCCTTCCCGGTGGAAGCCCTTCCCTTTCAACAGTTGCACGTTCCTTGAAACGCGCTCTACCGGCGGCTTCCGCGCTTCAGGATCGCGACGAAAGCGGAACGCTGATGGCTTCCAACGGCTGGCGCTCGGCGTTCACTCCCACAACGATCTCCGTTGCAGCGCCGGCGAGCATGAGCGCTGCTGCTCCGAGATAACCCCAAAACAAATGCTTGCGCGAGCCGCTCTCAATGAGTACGGCGAAAAGCGCGGGAGCTCCCACTCCGCCGGCCAGGGTTCCAAAGGCATAAAAGACACTGATGGCCATGGCTCGAACTTCCAGCGGGAAAATTTCGCTTACGGTGAGATAGGCGGCACTAGCGGCAGAAGAGGCGACAAAGAAGACGGCAGTCCAGCAGACGGTCTGGCTCACTGCGGTAAGCATGCCGCGATCGAACATCCATCCGGAAAGCGCAAGCAAAATTCCACTCGCCGCATAGGTCAGCGAGATCATCGTTCTGCGCCCGACGGTATCGAAGAGGTGGCCAAGCAGGAGCGGTCCGAGAACATTGCCTATGGCGAATGGAAGAATGTAGTAGCCAACTCGAATCGCGGGCACGCGATAGTAATTCTCGAGCACCAAGGCGTAGGTGAAGAAGATGGCGTTGTAGAAGAAGGCTTGCGCGACCATCAACACGAGGCCGAGCAGGGAGCGCGACCGGTGATCGATGGCGATCGCTTTCCATATTTCGGCGAAGGAAGTGTGAGTCCGGGTCTGAATTCGTATCGGATCGCCGCCGGGGTCCTCAAGCCGAACGGATGTCTCGGCCTCGACTTCCTGCTCGATCGCGGATACGGTCTTCTCGGCCTCTTCGTTTCTTCCATGAATGACCAGCCAGCGCGGGCTCTCCGGGACAAAGTGACGCAAAAAGAGGATTCCGCAGCCCAAGACCGCTCCGATGCCGAAGGCGAACCGCCATGCGAATCGCGGGTCAAGCCAATGGCCGCCGACGCGGCTGAAGAGCAAAATGGCGCCGCCCGCCCCGAGAGCGGCGCCCAGCCAATAGACCGCATTGATGATGAGATCGATGCGGCCGCGCAATCGCGCAGGAATCAGTTCATCGATGGCCGAGTTGATCGCCGAGTATTCGCCTCCAATGCCCAGGCCGGTCACGAAGCGGAAGAACCCGTAGCTTGAAAAATTCCAGGAAAAAGCGGTAGCCACAGTCCCCAGCACGTAGACCGCCAGGGTGACGAAGAAAAGCTTTTTTCTGCCGAGACGGTCCGTCGCCCAGCCAAAGAAGAGGGCGCCAAGGACGGCACCAGCCAGATAGAAGGTCGCCGAGTCTCCCACCTGGGCGTCGGTCATGTGGAGAGCGTCCTTGAGAACCCCTCCGATGGTGCCGGCGAGCGTGACCTCGAGCCCGTCCAACACCCAGGTGATTCCCAAAGCCGTCACGATCAACCAATGCCAGAGAGACCACGGCAAGCGATCCAAGCGCGCGGGAATTTTGGACTCGAGAACCTCGCTCATGGCAAAGCAGTCAGCTTAACGATCTGGAAACGCTCAAGTGGGACGCGGACCCGGACGACGGCGTTGCATTTCAGCGCATGCCGCTTGCCGTGAAAATCCCGACGGAAGCTAATAGACGAAGGGAATGAGCGCTTTTACCTGGCGCTTGTAGGCTGCGTATTGCTCCCCGAAACGCTGCGACATGAATCTCTCTTCGATGCGGATTTTGAACAGGAGGAGCACCAGCACGAGCCCCAACGCGATCAAACCGCGAAACTCCCGATAGGCGATCGCGGAACCGAGCATCGCCAGGAGAAGGCCAGAATAGATGGGATTGCGGACGATGGTGTAGGGCCCGCGCAAAATGAGAGTGTGGTCCTGCTTGATTGTTACCTGTCCGCTCCAGTTGCGGCCTAGAGCAAACCGGGCCCAGATTGCGAAGGCGATGCCTGCGATCACGAAGAGTAGAGCGACGGCGACGACAACCTGGGACGGCGGCACAAACTTGCGCGCCAGCGCGGTATGCTCAAGGCCTTTCGAAAATCCTATGACATAGGCCACGATCGCAAAGACCATGTGAAGCCCGCGCGAGCCAGCCGATTGCCTCCGCTCGGCGGGCTTCGCGGTGAAAGCCCCAACCAGCCAGACCGCGGCAATCGTGAGCCAGAGGCCGATGACGATGCGATGCAGCAGCGCGAAGGTCACCGCAGCCACCGGGCCAGCGCCAGAACCCTGGTCTGCAGGAGAAGGATCCCAATTCCGACGACGACCTGAAGCAAAGAGGAGATGGTAAGCTCCCGCACCACCGCCCGGTTTTTGATCTGGCGCCTGACGATCGGCAAATCCGCGAGCGCGCTCGCCATGGAGGTCACAACCGCGGCGATTCCGGCTTGCCCTGTAGTTACGATGTGGTGCATCGCCATGTTCGCGGAGGCGGCCGTGGTACTCGCGCTACTGACCAAGCCGCCGAGCACGCTCACAATCTGGAAGCCCGCGCCGCCGGCCAACCTCTCGGCCAGATTCGCCAGCACCTGGACGCCGAGAAAGAGCAAGGCGAAGCTCAATACCCTCTTTAGAGAAACAGGCGAGGCCAGGTCGAGCGAAAACTCGCGCGTCACATTTTCGGCGCGCGTGTGGTCGCGATAAATCCAATAGGCCGCCACCGCGCTCATCGCCGCGAGAGGCAGGGCCGCGGTGCGAATGGCCTGGGGGGCAAAGATGGCAAGGATCAGAAGATTGCGCAAAAACATCGCGACCGATGTGAGCAGCACTACAGGCACGGTCAGAGATACATAATCTCCGCTTTCGGCGAGAGTCGAGGACAGCTCGGCTACAGAAGCGGTGGAATTGACCAAGCCGCCCAGAATCGCCGTGAGATAAAGGCCGCGCGATCCATAGACGCGCAACAAAACATAATTTAGAAAACCCAGGCACGCGATCACGACCACGATGATCCAAGCTCCGCGCGGCTCGATCAGGCGCCAGGGATCGACAAAGCGATTGGGCAAGAGAGGCCAGACAACGAATCCCAAGAGCGCCAGGATGATTGCGCTGCGAACCTCTTGCTGGGTGAGTCCACCGGCAAAGGCGCGGATTTGCGGCTTGAGCGCCAGCAGCATGGCCACGAGGATGGCGCAGGAGACGGGTGTAAAGAGATGCCCTTCGGCCACGAAGGCGCCGAGAAGAAAGATGACAACGAGCGCGACGGAAGTCGTCGCTTCAAGCTTGCGGGCGGCTTGAATGCCCCGCAAATTCGCGAAAGCGATCAGGATGAGCACGGCAATGCCGGCAATCAGCAGGGGCAGCGTTCCCAGGACGGAGCCCAGGAATCCCAACAGGGCGGTCATGGCGAAGGTCCGGGCGCCGATGTCTTTGTTCGACCACTCGCGCTCCATGCCGACGAGAAGGCCCAAGGCTAAAGTGACCGCGAGCTTGATGGCGACCTCTAGTGGGGGAAACGGCTGGGTAGAGCCGTGAAAAGCCTGGAACCACACTTCCATTCCGCCGTATCACCTCCTTCTATTGGACGGGCCGCGTCATGCCATTCGGCAATGAATGAAGATCCGATCGTGAGACAGGCAGCGAATCGGCAAAGTCGGGGAGCCGGCGAGCCAGCGGCAATTTCTCACAGTTCTCGGTCATCCACGGGCAGTTCTGTCATCTCGACCGAAGCATGAGGGCGAAAGTCCTCATGCGCAGCGGAGAGATCTGCTTTTTGCTTACTTTTCCGGCTGCTTCGCTCTGCTAACCCAAAAGCAGATCCCTCGACTCCGCATGACAAAAATCGTCATGCTGCGCTCGGGATGACAGTTTTGGCTACACTCTGTGAAAAATCCGAGCTAGCAAGCCAGCGGGTTAGCCCAAAACAAAACCAACTCCCGATGCGCGCGGCTTTCGACCCATCGCAAGCCGAGGATGCGAGAGGCCGACGCTAGAGCATTTCTCCTGAAGCTATGGAGTGGTGATGGTTGCTATGTGCAGCCATTCTTCGATGGAATGGCTGCGTTAGGCTCCGTTTTCTGCTCTACACCATCAGGAGAAATGCTCTAGGTGTGGAGGCTCAAGAGGTTGTTCCGATTCAAGCCAGCGCGGGAAGCTGGAGAGTTGAGGTTGAGGCTGGCATGAGGGCGATGGAAGTTGTAGTCATGCAGCCAGGGATCGAGTTGTTGTTCGCGTTCTAGCGAGTTTTGGTAAGAGCGGGC